>NZ_CBCOON010000002.1:0-390624 GCF_965111625.1 Streptococcus sp. Marseille-Q6504
TTAGAAGTGGAAGTGTGGCGACACATGTAGCGGACTAATACTAATAGCTCGAGGACTTATCCAAAGTAACTGAGAATACGAAAGCTTAAGGTTTTCTTGATATTTGATAGATATTCAATTTTGAGTATGTATGACTCAGAGTTAAGTGACGATAGCCTAGGAGATACACCTGTACCCATGCCGAACACAGAAGTTAAGCCCTAGAACGCCGGAAGTAGTTGGGGGTTGCCCCCTGTGAGATATGGAAGTCGCTTAGCTCGAGGGAGTTTAGCTCAGCTGGGAGAGCATCTGCCTTACAAGCAGAGGGTCAGCGGTTCGATCCCGTTAACTCCCATATAAGCGGGTGTAGTTTAGTGGTAAAACTACAGCCTTCCAAGCTGTTGTCGCGAGTTCGATTCTCGTCACCCGCTTTGAACTTTGTTCAATTACCAAGTTTTTAACTTGGGCGCGTAGCTCAGGTGGTTAGAGCGCACGCCTGATAAGCGTGAGGTCGGTGGTTCGAGTCCACTCGTGCCCATTTTTATAAATATGGTCCGTTGGTCAAGGGGTTAAGACACCGCCTTTTCACGGCGGTAACACGGGTTCGAATCCCGTACGGACTATTTTTTTGGAGGATTACCCAAGTCCGGCTGAAGGGAACGGTCTTGAAAACCGTCAGGCGTGTAAAAGCGTGCGTGGGTTCGAATCCCACATCCTCCTTTATTTATTATTAACGCGGGATGGAGCAGCTCGGTAGCTCGTCGGGCTCATAACCCGAAGGTCGTAGGTTCAAATCCTGCTCCCGCAATATTTGGCTCGGTAGCTCAGTTGGTAGAGCAATGGATTGAAGCTCCATGTGTCGGCGGTTCGATTCCGTCTCGCGCCATTTCTTATATTATACGGAAGGGTAGCGAAGAGGCTAAACGCGGCGGACTGTAAATCCGCTCCTTCGGGTTCGGGGGTTCGAATCCCTCCCCTTCCATCTTATACGGGCATAGTTTAAAGGTAGAACTAAGGTCTCCAAAACCTTCAGTGTGGGTTCAATTCCTACTGCCCGTGTTAAACGTTATGGCGGGTGTGGTGAAGTGGTTAACACATCAGATTGTGGCTCTGACATTCGGGGGTTCGATTCCCCTCACTCGCCTATTTTATATTATTGGGGTATAGCCAAGCGGTAAGGCAAGGGACTTTGACTCCCTCATGCGTTGGTTCGAATCCAGCTACCCCAGTTACTATTTGCCGGCGTGGCGGAATTGGCAGACGCGCTGGACTCAAAATCCAGTGTCCGCAAGGACGTGCCGGTTCGACCCCGGCCGCCGGTATAGTAATAAAGACAAGGTTTTCGGACCTTGTTTTTTTATTTTTCTTTCATTTTTTTCTCTCGCAGTTACTTAAAATTACTTATTTTTTTCTAAGTTTTATTTTAAACCTCAATGTTCAATATTTCTTTACTATATATTTACTAAATCTTAGTTTATTTCTTTATAAATTTAACTATAATAGGTCTATACCATTTACAAATTACACAGAAAGGTTTATAATGTAATTGACATAATAAATATTAGAAAAATGAATTACGGAGGTTATCATTATGCCTAAATATATTAAAGCGGATCAATTTTTCTATCCTCATGGTGTTCGCCGTGGCGGTTTTCTAGAACTAGTTGATGGTAAATTTGGTAAGCATGTGGATCAAGTGTCTGAGGACGCAGAAATTATTGACTATACTGGTTATAGTATTGCTCCTGGTCTTGTTGATACACATATTCACGGATTTGGTGGGGTTGATGTTATGGATAATAACATCGAAGGTACTCTTCATACAATGAGTGAGGGTCTTCTTAGCACAGGTGTTACTAGTTTCCTACCAACTACTCTAACATCATCATACGAACAATTATTAGCTGTTACTGAAAATATTGGTGCGCGTTATCAAGAGGCTTCTGGTGCTAAAATTCGTGGGATTTACTTTGAAGGTCCATACTTTACTGAGGAATTTAAAGGAGCTCAAAACCCTGCTTACATGAAAGATCCTCGCATGGATGAATTTCGTGCTTGGCAGAAGGCTGCTAATGGTCTTCTAAATAAAATTGCCCTTGCACCTGAACGTGAAGGTGTTGAGGACTTTGTACGTACGGTTACTGGTGAAGGAGTGACTGTTGCTTTAGGTCACTCAAATGCAACTTTTGATCAGGCTAAGAAGGCTGTTGACGCTGGTGCAAGTGTTTGGGTTCATGCTTATAATGGTATGCGTGGGTTAACTCACCGTGAGCTTGGTATGGTTGGTGCTATGTATGAATTGCCACATACTTATGCTGAATTGATTTGCGACGGGCATCACGTTGATCCTAAGGCTTGTGACATCCTACTTAAACAAAAAGGTACTGAAAATATTGCTCTTATCACTGACTGTATGACAGCGGGTGGTTTGCAAGATGGGGACTATATGCTAGGAGAATTCCCAGTTGTGGTTGCAAATGGTACTGCTCGTCTCAAATCTACTGGGAACTTGGCAGGTTCTATTCTCAAACTTAAAGATGGTTTGAAAAATGTTGTTGAATGGGGCATTGCAAATCCACATGAAGCAGTTATGATGGCCAGTCTCAACCCAGCAAAATCAGTTCATATTGATGATGTTTGCGGACAAATCCGTGAAGGCTACGATGCTGACTTTATCGTTCTTGATAAGGATTTGGAATTGGTAGCAACTTACATTGATGGTGAAAAACGTTATCAAGCATAATCTCTAAAGTAGAAACTAGTTTAGTTTCTACTTTTTTTAGTTCAGTTTGTTAATTTCTTCACATATTACTTGATTTTATTTATGAAAAGGCTTACAATTATGATATAAACAATACAAATAAAAAAACGGAGGTAAGCTTTATGAAAGCCTATACTTATGTTAAACCAGGACTTGCTTCATTTGTTGATGTTGACAAACCAGTTATTCGCAAGCCAACAGATGCTATTGTGCGTATCGTTAAGACTACTATTTGTGGTACTGACCTACATATCATTAAAGGGGATGTTCCTGCTTGTAAGAGTGGAACTATCCTTGGACATGAGGGAATTGGTATTGTAGAGGAAGTTGGAGCAGGCGTTTCAAACTTCAAAAAAGGCGATAAAGTTTTGATTTCTTGTGTTTGTGCCTGTGGTAAATGCTACTACTGTAAAAAGGGAATCTATGCCCACTGTGAAGACGAAGGCGGTTGGATTTTTGGACATTTGATCGACGGTATGCAAGCAGAATATCTTCGTGTTCCTCATGCTGATAATACTCTCTACCACACTCCAGCTGATTTGTCTGATGAAGCCTTGGTTATGTTATCTGATATCCTACCAACTGGTTATGAAATTGGTGTCTTAAAAGGGAAAGTAGAGCCTGGTTGTAGTGTGGCTATCGTTGGTTCAGGTCCAGTTGGCTTAGCAGCTCTATTGACTGCTCAATTCTATTCACCTGCTAAATTGATCATGGTAGACCTAGACGATAACCGTTTGGATACTGCAGTTTCTTTCGGTGCTACTCATAAGATTAATTCTTCAGACCCTGAAAAAGCAATTCAAGAAATTTATGATTTAACAGATGGTAGAGGTGTGGATGTTGCTATAGAAGCTGTTGGTATTCCTGAAACGTTTGATCTCTGCCAAAAGATTATCGGTGTAGATGGAACAGTAGCCAACTGTGGTGTGCATGGTAAGCCAGTTCAGTTTGATTTGGATACTCTATGGATTCGTAACATTAACGTAACTACCGGTTTGGTTTCTACCAACACAACTCCTCAGCTTTTGAAAGCTTTAGAAAGTCATAAAATTGAACCAGAAAAATTGGTAACTCATTACTTCAAACTAAGTGAAATTGAAAAGGCCTATGAAGTATTTGGTAAGGCTGCAGATCATCATGCGATTAAGGTTATCATTGAAAACGATATTTCAGAAGGTTAATCGAATTTTGAATCCAGTTATTCTTTTTAGAATAGCTGGATTTTTTGAAAATATTAGATAATTCGTGAAAGCAAGCAAATTTCTTTCATTGTTCTTAAAATTTCGCTATAATATACGATACAAAGGAAATGAAACTATGTATCGAGTTATAGAAATGTACGGGGATTTTGAACCTTGGTGGTTCATAGAAGGATGGGAAGAAGACGTCATTAGTAGTAAGAAATTTGAAAATTACTATGATGCCTTGAAGTATTATAAATCTTGCTGGTTTGAACTGGAAAAGAAAATTCCACTATATAAAAGTCGAGGAGACTTAATGACCATATTTTGGAATCCGGAGGATAAGCGTTGGTGTGAGGAATGTGATGAATTTCTGCAGCAATATCATTCCTTGGCTTTACTGGAAGATGGTCAAGTTATACCAGATGAAAAATTCAGACCGGGTTATGAAAAACAAACTGGTTTAGAAATCCACCGGACGTGTCGCATCAAAAAAGATGGAACAACTTTTTAATAAAGTTGTTCTTTTTTTTGTATTTTCTTCGAATAATTAACTGAGGAGGGAATATGGTACAAGCACTTGCACAAGAATTGATTAGTCTCGCAAAAAAGGATGGAGCTCAGGATATCTATTTTATTCCCAAGGACAAGGGTTATGAGTTGCATATGCGAATAGGTGATGAAAGGCGTTTGATTAATAGCTATGACTTTGAAAAGTTGGGCGCAGTGATTAGTCATTTTAAATTTATTGCGGGGATGAATGTTGGAGAAAAGCGTCGTAGTCAGCTTGGGTCCTGTGATTATCAGCATGATGGCAAGGTTTCTTCACTCCGCTTATCGACGGTAGGAGATTATCGTGGTCATGAGAGTTTAGTTATTCGCCTTTTGCACGATGAAGAACAAGAGTTGCGCTTCTGGTTTCAAGACCTTAAGGAACTAGAAAAGGGCTTTAGGCAACGCGGCCTTTATCTATTTGCAGGACCTGTAGGAAGTGGCAAAACTACCTTAATGCATGAATTAGCTAAGTCATTGTTTAAGGGACAACAAGTCATGTCCATTGAGGATCCAGTCGAGATTAAGCAAGAAGAGATGCTGCAATTACAACTCAATGAAGCTATTGGATTGAGTTATGAAAACTTGATAAAACTTTCTTTGCGACACCGACCAGATCTTTTAATCATTGGAGAAATCCGGGATAGCGAAACAGCCCGTGCTGTTGTAAGAGCGAGCTTAACGGGAGCTACAGTGTTTTCGACCATACATGCAAAGAGTATTCGTGGGGTCTATGAGCGTCTTTTAGAACTTGGTGTTAGTGAAGATGAACTCGCAGTTGTTTTACAAGGTGTTTGCTACCAGAGACTAATCGGGGGAGGAGGAATTATTGATTTTGCAAACCAAAATTATTCAGAACACCAGGCAGAAAAGTGGAATGAGCAAATTGATCAGCTTCTTAAAGACGGACATATCACTGCCCTTCAAGCTGAAACGGAGAAAATTAGCTACCAGTAAGCAGAAGAAAATCATCACTCTCTTTAACAATTTGTTTTCTAGTGGTTTTCACTTGGTAGAAATCATTTCCTTTCTTGATAGAAGTCTTTTGTTGGAGAAGGAATATGTTTCGCAGATGCGCCTAGGACTATCGAAAGGAAAATCTTTCTCGGAAATGATGGGGAATTTAGGTTTTTCGAGTGCGATTGTCACTCAGCTTTCATTGGCTGAAGTTCATGGAAATCTCCATTTGAGTTTGGGGAAAATTGAAGAATATTTGGATAATCTTGCTAAGGTCAAGAAGAAGTTAATTGAAGTTGCGACCTACCCACTTATTTTGCTAGCTTTTTTACTGTTAATTATGCTAGGATTGCGGAATTATCTCTTGCCCCAACTGGATAGTAGTAACATAGCTACCTTAGTGATTAGTAACCTGCCACAGATTTTTCTCGGACTTATTCTGGCACTAAGTCTTGCATCTTTAACAGGACTGATATTCTACAGAAAATCTAAGAAGATACAAGTCTTTTCTTATCTGGCTAGAATCCCCTTTTTAGGTGTGTTTGTTCAGTACTATCTAACTGCTTATTATGCTCGGGAATGGGGAAATATGATTGGACAAGGTTTAGAGTTGGCACAGATTTTCCAGATGATGCAGGAGCAAGGAGATCCTCTTTTTAAGGAAATTGGATACGATTTAGATCAATCTTTGCAAAATGGGCATGAATTTTCTAAGGTTGTTCAGAACTATCCCTTCTTTAGAAAGGAGTTGGGATTAATCATTGAATATGGAGAGGTTAAATCCAAGTTGGGAAGCGAATTGGAAATATATGCGGAAAAAACCTGGGAATCCTTCTTTACCCGAGTCAATCGGACCATGAACCTTGTTCAACCACTGGTCTTTATTTTTGTAGCCCTGCTAATCGTTTTATTGTATGCAGCTATGTTGCTGCCAATGTATCAAAATATGGAGGTAAATTTTTAGATGAAAAAAATGATGATGAAATTAAAAGAAACGAAGGCAAAAGCTTTTACACTGGTAGAAATGTTGGTGGTGTTGCTTATCATTAGCGTCCTACTCTTGCTTTTTGTGCCAAATCTTACCAAGCAAAAGGATGCAGTCAATGATAAGGGGAAAGCAGCTGTCGTTAAGGTGGTAGAAAGCCAAGCAGAACTCTATAGTCTGGATAAAAATGAAGATGCTAGTCTAAGCAAATTACAGGCAGATGGACGCATTACTGCTGAGCAAGCAAAAGCCTACAAAGAATACCATGCAAAACAAAATACAAGTCAAACTGTTGCAGATTAGGGCCTTTACTATGCTAGAAAGTTTATTGGTCTTAGGAATAGTCAGCCTGTTAGCCTTGGGTTTGTCAAGTTCAGTTCAGTCGACTTTTGCAGCTGTGGAAGAGCAAATTTTCTTTATGGAGTTTGAGGAACTTTATCGAGAAACACAGAAGCGAAGTCTGGCTAGTCAGCAAAAGATGATCTTAATGCTAGAAGAGAGAAGTATTGGGAATGGCTATCAGAAATTAGCCATCCCTAAAGGCATTCAATTGCAGTCTAATCAGTCAATTACCTTTGATAAGGCTGGAGGGAATTCGTCTCTTGCAAGTGTGAGATTTCAAACAAGGAAAGAAGTAGTTCGCTACCAACTATATCTAGGAAATGGAAAGATTAAACGTATTCAAGAAGCAAAAAATTAAGGCGGTTATTTTACTGGAGGCAGTGATTTCACTAGCTATTTTTGCCAGTATTGCAACCCTCTTGTTAGGGCAGATTCAAGAAAGTAGACGACAGGAAGCAAGACTCTTAGAACAGGAAGAAGTTTTGCGTGTGGCTCGTATGGCTTTGCAGACTGGACAAAAGCAATTGACTGTCAATGGCCTTACGGTTCATGTTGTCTCGAATGAGCGAGGTTTGGAGGTGTATCATGGAACTGAAAAATTACTGGCGATTCAAGATAAGTAGAGTCAGAGCGTTTACTCTTTTAGAATCCCTGGTTGCTCTTATTGTGATTAGTGGGAGTTTGCTTCTTTTTCAATCTATGAGCCAACTCTTGGTTTCAGAAGTTCGCTACCAGCAGAAAAGTGAGCAAAAAGAATGGCTCTTATTTGTGGATCAGCTGGAAGCAGAGCTGAATCGAGCCCAATTTGAAAAAGTGGAGAATGATAGGCTTTACCTCAAACAGGAAGGCAAACCCATTTCCATGGGTAAATCAAAGTCAAATGATTTCCGGAAAACAGATGCTAGTGGACGTGGTTATCAACCCATGGTCTACGGTCTGAAATCAGCTCATATTTACCAAAAAGGGCAAAATGTCTATTTCAATTTTCATTTTGAAAAGGGACTAGAGAGGGAATTTATCTATCGTGTTGAAAAAGAAAAAAGTTAGAGCAGGAGTTCTCCTATACGCTGTCACTATTGCTGGAATTTTTAGTCTTTTGTTGCAGTTTTATCTAAATCGGCAACTAGCACATCATCAGGATTATGCCTTAAATAAAGAAAAACTTCTTGCATTTGCTATGGCTAAGAGAACCTATGAAAAAGCTACTTCTGAAAATGGAGAGCAGTCATTTAATGTAGGGAAGTCAACTTATCGAAGTGACGAAAAATTCTTCACAACGACTATTGACACAGGAAAAAATCAGTTTGAATTTCACTTTTCTCCTTTAAAAAAGACCGGTCAAAAGTCTGAGAAAACAGAAAACAAGACCAAAGAAGGAAATGAGGAAAAAAAAGAAGAAGGGGTCAAAAAAGAGACTGCTAGGTCTTCAAAATTAGCACCTTCAAAGAAGGACACAGAGTAGTTTGGACGAGGTTTTTACATGAAATCATGCTATAATAGATACATATGGAGGACCAAAAATGGCAAGTGTAAAATTGTATCTAGTGCGTCATGGGAAAACAATGTTTAATACGATTGGGCGTGCTCAAGGCTGGAGTGATACTCCTTTAACAGCTGAAGGTGAGCGAGGCATTCACGAACTGGGAATTGGTTTGCGTGAGTCAGGCTTAAAGTTTGAGCGTGCTTACTCGAGTGACTCAGGACGTACCATCCAGACTATGGGAATTATCCTTGAGGAACTAGGTTTAACAGGGCAAATTCCTTATCGTATGGATAAGCGAATCCGTGAATGGTGCTTTGGTAGCTTTGATGGTGCTTATGATGGGGACTTATTTATGGGGATTATTCCTCGTATCTTTAATGTCGATCATGTGCATCGTTTGTCCTATGCTGAGCTGGCTGAAGGTCTGGTAGAAGTAGACACAGCAGGTTGGGCTGAAGGATGGGAAAAGCTAAGTGGTCGTATCTGGGAAGGCTTTGAAGCCATTGCCAAGGAAATGGAAGCCAATGGTGGAGGAAATGCCCTGGTAGTCAGCCATGGAATGACAATTGGAACTATTGTTTACCTCATTAACGGCATGCATCCACATGGTCTTGATAACGGAAGTGTGACGATTCTTGAGTACGAAGATGGTCAGTTTTCAGTAAAAATTGTTGGGGACTGTAGCTACCGTGAAATTGGACGAGTTAAGCTAGACGAGCAAGATAGTTCAGAACAATAAAATTCAGCACTAAATTTAGAAGAATTTTTAAAGGATTGATAGAATGCTAATGTCGTGCTTGCACAAGCTTCTGAGAGCTGAGTGCTTTGACAATAGCATTCTTTTTTGTTAGAATAGTATCAACATGAAAGCATAAGAAGGGACTGACAGAACTGTCGGTCTATCTTATAAGGGGGAAATATGCTGTTTCAGAAAATAAAAGCCTATAAATGGCAGGCCCTGACTTCCTTGGTCATGACAGGTCTAATGGTAACGAGTTCACTCTTGCAACCACGTTATTTGCAGGAGGTTTTAGAGGCACTGTTAACGGGTGATAATGAAGCTATTTATACTATCGGTTTTTGGTTAATTCTTGTTGCCTTGATTGGTTTGGTTGCAGGTGGGATCAATGTAGTGTTAGCAGCTTACATTGCTCAAGGAGTTTCGTCTGACTTACGTGAAGATGCCTTTCGTAAGATTCAAACTTTTTCATACGCCAATATTGAGAAGTTTAATGCAGGGAACCTCGTTGTGCGTATGACCAACGATATCAACCAGATTCAAAACGTCGTTATGATGACCTTCCAAATCCTCTTTCGACTACCGATTTTATTTATCGGTTCCTTTATTCTAGCAGTTGTCACCCTACCTTCTCTGTGGTGGGTGCTAGTTCTCATGGTCGTTCTGATTGTTGCCATAATGGGTTTTATGATGGGAGTTGTGGGACCGCGCTTTGCAAAATTCCAGACCTTACTAGAGCGTATCAATGCCATTGCTAAAGAAAATTTGCGTGGTGTGCGCGTGGTTAAGTCTTTTGTCCGAGAAAAAGATCAGTTTGATAAATTTACGCAGGTGTCAGATGAATTGTTGGGAGAAAACCTTTATATCGGTTATGCCTTTTCTGTTATGCAACCTGCAATGATGTTGATTTCTTACGGGGCTGTTTTTCTCTCAATCTGGCTTGTAGCAGGTATGGCAGAGTCAGATCCATCAGTAGTTGGTTCCATTGCTTCCTTTGTAAACTACCTGAGTCAGATTATCTTTACCATCGTCATGGTTGGATTTTTGGGGAATTCAGTCACTCGTGCTATGATTTCCCTTCGTCGTATTCGTGAAATCCTTGATACAGAACCAGCTATGACTTTCAATGATGTGGAAGATGAAGAATTGGAAGGAAGTCTCAGTTTTGAAAATGTTACCTTTACCTATCCAAATGATGAAGAACCTATCCTAAAAGATGTATCCTTCGATATCGCAGCTGGTGAAATGGTTGGGGTTGTCGGAGCAACTGGTGCAGGGAAATCAACCTTGGCTCAGTTGATTCCACGATTATTTGATCCTCAGCAAGGTTCGATCAAGATTGGTGGAAAGGATATTCGGACAGTTAGTGAAGGGACGCTTCGTAAGACAGTTTCTATCGTCCTACAAAAAGCCATTCTCTTTAGTGGAACTATCGCAGATAATCTCAGACAAGGTAAGGGAGATGCGACAGTTTCAGAAATGGAACGCGCAGCTCGCATCGCCCAGGCCAGTGAATTTATTAGTCGTATGGACTTGGCCTTTGAGAGTCCGGTTGAGGAACGTGGGACTAACTTTTCTGGTGGACAAAAACAAAGAATGTCTATTGCGCGTGGGATTGTCAGCAATCCTCGTATCTTGATTTTTGATGATTCAACCTCTGCCCTTGATGCCAAATCGGAACGTTTGGTCCAAGAAGCCCTCAACAAGGATTTGAAGGGGACGACTACGATTATCATCGCACAAAAGATTAGCTCTGTTGTGCATGCCGATAAAATCTTAGTGCTTGACCAAGGTCGCTTGATTGGTCAAGGCAAACACGCTGACTTGGTTGCAACAAACGCAGTTTATCGAGAAATTTACGAAACGCAAAAAGGAAAGGAGGAGTAGGATGAAGACATTTGAATTCTTTTGGAACTATTTTAAAGTTTATAAGATATCCTTTGTCGTTGTTATTGCTATGATTATCATTGCAACGATTGCACAAGCCCTCTTTCCAGTATTTGCAGGTCAAACAGTCACGGAACTAGCTAATTTAGTTATAGCTTATCAAAATGGAAATCCTGATATGGTTTGGCAAAGTCTATTAGGACTCTTGATGAATCTTGCTTATATTTTGATTGTGCTCGTGGTGTCGAGTCTTATCTATATGGTTTTGATGAGCCGTATTATTGCCGAATCGACAAATGAGATGCGTAAGGGACTTTTTGGCAAGCTTTCTCGTTTGACTGTTTCCTTCTTTGACCGCCATCAAGATGGTGATATCCTGTCACGTTTTACCAGTGATTTGGATAACATCCTACAGGCTTTCAACGAAAGTCTGGTGTCTGTTATGACCAATATTGCCCTTTATATTGGTTTGTTGATTGTCATGTTCGCAAAAAATGTGACCTTGGCGTTGATTACGATTGCTAGCACTCCGATAGCTGTCATCATGTTGATTGTCATTTTGAAATTGGCAAGAAAATATACCAATCTTCAGCAAAAAGAGGTTGGGAAGCTCAATGCTTACATGGATGAGAGTATTTCGGGTCAGAAAGCCGTTATCGTTCAGGGCATTCAAGATGATGTGATCGCAGGTTTTGTTGAGCAAAACGAGCGTGTCCGAAAAGCAACCTTTAAGGGCAGAATGTTTTCAGGAATTCTCTTTCCTGTCATGAACGGAATGAGTTTGGTCAATACAGCTATTGTTATTTTTGTCGGTTCAGCTGTCTTACTGAATGATCAGAACATCGAAACAGCAACTGCTCTGGGTTTGATTGTCATGTTTACCCAGTTTTCTCAGCAATATTACCAACCCATTATCCAATTGGCAGCGAGCTGGGGAAGTTTGCAACTGGCCTTTACAGGTGCAGAACGTATCCAAGAAATGTTTGATGCAGAAGAAGAAATTCGTCCTCAAGATGCTCCAGTCGTTAACGAATTAAAAGAAGGTGTGGAGATTCGTAACGTGGACTTCTCCTACCTGCCAGGAAAACCCATTTTGAAAGATGTTAGCATTTCAGCTCAAAAAGGGAAAATGATTGCGGTTGTTGGTCCAACAGGGTCAGGAAAAACAACCATCATGAACTTGATCAATCGTTTTTATGATGTGGATGCAGGTAGTATCAGCTTTGATGGAACAGATATTCGCGAGTTTGATTTGGATAGCTTGCGAAGCAAGGTGGGAATTGTCTTGCAGGATTCAGTTTTATTTAGCGGAACCATCCGAGACAATATTCGCTTTGGTGTCCCTGATGCTAGTCAAGAGATGGTAGAAGCAGCTGCTAAGGCTACACACATCCATGACTACATCGAAAGTCTACCAGATAAGTACGATACTCTGATTAATGATGATCAGAGCGTATTCTCAACCGGTCAGAAACAGTTGATTTCTATTGCTCGTACCTTGATGACAGATCCTCAGGTCTTAATTTTGGATGAGGCAACATCAAACGTGGATACTGTAACAGAGAGCAAGATTCAAAATGCCATGGAGGCAATTGTAGCAGGAAGAACTAGTTTTGTGATTGCCCATCGCTTGAAAACTATTCTCAATGCAGATCAGATTATTGTTCTTAAGGATGGTGAGGTTATCGAACAAGGAAATCATCACGAATTGCTCAAGCTTGGAGGTTTTTACTCCGAACTTTATCACAATCAATTTGTCTTTGAATAATACTCTTCGAAAATCTCTTCAAACCACGTCAGCATCCTAGTTTGCTCTTTGATTTTCATTGAGTATAAGCAAAAAAGTTGTCCTAATTTTGGGCAACTTTTTCTGATAAAAAAAATTTATCACGGACTTAAAAAATACATATTAGACAGGAGTGGGCAAGGATGATAAGATAAGATTATCAATAGAAGAGGAAAGGAAATCAGTGATGGCAAGAACAGTTGTTGGAGTTGCAGCAAATCTATGTCCTGTGGACGCAGAAGGAAAAAATATTCATTCATCAGTCTCTTGTAAATTTGCTGAGAGTATTCGTCAGGTTGGCGGACTTCCTTTAGTCATCCCAGTTGGTGATGAATCTGTGGTCCATGACTATGTAGAAATGATTGATAAGCTTATCTTGACTGGGGGACAAAATGTTCATCCTCAGTTTTATGGTGAGGAAAAAACAATTGATAGCGACGACTATAACCTAACTCGCGACGAGTTTGAGCTAGCTCTTCTACAAGAAGCCTTGCGTCAGAATAAACCAATTTTAGCCATTTGCCGTGGCGTTCAGCTTGTCAACGTTGCCTTTGGTGGGACACTCAATCAGGATATTGAAGGTCATTGGCAAGGTCTACCTTTTGGGACTTCACATTCTATTGAGACAGTGGATGGCAGTGTAGTGTCTAAATTATTTGGTAAAGAAAGTCAGGTTAATTCAGTGCATCGTCAGAGCATTAAAGATCTGGCACCCAATTTCCGTGTGACGGCTGTGGATCCACGTGATCAAACTGTTGAAGCAATCGAATCTATCGACGAACACCGTATTATTGGTCTCCAGTGGCATCCAGAATTCTTGGTCAATGAAGAAGATGGCAACTTAGAATTATTTGAGTATTTATTGAATGAATTATAACGGCTAGAATCTTAGTCGTTTTTTTATTCATTATTTACGAATCTTTATAGAATCGTGTTTTACGCAAACGTTTGAATTGTGATAAAAATTGGAAATTTTTAGTATAAAAACTTGAAAAAATTGTTAGTAAGCGTTATGATAGAAAAGAAGAAATTTTGGAGGAATACTATGTCACATATTAAATTTGATTATTCAAAAGTATTAGACAAATTTGTTGCACCACATGAAGTGGAATACATGCAAGCACAAGTTACAGCAGCAGACGAATTGATCCGTAAAGGAACTGGTGCTGGGAGCGACTTCTTGGGTTGGTTGGACCTTCCTGAAAACTATGACCGCGAAGAATTTGATCGCATCTTGAAAGCTGCTGAACAAATCAAAGCAGACAGCGATGTTTTAGTTGTTATCGGTATCGGTGGATCTTACCTTGGAGCGAAAGCAGCAATTGACTTCTTGAACCACCACTTTGCAAACTTGCAAACAAAAGAAGAGCGTAAAGCACCACAAATCCTATACGCTGGAAACTCAATCTCATCTACTTACCTTGCTGACTTGGTAGAGTACGTTTCAGATAAAGATTTCTCAGTAAACGTGATTTCTAAATCAGGTACAACAACTGAACCAGCGATTGCTTTCCGTGTCTTCAAAGAACTTTTGGTTAAGAAATACGGACAAGAAGAAGCTAACAAACGTATCTACGCTACAACTGACCGCCAAAAAGGTGCTGTTAAGGTTGAAGCAGATGCTAATGGTTGGCAAACATTTGTTGTTCCAGATGATATCGGTGGACGCTTCTCAGTATTGACAGCAGTTGGATTGCTTCCAATCGCTGCGTCAGGTGCAGACATCAAAGCCCTTATGGAAGGTGCTAACGCAGCTCGTAAAGACTATACTTCAGATAAAATCTCTGAAAACGAAGCTTACCAATACGCAGCAGTTCGTAACATCCTTTACCGTAAAGGTTATGCAACTGAAATCTTGGTAAACTACGAGCCATCACTTCAATACTTCTCAGAATGGTGGAAACAATTGGCTGGTGAGTCAGAAGGGAAAGACCAAAAAGGGATCTACCCAACTTCAGCTAACTTCTCAACAGACTTGCACTCATTGGGTCAATTTATCCAAGAAGGAACTCGTATCATGTTTGAAACAGTTGTCCGTGTTGACAAACCTCGTAAGAACGTGATCATCCCTACTTTGGAAGAAGACCTTGACGGACTTGGTTACCTTCAAGGAAAAGACGTTGACTTTGTAAACAAAAAAGCTACTGATGGTGTTCTTCTTGCCCACACAGATGGTGACGTGCCAAACATGTACGTGACTCTTCCTGAGCAAGATGCCTTCACTCTTGGTTACACGATCTACTTCTTCGAATTGGCAATTGCCCTTTCAGGTTACTTGAATGCCATCAACCCATTTGACCAACCAGGTGTTGAAGCATACAAACGTAACATGTTTGCCCTTCTTGGTAAACCAGGATTTGAAGAATTGAGCAAAGAGCTCAACGCTCGTCTATAATAGAATAAAAAAGAGTGGTTTTACCACTCTTTTTGTTTTTTCTCGAAAAGAGAAATTGGACTCTGGCAAGACTTGTGATATAATATAGAGAGCAAAAAGGCAGACGCCTAGAGACTTTATAGGAGAAGATATGTCAAAAGATATTCGTGTGCGTTACGCACCAAGTCCAACAGGACTATTACACATTGGTAATGCCCGTACAGCATTGTTTAACTACTTGTATGCACGCCACCATGGTGGAACTTTTATCATCCGTATCGAAGATACTGACCGCAAACGTCATGTCGAAGACGGAGAACGTTCACAGCTTGAAAACCTTCGTTGGTTGGGTATGGATTGGGATGAAAGTCCAGAAACTCATGAAAACTACCGCCAGTCTGAGCGCTTGGACTTGTATCAAAAATATATCGACCAACTCTTAGCTGAAGGAAAAGCCTACAAATCTTACGTTACAGAAGAAGAATTGGCAGCAGAACGTGAACGCCAAGAAGCAGCCGGTGAAACACCTCGCTACATCAACGAATACCTTGGTATGAGCGAAGAAGAAAAAGCAGCTTATATCGCAGAACGTGAAGCGGCAGGCATCATCCCAACGGTTCGTTTGGCTGTCAATGAGTCTGGTATTTACAAGTGGCATGATATGGTCAAAGGTGATATCGAATTTGAAGGTGGCAATATCGGTGGGGACTGGGTTATCCAAAAGAAAGATGGTTACCCAACTTACAATTTTGCCGTTGTCATTGATGACCACGACATGCAAATTTCTCACGTTATCCGTGGAGATGACCACATTGCCAATACACCAAAACAGCTCATGGTCTATGAAGCGCTTGGATGGGAAGCACCTGAGTTTGGTCACATGACCTTGATTATCAACTCTGAAACTGGTAAGAAGTTATCTAAACGTGATACTAATACCCTTCAATTTATCGAAGATTACCGTAAGAAAGGGTACCTTCCAGAAGCAGTCTTTAACTTCATCGCTCTTCTTGGATGGAATCCTGGTGGAGAAGACGAAATCTTCTCTCGTCAAGAGCTCATCAAGCTCTTTGATGAAAACCGCCTCAGCAAATCTCCAGCGGCTTTCGACCAGAAGAAAATGGACTGGATGAGTAATGAGTACATTAAGAATGCGGATCTTGAGACTATCTTTGAAATGGCAAAACCATTCCTTGAAGAAGCAGGACGTTTGACAGACAAGGCTGAGAAATTGGTGGAGCTCTACAAACCACAAATGAAGTCAGTGGACGAAATTGTTCCATTGACGGATCTCTTCTTCTCAGACTTCCCAGAATTGACAGAAGCTGAGCGAGAAGTCATGGCTGGCGAAACTGTTCCGACTGTACTTGAAGCCTTTAAAGCGAAACTCGAAGCCATGTCAGACGATGAGTTTGTGGTAGAAAATATCTTCCCACAAATCAAAGCGGTCCAAAAGGAAACTGGTATCAAAGGGAAAAATCTCTTCATGCCAATCCGTATCGCCGTTTCAGGTGAAATGCATGGTCCTGAATTGCCAGATACCATCTACTTGCTTGGACGTGAAAAATCCATCCAACACATCGAAAAAATGTTGGCAGAAATTGCGAAATAGCATACAAAAAGAGCTCAAATATTGAGTTCTTTTTATATGTATACTTGTTTGAAAATGCAAAGATTTTAGTGTATAATATGAATTGACAGGGCAAGGAAATAAGTTGATGAGATGGTATTTTTACAACTAGACTCGGCTTAGTCTAACATTATTCCTAATGTTGGTCAGTCTACTTATTTTTTCTTTGCGTTTTGCTGAATGGAAGCAGAAATTCTTTTGTTCATGCAGTTACCATCCCTTACAATGACTTTGTTTTCGATCACCAGAGTTTCTCTACAAAGATTTTGGTCCAATTTGTCCAGCTTTTTAGAGAAATATATCTACTCTTTCTTCTCCAAAAATAGAAAGAAATCGACTTTGCTCTGTTACCTTGCGTTAAGCAAGGTTTTTTTGTGGAATAGTACTGAGAAATTTACGATTTCGTTTTGGAGTGGTATAATATTAACTATCCTGATGAATAGAGGAACTCGAATGAAAGAATTTAACAAATCAATAAAATTAGAGCATGTGGCTTATGATATCCGTGGTCCAGTTTTGGAAGAAGCTATGCGCATGCGCGCAAATGGAGAAAAAATTCTTCGTTTGAATACAGGGAACCCAGCTGAGTTTGGCTTTACAGCTCCAGATGAGGTTATCCACGACTTGATTATGAATGCCCGTGATAGTGAAGGCTATTCAGATTCAAAAGGTATCTTTTCAGCTCGTAAGGCCATCATGCAGTATTGCCAACTAAAGAAATTCCCCAATGTGGATATTGATGATATCTACCTTGGAAATGGGGTTAGTGAGCTAATCGTTATGTCTATGCAAGGTCTCTTGGACAATGGCGATGAAGTCTTGGTTCCTATGCCTGACTATCCACTTTGGACTGCTGCTGTCAGCTTGGCTGGGGGAAATGCCGTTCACTACATCTGTGATGAAGAAGCGGAATGGTATCCAGACCTAGATGATATTAAGTCTAAGATTAGTTCAAATACTAAGGCTATTGTTTTGATCAATCCCAATAACCCAACGGGGGCTCTCTATCCTAAAGAACTCTTACTAGATATCATCGAGATTGCTCGTCAAAATGACTTGATTATCTTTGCGGATGAAATTTACGACCGTATGGTTATGGATGGCAATGTCCACACACCAGTCGCAAGTTTGGCTCCAGACCTTTTCTGTGTCAGCATGAATGGTCTGTCTAAATCTCACCGTATCGCTGGGTTCCGTGTTGGTTGGATGGTCTTATCTGGACCTAAACATCACGTAAAAGGCTACATTGAAGGTCTCAATATGCTTTCAAATATGCGCCTCTGTTCGAATGTACTTGCCCAGCAGGTAGTTCAAACCTCTCTTGGTGGTCACCAGTCAGTGGATGAGTTGCTTCTTCCTGGTGGTCGTATCTATGAACAAAGAAACTTTATTTATAATGCTATTCAAGATATCCCTGGTTTATCAGCGGTTAAGCCAAAAGCGGGTCTTTATATCTTCCCTAAAATCGACCGCAATATGTACCGTATCGATGACGATGAACAATTTGTCCTTAATTTCTTGAAACAAGAAAAAGTGCTTTTGGTACATGGACGTGGTTTTAACTGGAAAGAACCAGATCACTTCCGTATCGTTTATCTACCACGTGTCGATGAGTTGGCCCAAATACAGGAAAAGATGACTCGCTTCTTGAAGCAGTATCGTAGATAAGGCTTTCATAGCAAAAAAGCTGGAAACATTTGTCAGAGCTATTGACAAATACGTAAGAATCAGATAGAATAGTAAAGTATGTTTAGTAACTGATCACTTTATAGCCGGCTAAACGAATACAAAATCTATGAGGAGGTATTCATCGTGAAACGTACTTATCAACCAAGTAAACTTCGTCGTGCGCGCAAACACGGATTCCGTAACCGTATGTCAACTAAAAACGGTCGTCGCGTATTGGCAGCTCGTCGTCGTAAAGGACGCAAAGTTTTGGCTGCATAATCCAAACAAATGAAACAAAGAAGTCAGTAGGAACTCGAGCCTACTGATTTTTCTTTTATCTAAAAGATAGAATTTTCTAAAGTTATTGATTGAGAATAAGCATTTTAGAAGACGTCTTGAAAAAATTACATATAGAAAAAGCTCAAAATCAGGAGGTGATTTCTCTGATTTTGAGCTTTTCTTTATTCTTTCAAATGATAAGAGTAGCTAGCCACGACGACATCTTCGTGCCATCTGAGAGCATATTTTAATTTAAGGCTCATTTGATTGTGGAGGATATTTTGCCAAGGTTTGTTAGGGATAAATTGGGGTACTAGAACTGTAACCGTGTAGTTCTTTTTCTTGGCTTCTTGAGAAATCTTTCGAACATATCGAACTGTAGGTGTGATAATATCGCGATAGCTGGTATTAATGTTTTTAAGAGTAATATTTGGGAAGTAATCGGCAAATTCTTGGAGGATTTCTTGGTCTTTTTCCTCAGTTTCCTTGGTGGAAATGTGCATGGCCAAAACTTCATCTCCTATGCTTTGAGCGTAGTTAATCGCTCCGACGCTGACTCGAGTAACATTTCCTACTAAGACAAGAACGACATTGCCGTCGTAGGTTTTCTTTTGAATCCCTTCATAAAGTCGAAGTTGTTTGGCCACCTTTTGGTAATGACTGTGGATGGACAAAAAGAGGAAGGTTAAGACTAGGATAATTGGGAAGAAGGGCCAGATATCCCCAAGCCTGAAGAGGAGTAGAATAAGGACAATGGTGTAACAAATGATAGCGCCGAGAATGTTAGCAAATGCAGATTTTAAGAAATGAGAGCCTTTTTCTTTTTTCCAGTGGCGAATCATCCCTGTTTGAGAAAGGGCAAAAGGAACAAAAACTCCGATAGTATAGAGAGGAATCAAGCGTTCTGTATTTCCGTTGAAAATAAGCAGAAGGATTATAGCACCAAAAGCTAAGGTTAAGATACCGTTTGAATAACCCAGGCGGTCTCCCTTTTCCATAAAGAGATGGGGCATGTACTTGTTCTTGGCCATATTGTAAGCTAACATCGGAAAGGCCGAAAAACCAGTATTTGCAGCAACGGCTAGAATTAGGGCAGTTGAGAATTGGAAGAGATAATAGACAATCTGACCGAGAGCTGAATCCCCTAAAATCCCTTTAGCCATTTGTGAGAGGATTGTTTCTCCGTGTTGAGGTGTAATCCCCATCCAGTAGTTTAAGAAGGTAATCCCTGCAAATAGAAATCCAAGGATAAGTGACATGATGGTTAGTGTCTGGGCAGCGTTCTTCTCTTTGGGAGTCTTGAAAAATGGAACGGCATTTGAGATCGCTTCAACTCCAGTTAGTGAGGCCGAACCGCTGGTAAAGGCTCTTAAAATTAGGACAATTGAGAGACTTGGGACAGTTTGACCAATTGCAGAAGTTGCATGATAACTGAGAGAACCTGTCAATAGTTGGAAGATACCAAACAATAAGAGGAAGACCGTACTAAAGATAAAGAGATAGACAGGGATCATCAGAGAGCTTGCGGATTCCTTTAGTCCTCGTAGATTTAAAAGCATGAGCAAACATACTAGAAAAATGGAGATGTGGAGGTTGTAAGGATGGAGGGCAGGAAGTGCAGCAGTGATAGCATCAGCTCCTGCTGCCACTGATACGGCTACTGTTAGCATATAGTCAACAAGCAGACTTCCCCCAGCAATCAAACCTAACTCAGGGGAGAGGTTTTCTCGAGTAACCATATAGGCACCTCCACCTTGAGGGTAGGCATGGATGATTTGTCTATAAGAAATGGTCAGGCTAGCTAATAGTAAGAGGACAAAAATGCCAATAGGGAGACTCCACCAGATAGCAAGCGGAGAAAGACTAGCCAATACGAGAACGACCTGTTCAGGTCCATAAGCGATAGAAGATAGGGCATCACTTGATAGCATTGCGAGTGCCTGCGTTTTTCCAAGTAGTCCTCCCTCGCCTTCAGTTAAGGACTTAAGGGGACGACCAATAAAGGTATATTTTAGTTTTGTAAACATTTTCTTTCCTTTTCTGAAAAAATTCAACAAGAGTTATTATACTGCTATGAAAAAAAGTCGTCAAGAAAAAATGAATGATTTCAAAATATTTTTTCCTATAAGGATGAGACTAGTTTTTTGGTATAATAGAAGGTAGAAAAACGAGGGAATATAAATGATTTTTGATACTCATACCCACTTGAATGTGGAAGAATTTTTGGGACGCGAAGAAGAAGAACTTACCTTAGCGGCTGAAATGGGCGTAACTCGGATGAACATTGTTGGTTTTGACAAACCGACTATTGAGCGGGCCATAGAACTAGCAGATAAGTATGACCAACTCTATGCGACGATTGGCTGGCATCCGACAGAGGCAGGGACTTATACAGAGGAAGTGGAGTCTTACTTGCTAGAAAAACTAAAACATCCTAAAGTTGTTGCCTTGGGTGAGATTGGTTTGGACTATCATTGGATGACAGCATCTAAAGAAGTGCAGGAACAAGTTTTCCGTCGTCAGATTCAGCTATCTAAGGAACTGGACTTACCTTTTGTAGTTCACACCCGTGATGCGCTAGAAGACACCTATGAGATTATTAAGAGCGAGGGAGTTGGTCCTCGTGGCGGGATTATGCACTCATTCTCAGGTTCTTTGGATTGGGCAGAGAAGTTCGTGGAGCTTGGTATGACTATTTCCTTTTCTGGGGTGGTGACTTTCAAGAAGGCGACAGATATTCAGGAAGCGGCCAAAGAGTTGCCTTTGGATAAGATTTTGGTAGAGACAGATGCACCTTATTTAGCCCCAGTACCCAAGCGTGGGCGTGAAAATAAGACAGCTTACACGCGCTATGTAGTAGGCTTTATTGCAGACTTGCGTGGCATGACGACAGAAGAATTGGCAGCTGTGACAAGTGCAAATGCCGAACGAATCTTTGGATTGGAACGTAAATCATGAAAGAGAAAATTTCCCAAGTCATCGTAGTCGAAGGGCGTGACGATACGGCTAATCTCAAACGCTATTTTGATGTGGAGACCTATGAGACTCGTGGCTCGGCTATCAATGAGCAGGACCTTGAACGAATCCAACGTCTACACCAACGTCATGGGGTGATTGTTTTTACAGATCCTGATTATAATGGGGAACGAATCCGGCGCCTGATTATGACCGCTATTCCGACAGTTCAACACGCTTTTCTCAAACGTGATGAAGCTGTTCCTAAGTCCAAGACCAAGGGACGTTCCCTAGGAATCGAACATGCCAGTTATGAAGACTTGAAAACAGCACTGGCTCAAGTAACAGAGCAATTTGAAGTAGAAAGTGACTTTGATATTAGCCGTAGTGACTTGATTCGCCTTGGTTTTCTAGCAGGCGCAGACAGCCGAAAACGCAGAGAATATTTAGGAGAGAATCTTCGTATCGGTTATTCCAATGGCAAACAACTCCTCAAGCGTTTGGAATTATTTGGGATCAGCTTGGCAGAAGTTGAAGATGCCATGAAATCGTATGAGAATTGAGAAACTGCCCCAAAATACCAAGGGAATATGATACAATAGAAGTAATCATATACGGTTTAATCAGGCTTGGTAGCAAGCATTAGAAAAGTGACTCCATAGGAATTGAGCTAAGTGGAGATGATGAGGAAAAGTTATGGGAATCTTTGATTTTTTAAAAAAGACAGAAGCAACAAAATCTACTGAAACAACTGAATCCAATAAGGAAGCAGAAGAGGCGAAAGGCAATGCTTGCGTAGGTGTTCTAGATTTGTTCCCGATGAAGGAAACGAACCAATTATTGATTGTTGGGAGTCTAGAAGGCAGTATCAAGGTTGGAGATCAGTTGCAGTTTTGTAATCCCGACCAAGGAATGGAAAGTCTTGGTACTGTAGAGATTAAAAAACTTAGCAGTCAAAACAAAGATGCAGATAGTCTAACGGATGAAGTTCTTGCCCATCTAGTGGTTGATAGGAATCCTTCTTTGGATAAACTGAAAAAAGGAAGTGTGCTCTTTAGTTCAGGTGTTGAGGAAGAGCAAAAATTATCTAGCTATTCAGATGCTCTTTATCGTGCTTTTGTAGCCATTCAAGAGGGTCAATTGACTAATGAAGACTATTTGGCAACTAGCCTTGATGACAGTGTAGAGATTTTACGTCTCTTTTTATGGAAATGCCGTCAAAATCAGGAAGCTGAAAGCGAAGAAAGCTATCAAACCAACACTCGCAAGTTGGAACGTCTAGCGGAGATCGTTAAAGATAAGCTCTTAGAAGCAGATGCAGTTTATGCAGTTTATTCGGAAAAAACAGGCGAACCTTACCTTTTCTCAATGACCTATGACAGAGGTGAGGAAGGTTATCTGTGTACTGATCCCATGATCATGCTTTTGACACCATCTTGGTATCGCCAATTCAAGGAAACCATTGATAGCCGACCAAACTCAGTCGTAAAACTGATTGAAAATACGGAAGATAAAAAAGGGATTGAGAATTTCCTTGGGACAGCCTTTTACCTAAATGGTGCCTTGGGAGCAATCTTTAATTCCAAGGAAGTCAGCATTAGTGCCTCAGCCTTGGTTCAAAAACCAGATTTTTCTGATTTGCCAGAAATACAAGTGCCTGTCATGAATCCTGACCTGGTAAGATGGATGCTCCTGATGGGACAGATGGACCAACCGACTACAGAAGAGCAAGAACTAGTTTATGGACTTTACTACAAGTTCTTCTCTATGGCTATGCCTAAAGCAAAATTCTTGCTTCCATTAGATGCAGCATCAGGATTCCCAGAGGATAATTCAGAAGGGAATTCCTTTGTTTTGGAAAAAGACGCTAACTTTAATATTCCCGTTAGAGAAGGAAAAGATGGACGAAATTCCGTCCCAGTCTTTACCGATTGGAAACGTCTGAGAATGGTCTTTGATGAAAAGTGGAATGGCATGATTGAAGAAGCTGGAGGCATGATTGAAGGTTTTGACTATGCCATAAACCCCACGGAATACTATGAAGCAGGTGCTTATGTTAGTCTAACAGCTTTTAAAGAAATGCAAGAGCTCAGTGACAAGCAAAGAGGAAGAGCTTAAGATTAGAAAGTTCTTTAAAATTAGAAAAGAGAATAGATGAGAATTGCAGATTATAGCGTGACCAAGGCAGTACTGGAGCGTCACGGTTTTACCTTTAAAAAATCCTTCGGGCAAAATTTCTTGACCGATACCAATATCCTTCAAAAGATTGTGGATACGGCTGAAGTTGATGACCAGGTCAATGTTATTGAAATTGGTCCAGGGATTGGTGCTTTGACGGAATTTTTAGCTGAGCGTGCAGCTGAAGTCATGGCCTTTGAGATTGATCACCGCTTGGTACCAATCCTAGCGGATACCCTGCGTGATTTTGACAATGTGACCGTAGTCAATGAGGACATTCTAAAAGTTGACCTAGCGCAGCATATCCAAAATTTTAAAAACCCTGACTTACCAATCAAGGTAGTAGCTAACTTGCCTTACTATATCACAACTCCTATTCTCATGCACTTGATCGAGAGTGGCATTCCTTTTAGTGAGTTTGTGGTCATGATGCAAAAAGAAGTGGCAGATCGTATCTCTGCTCAACCAAATACCAAGGCTTACGGTAGCTTGTCGATTGCAGTTCAGTATTATATGACTGCCAAGGTTGCCTTTATCGTTCCTCGTACAGTATTTGTGCCAGCGCCAAACGTAGATTCAGCTATCTTAAAAATGGTGCGCCGTCCAGAACCAGCTGTGTCGGTTGAAGATGAGAACTTCTTCTTTAAGGTTTCCAAGGCTAGTTTCACCCATCGTCGTAAGACCTTGTGGAACAACTTGACAGGCTACTTTGGGAAGACTGAGGAAATCAAGGATAAGCTGACCAAGGCTTTGGACCAAGCAGGCTTGTCACCGAGTGTGCGTGGTGAAGCTCTGGGCTTAGAAGAATTTGCCAGTCTAGCTGACGCACTTAAAGAACAAGGACTCTAAGATGCAGGGACAAATTATTAAAGCCTTGGCGGGTTTCTACTATGTGGAGAGTGATGGCAAGGTTTATCAAACACGCGCGCGTGGGAATTTTCGTAAAAAAGGCCACACACCCTATGTTGGGGATTGGGTAGATTTTTCTGCAGAGGAAAATTCCGAAGGTTATATCCTCAAAATTCATGAACGAAAAAATAGTCTGGTTCGTCCACCCATTGTCAATATTGACCAGGCCGTTGTCATTATGTCTGTTAAAGAACCTGATTTTAATAGCAATTTGCTGGATCGCTTCTTGGTTCTTTTAGAGCATAAGGGCATTCATCCTATCGTTTATATTTCTAAAATGGACCTCATGTCAGATCGAGGAGAACTGGATTTTTACGAGCAGACCTATGGTGCTATTGGTTATGATTTTGTGACTAGTAAAGAGGAACTCTTGCCCTTGTTGACAGGCAAAGTGACAGTCTTTATGGGGCAGACAGGTGTTGGAAAGTCAACCCTCCTTAATAAAATTGCTCCTGACCTCAATCTAGAGACGGGAGAAATCTCTGATAGTCTAGGCCGTGGTCGTCATACTACTCGAGCTGTTAGTTTTTACAATCTTAATGGAGGCAAAATCGCAGATACACCAGGTTTTTCGTCGCTAGATTATGAAGTATCAAGTGCTGAAGAGCTGAACCAGGCCTTTCCAGAGATTGCTAGTGTCAGTCGCGACTGTAAGTTCCGTACTTGTACGCATACTCATGAGCCATCTTGTGCAGTGAAACCAGCAGTAGAAGAGGGCATCATTGCAAACTTCCGTTTCGACAACTATCTGCAATTCCTCAGTGAGATTGAAAATCGCAGAGAAACCTATAAAAAAGTCAGCAAAAAAATTCCAAAATAAGGAGAAACCTATGTCTCAATACAAGATTGCTCCGTCAATTCTGGCAGCAGATTATGCCAACTTTGAACGTGAAATTAAACGCCTAGAAGCAACTGGGGCAGAATACGCCCATATCGATATCATGGATGGTCACTTTGTACCTCAGATCAGCTTTGGTGCAGGTGTAGTCGAAAGTCTTCGACCTCATAGTAAGATGGTCTTTGACTGTCACTTGATGGTCTCTAACCCAGAACATCATTTAGAGGATTTTGCGCGTGCAGGAGCAGATATCATCAGCATCCATGTCGAGGCAACACCTCATATCCATGGCGCTCTTCAAAAGATTCGTTCTCTCGGTGTTAAACCTTCGGTTGTCATTAACCCAGGTACACCTGTTGAGGCTATCAAACACGTTCTTCACTTAGTTGATCAAGTTTTGGTCATGACGGTTAACCCTGGTTTTGGTGGTCAAGCCTTTCTACCTGAAACCATGGATAAGATTCGTGAGTTAGTTGCCCTTCGTGAAGAAAAAGGACTGAACTTTGAGATTGAAGTGGATGGCGGGATTGATGATAAAACGATTGCTCAAGCCAAAGAGGCTGGTGCTACAGTCTTTGTAGCAGGATCTTATGTCTTTAAGGGAGATGTCAATGAACGAGTGCAAGCCCTCAGAAATCAACTGGGCTAAAGCTGCAGTTTTTGCAGGGGGAGACCGCGGTCACTACCGGACAGATTTTGACCGTTTTGTCGGTGTAGATCGAGGCTCACTCTGGATATTGGAAGAAGAACTTGCTCTTGCTTTAGCAGTTGGGGATTTTGATTCTGTGACTGTAGAAGAACGTCAGTTGATTCAAGAACGTGCCCAACACTTTGTCCAAGCTCAGCCAGAGAAGGATGATACCGATCTGGAACTAGCACTTTTAACGATTTTTGAAAAAAATCCTCAGGCTCAGGTGACCATTTTTGGTGCCCTAGGTGGTCGCATCGACCATATGCTGGCCAATGTCTTTCTGCCTAGCAATCCTAAATTGGCGCCCTATATGCGTCAAATAGAGATTGAGGATGGGCAAAACTTGATTGCCTATTGTCCAGAAGGTACCAGTCAACTAGAGCCACGTTCGGACTATGATTATCTAGCTTTTATGCCTGTGAGGGATAGTCAGTTGACTATTCTTGGTGCCAAGTATGAACTGACAGAGGAGAATTTTTTCTTTAAGAAAGTTTACGCTTCTAACGAATATATAGATAGGGAAGTTTCGGTGACTTGCCCAGATGGCTATGTAGTCGTGCTGCATAGCAAGGACAGGAGATAGGATGGATATTATATTACTACTGTTACTAATTGCTAACCTAGCCGGCCTCTTTCTTATTTGGCAGAGGCAGGACAAGCAGGAGAAATACCTGACCAAAAGTTTAGAAGACCAGGCAGATAACCTTTCAGATCAGTTGGATTATCGATTTGAACAAGCGCGACAAGCAAGCCAGCTGGACCAAAAAAATCTTGAAGTGGCTGTTAGCGACCGTTTGCAGGAGGTGCGAATCGAATTGCACCAAGGTCTGACTCAGGTTCGACAGGAGATGAATGAAAACCTCCTCCAAACCAGAGATAAGACCGACCAACGACTACAGGCCTTGCAGGAATCAAATGAGCAACGTTTAGAGCAGATGCGCCAAACGGTCGAGGAAAAGTTAGAAAAGACCTTGCAGACACGCTTGCAAGCGTCTTTCGAGACAGTTTCAAAACAACTGGAATCTGTCAATCGCGGCCTTGGAGAAATGCAGACGGTTGCCCGTGATGTCGGCGCTCTTAATAAGGTCTTATCTGGTACAAAAACTCGAGGAATTTTAGGAGAATTACAACTGGGGCAGATTATCGAAGATATCATGACACCTGCTCAGTATGAACGAGAATTTGCAACGGTTGAAAATTCGAGTGAGCGAGTCGAGTACGCCATCAAGTTGCCTGGACAAGGCGACCAAGAATATGTCTATCTACCGATTGATTCTAAGTTTCCACTGGCAGCTTATTACCGTCTGGAAGAATCCTATGAAGCAGGTGACAAGGACGAGATTGAGCGCTGTCGTAAGTCTCTCCTAGCAAGCGTCAAGCGTTTTGCTAAGGATATTAAGAGTAAGTACCTGGCGCCACCTCGGACAACCAATTTTGGAGTCTTGTTTGTTCCGACAGAAGGTCTTTACTCAGAAATCGTTAGAAATCCTATTTTCTTTGATGGCTTGAGACGGGAAGAGCAGATTATCGTTGCGGGACCAAGTACCTTGTCAGCCCTTCTTAACTCCCTATCGGTCGGCTTCAAGACTCTGAATATCCAAAAGAGTGCTGACCATATTAGCCAAACTCTAGCCAACGTCAAAACCGAATTTGGCAAGTTTGGTGGCATTCTGGTTAAAGCGCAAAAACACCTCCAACATGCCACTGGTAATATTGATGAATTGTTAAACCGACGTACTTCAGCTATCGAGCGAACTCTCCGACATATTGAATTGTCAGAAGGTGAGCCTATGCTTGATTTGCTCCAGTTCCAAGAAGATGAGGAAGAATATGAAGATTAGTCACATGAAAAAAGATGAACTGTTCGAAGGCTTTTACCTGATCAAATCAGCCGATCTGAGACAGACGCGTGCTGGGAAAAATTACCTAGCTTTCACCTTCCAAGATGATAGCGGGGAAATCGAAGGAAAGCTCTGGGATGCCCAACCTCATAACGTTGAGGCCTTTACTGCAGGAAAAGTTGTCCACATGCAGGGACGTCGGGAAGTTTATAACAATACTCCACAGGTCAATCAAATCACCCTTCGCTTACCTCAGCCTGGCGAACCCAATGACCCAGCAGACTTCAAGGTCAAATCACCAGTGGATGTTAAAGAAATCCGTGAGTACATGGCACAGATGATTTTCAAGATTGAAAATCCCATCTGGCAACGAATCGTTCGGGCCCTCTATACCAAATATGATAAAGAATTTTATTCTTATCCAGCTGCAAAAACCAACCACCATGCCTTTGAAACAGGGCTTGCTTATCATACAGCGACTATGGTTCGTTTAGCAGAGGCAATTGCAGATGTCTACCCACAGCTCAATAAGAGCTTGCTCTATGCGGGAATTATGCTTCATGACCTGGCTAAGGTTATTGAGTTAACAGGTCCGGACCAGACAGAGTATACAGTGAGAGGAAATCTTATCGGCCATATCGCTTTGATTGATAGCGAGATTACCAAAGCAGTTATGGAACTTGGTATCGATGACACTCGAGAAGAAGTGGTGCTTCTGCGCCATGTGATTCTCAGTCACCATGGATTACTCGAGTATGGTAGTCCAGTTCGTCCTCGTGTGATGGAAGCTGAAATTATTCATATGATTGATAATTTGGATGCGAGTATGATGATGATGTCAACAGCTCTGGCTCTTGTTGATGAGGGTGAAATGACCAATAAAGTCTTTGCAATGGACAATCGTTCCTTCTACAAGCCAAAATTAGACTAGAAACTAAAAAAATGAGCTTTATTTAGACAATAAAGTTCGTTTTTTTTGCTTTAGTGTGTTATAATGAGAAAAAGACTAATTAAAAAGAATGGTGAATAACTAATGAAATTAAGAAGAAGTGATCGGATGGTTGTTATTTCCAATTATTTGATTAACAATCCATACAAATTAACCAGTCTCAATACCTTTGCGGAAAAGTATGAATCTGCCAAATCTTCTATTTCAGAAGATATTGTCATTATTAAGCGCGCCTTTGAAGAAATTGAAATCGGCCATATTCAAACGGTGACAGGTGCTGGTGGTGGGGTTATTTTCACACCATCTATCTCTACCCTTGAGTCCAAAACAATCATCCAAGAGCTTCGCGATAA
Organism: Streptococcus sp. Marseille-Q6504; assembly: GCF_965111625.1. Classification (NCBI taxonomy): domain Bacteria; kingdom Bacillati; phylum Bacillota; class Bacilli; order Lactobacillales; family Streptococcaceae; genus Streptococcus; species Streptococcus sp. Marseille-Q6504. The sequence goes on from NZ_CBCOON010000002.1 coordinate 29,318, forward strand.
ACTTTCAGAGAGTGACCGCATTCTGCCAGGTGGCTACATTTATTTGTCTGATCTCCTTAGTACTCCGGCTATTTTAAAAAATATTGGACGTATTATTGCCAAGAGTTTTATGGACCAAAAGATTGATGCTGTTATGACGGTAGCGACCAAAGGGGTTCCGCTTGCAAATGCAGTAGCAAATGTTCTCAACGTACCTTTTGTCATTGTCCGTCGTGACTTGAAAATCACAGAAGGTTCAACTGTGAGTGTTAACTATGTTTCAGGTTCTAGCGACCGTATTGAAAAAATGTTCCTTTCAAAACGTAGCCTTAAAGCAGGAAGCCGTGTCCTGATTGTTGATGACTTCTTGAAAGGCGGAGGAACGATTAACGGTATGATTAGCCTTTTAACAGAGTTTGATTCTGAGTTAGCTGGTGTAGCTGTTTTTGCTGATAATGCTCAGGAAGATCGTGAACAGCAGTTTGACTACAAATCACTCTTAAAAGTTACCAATATTGATGTGAAGAACCAACAAATTGAAGTTGAAGTTGGGAATATCTTCGAAACAGAAAAATAAGAGAGAATAAGATGCTTAAAGGTTGGAACTTTCGTCCCAGCCTTTCTTTGATAATGAATATGAAGGAGCCCTATGAAGACGCCATTTATTAAACGTGAAGACTTAGAAAAGATTGTTGAAGAGTTTCCAACTCCCTTCCATCTCTACGATGAAAAAGGTATTCGCGAGAAAGCACGCGCAGTTAATGAAGCTTTCTCTTGGAATAAAGGCTTTAAAGAATACTTCGCAGTTAAGGCAACCCCAACTCCAGCTATCTTGAAGATTTTGCAAGAAGAAGGATGTGGAGTGGATTGTTCTAGTTATGTAGAGCTCTTGATGAGTCACAAGCTTGGGTTTACAGGGGCGGAGATGATGTTTTCATCAAACAATACACCAGACCAAGAGTACGCCTATGCCCGCAAATTAGGGGCGACGATCAACTTGGATGCCTTTGAAGATATCGACCATTTAGAGCGCGCTGCGGGAATTCCTGAGATTATCTCTTGCCGTTACAATCCTGGTGGCGTATTTGAACTAGGAACGGATATTATGGATAATCCTGGTGAAGCTAAGTTCGGGATGACAAAGGAACAGCTCTTTGAAGCCTTTGCTATCTTGAAAGAAAAGGGAGCAAGAACTTTTGGGATTCATTCCTTCCTAGCTTCCAATACTGTTACTCATCTCTATTATCCAGAATTGGCGCGACAGCTTTTTGAATTAGCTGTAGAAATAAAAGATAAATTAGGAATCTCCCTTGATTTCATCAATCTTTCTGGAGGAATCGGGGTCAACTACCGCCCAGAACAAGAGCCTAATGACATTGCTTTAATTGGTGAGGGTGTTCGTCAGGTTTATGAAGAAGTTCTTACGCCAGCAGGTCTTGGTCAAGTTAAGATTTTTACAGAACTAGGACGCTTTATGTTGGCACCTCATGGAATTCTAGTGACTAAAGTAACCCATAAAAAGAAAACCTACCGAACTTATCTCGGAGTAGATGCATCAGCTGTCAATCTTATGAGACCGGCTATGTATGGAGCTTATCACCACATCACCAATATGATGAATCCTGACGGTCAGACGGAGGTAGTTGATGTTGTTGGCTCTCTTTGTGAAAACAACGATAAGTTTGCAGTTAATCGTGAACTACCTCAAACAGAAATTGGTGATTTGTTAGTCATTCATGATACAGGTGCGCATGGCTTCTCTATGGGCTACCAGTACAATGCCAAACTTCGTTCAGCAGAGGTTCTCTATACAGAGGACGGTGGTGCACGGCTAATCCGTAGAGCAGAGCGACCTGAGGACTATTTTGCAACTCTCTATGGATTCGAATTTGACAAGGATTAGAAAAATTTTTGAAAATCATGAAAGTTGAAAGTGAAAAACAGTTTGTTTTCTAAAAAATAGACAAAATCTGTGGTTTTTCTTTTCAGGCATGATATAATAAAGCTATAAAACGGTTTCAAGGAAGGTGACGTGATGTCTGAAGAAACAATTGACTATGGACAAGTGACAGGAATGGTGCATTCGACAGAGAGTTTTGGGGCGGTAGATGGCCCTGGGATTCGTTTTATTGTCTTTTTGCAGGGCTGTCAGATGCGTTGCCAATATTGCCATAACCCTGACACATGGGCGATGGAAACCAATAAATCTCGTGTACGAACAGTAGATGATGTTCTAGAAGAAGCGCTTCGTTATCGTGGTTTCTGGGGAGACAAGGGAGGTATCACAGTCAGTGGAGGAGAAGCTCTCTTGCAGATTGATTTCTTGATTGCCCTCTTTACCAAAGCAAAAGAAAAAGGAATCCACTGTACCTTGGATACTTGTGCCCTTCCATTCCGTAATAAACCACGCTATCTAGAAAAGTTCAATAAGTTAATGGCCGTGACAGACTTGGTTCTTCTTGATATCAAGGAAATCAACGAAGCACAACACAAGATTGTAACCAGTCAAACCAATAAAAATATCTTGGCATGTGCTCAGTACTTGTCAGATATTGGGAAACCTGTTTGGATTCGTCACGTTCTTGTGCCTGGATTGACAGACCGTGATGAAGATTTGATTGAGCTTGGTAAGTTCGTAAAAACTCTTAAAAACGTTGATAAGTTTGAAATCCTACCCTACCACACTATGGGAGAATTCAAATGGCGCGAGCTTGGCATTCCGTATTCTCTTGAAGGGGTTAAACCTCCAACGGCAGATCGTGTGAAGAATGCTAAGGAATTGATGGATACAGAAAGTTATCAAGATTACATGAAACGTGTACATGGATAAAAAGAAGCCTGATGGGAACATCGGGCTTTTCTGATATGAAAAAGAGAGTGGGACAGAAATCGGTAATTCGTTAGAATTCGATTTCGTCGTCCCACCTCCGCACAGTTGAGTAGGGCTGTAAAAGATGATGAAATCAGCGTAGTAGAGCCCACTCAACCACTGCGTCTTGCTCGACAATCCAAAGACAATTGAGAGGCTAGGACTTTTGTCCCAGCCTCCTTTTATTTTTTATCTAGAATGTTGTTTTCCAGAATTGCGTTTTTTATTTTTCTTCTTAGTAGAAGTTGAGATAACTGCTGCTGATTCAGGAGTTACATCTTTACGAGCACCTGAAGTTTTGCTTGCTTTTGGTGGGTTCTTGGCATATTCTTCACGTACTTTTTTACGAAGTTTTGGACGAATGATGTAGTTGACGATGAATTGTTGAAGGATCATCATGAAACCACCGACAACCCAGTAAAGCGTAACGCTGGCTGGTGAAAAGATTGAGAACATGACAATCATCATTGGACTCATGTAAATCATCTTCTTGAGTTGTTCTCTTTGAGTCTCATCTTCAACTCCGTGTAGTGAAAGGAGCGATTGGACGTAGTAGAGAACACCTGCACAGGCGATAAGAATCCAACTTGGAGAACCAAGTGCGATTCCTAAGAAGCTAGCTTCAGCAACACCTTCTGTATGTTGAGCAGCAAAGTAGATCGCTGAGAAGAAAGGCATTTGGATGAGGAGAGGGAAACATCCTACTCCGCCAAACATGCTGATACCGTGCTCTTTTTGAGCAGCAAAGAGAGCTTGTTGGGCTTCCAGTTTTTCTTCTTGAGTTGTTGCTTCTTTGAGACGAGTTTGATGTGGCTCAAGAACATGCTTGAGGGCGTTCATCTTTTCAGAGTGAAGAGTTGCCTTCCATGATTGGTAGATACCAAGTGGTAAAATAATCAAGCGGACGATAATGGTTACGATAATAATAGCGACCCCGAAGCCTAGCCCTTTATCAGTAGCAAAGTACTTGATAGCTTCAGCCATAGGTGCTCCGATTGTATTCCAAATAAATCCTGTTGGTTGTCCAGTTGCTTTATCAACCTGGACACAGCCTGTTAAGACTAATAGCATGGCCACTCCCATGATAGAGAGGGCGATTCGTTTAATTGATTTCACTGTTTTAATTCCTTCTTAAAAATGATACCTTTCTATTCTACTGTTTTTTTTGAAAATATACAATAGTTCTAGAGACCTAATTTGCTACTTTGAAATCTGAATAGGATGGGAAGTTGCTCAATTGAACATCTAGATAAGTTACTTTTGAGAAGGGAGTAGGTCCTTTTCGAATCTCTTGGATGAACTTAGCCATGATAGCTGAAGACTCTGCTTGGGCAAGAATTTCAACGGTTCCGTCATCATTGTTCCAGACACGACCAGTGATTCCACCTAGTTCGAGGGCAAGGGTGTAGACGCCCCAGCGGAAACCAACGCCTTGAACTCGACCCTGTGCGATCATTTTGACCTTTTGCATACCAAACCTCCTTGATTGTGTTATAATACTCCTATGACTATTATAACCTCTAAAGCCAATTCTGTGGTAAAAAATGCCAAGAAATTGCATCAAAAAAAATATCGAAAATCTTCTTATTTAATTGAAGGATGGCATTTGTTTGAAGAGGCTGTTCAGGCTGGTGCAAAGATAGAGAGAATTTTTTCCCTTTCAGAGTATGGTGAAAAATTAACGGACTACCCTCAGACTGTCTTTGTGGCCGAAGAAATTTTGCTTGATTTGGCAGATTCACAAACTCCTCAGGGCATTGTAGCCATTGTTCAAAAGGAGGAAGAGCAGTTGCCGGATTTCACCTCTGGAAAATATCTTTTCTTGGAAGACGTGCAGGACCCTGGAAATGTTGGCACGATGATCCGAACGGCAGATGCGGCAGGTTTTTCTGGAGTCATTGTTTCAAGCAAGTCAGCAGATATATATAGCTTGAAGACTCTCCGATCCATGCAGGGCAGTCATTTTCATGTACCGATTTATCGGATGCCTATTGAAACTTTTGTTGAAGAGGCTAAAAAGGGCAATTTACCAATTCTAGCAACTACTTTGTCCCAAAACTCTAAAGATTATCGTGAGCTTGCTCAGCTAGCAGATTTCGTCTTGGTTATGGGAAATGAAGGTCAAGGCATTAGTCCATTCATGACAAATCAGGCAGATCAACTGGTTCATATTACCATGAAAGGGCAAGCGGAAAGTCTCAACGTTGCCATTGCTGCAGGCATACTCATGTTTTATTTGAGTTAAATTGTTTTATTTTTGTTATAATAAGTAAAAAGATTTCATAAGGAGAAAAAAGATATGAATCAAACAATTATTCAAGAACGTTCTGGTCTGAATCAATTTTATGCAAAAGTCTATGCTTTTGTCGGGATTGGGATTGCCTTATCTGCAATTGTTTCAGCCTTGATGTTAACAACCTTCCAAGATCTTCTTGTTCAGTTAATGATTAACGCCCGTATATGGCTAATCGTAACAGGAATTGTAGAAGTAGCTCTAGTGATTTTTGCGAGTGGTTTAGCGGTAAAGAATAGTCCAGCAACCTTTCCAATATTTCTGCTCTACTCAGCGGTTAATGGTTTTTCACTAAGCTTCATTGTTTCGCTCTATCTTCCTGGGACAGTTTTGACAGCCTTTATCTCCAGTGCAGCCCTCTTCTTTGTGATGGCTATCGTAGGAGTAGTCATTAAAAAGGATTTGAGTGGAATCGGTCGTGCTTTGATTGCAGCCTTATTTGGTCTGATACTGGCCATGGTTGTTAATATCTTCTTAAATAGTGGCCTAATGGACTACATTATTAGTATTGTTATGGTGCTTGTTTTTGCAGGTTTGATTGCTTGGGATAATCAAAAAATTCGTTATGTTTACGAAGAGTCAGATGGACAGGTAGCTACAGGCTGGGCAATTTCTTTAGCACTTAGCCTCTACCTCGACTTTATCAACCTCTTCCTTAGCTTCCTACGTATCTTTGGAAGAGACGATTAATACTTTTAGAGCTCAAATGAGCTCTTTTTTAATTTTTACTTTCCTTTTTACTAACAAAAAGGTATAATCTTTTTATTATTCAAAAGGAGGAACGTATGAAGAAAAGTTTTATCCATCAGCAAGAAGAGATTTCCTTTGTAAAAAATACCTTTACACAATATTTAAAAGATAAGTTAGAAGTAGTAGAAGTGCAAGGACCAATCTTGAGTAAGGTTGGGGATGGGATGCAGGATAACCTTTCAGGGATTGAACATCCAGTTTCAGTTAAGGTTTTGCAGATTCCTAATGAAACCTATGAAGTGGTGCATTCACTTGCTAAGTGGAAACGCCATACCTTGGCCCGTTTTGGTTTTGGCGAGGGTGAAGGCCTCTTTGTTCACATGAAGGCCCTTCGTCCAGACGAAGACTCACTAGATGCGACTCACTCAGTTTATGTTGATCAGTGGGACTGGGAAAAGGTTATTCCTAATGGGCAGCGCAATCTTGCCTACCTTAAAGAAACGGTCGAAAAGATTTATAAGGCTATTCGTTTAACAGAGTTAGCAGTAGAAGCACGCTATGATATTGAGTCTATCTTGCCGAAGCAAATTACCTTTATCCATACTGAAGAGTTGGTTGAACGCTACCCAGACTTAACTCCAAAAGAACGTGAAAATGCTATCTGTAAGGAATATGGTGCGGTCTTCCTAATTGGTATCGGTGGTGTATTGTCAGATGGAAAACCTCATGACGGACGTGCGCCGGACTATGATGACTGGACAACAGAATCTGAAAATGGCTACAAGGGTCTAAATGGAGATATCCTTGTTTGGAATGATAATTTGGGTGCAGCCTTTGAATTGTCTTCAATGGGGATTCGTGTCGATGAAGACACTCTTCGTCGTCAGGTAGCTATTACAGGAGATGAAGACCGCTTATCTCTTGAATGGCATAAGGCTCTCTTGAACGGACTCTTCCCTTTGACAATCGGTGGAGGAATTGGACAGTCTCGTATGGCCATGTTCTTACTTCGTAAGAAACACATCGGTGAAGTTCAAACCAGTGTTTGGCCACAAGAAGTTAGAGATACTTACGAGAATATTCTTTAATCAATCGAACCGAGAGGTTCGATTTTCTTATTTCATCAGAATTTGGTATAATATACCTTATGAAAATCGTATCAGGAATCTACGGAGGACGTCCTTTAAAGACCTTGGACGGGAAAACAACGAGGCCGACATCGGACAAGGTCCGCGGAGCTATTTTTAATATGATTGGCCCTTACTTTGAAGGAGGACGTGTGCTAGATCTCTATGCTGGTAGTGGGGGCTTATCCATTGAAGCAGTTTCAAGAGGGATGTCGAGCGCTGTCCTAGTTGAGAAGGATCGCCGAGCACAGAATATTGTGGCAGAAAACATTCAGATGACCAAGGAAATCTCTAAATTTCAATTATTGAAAATGGAATCCAGTCGTGCATTGGAGCAAGTGGATGGTGTCTTTGATCTCATCTTTTTGGACCCTCCCTATGCCAAGGAGCAAATCGTATCCGACATTGAAAAAATGGCGGAGAGAAATCTTTTCTCAGAAGATATCATGGTGGTCTGTGAGACCGATAAATCAGTAGAGCTTCCAGAAGAAATCGCCTGTTTAGGCATCTGGAAGGAAAAAATATATGGGATTAGTAAGGTGACGGTTTATGTCAGATAAAATCGGGCTATTCACAGGTTCGTTTGATCCAATGACGAATGGGCATATGGATCTCATTGAGCGTGCAAGTAAGCTCTTTGATAAATTGTATGTGGGAATTTTTTATAATCCACACAAAAATGGATTTTTACCGATAGAAAGTCGGCTAGAGACGGTTGAAAAAGCGGTGGGACACCTAAAAAATGTCCAGGTCATATCCTCTCATGATGAATTAGTCGTTGATGTTGCGAGAAAACTGGGTGTCCATGTTCTTGTTCGTGGTTTGCGTAACGCTGCGGATCTTCAGTATGAAGCCAGTTTTGATTTTTACAACCATCAATTAGCAGGAGAGATTGAGACAGTCTATCTCCATAGTCGCCCAGAGCATGTTTACATCAGCTCTTCAGCTGTGAGAGAACTATTGAAGTTTGAACAAGATATTAGCAAGTATGTACCAAATGTAGTCTTGGAGGAGTTAAAGAATGAAGAAAAAAACTAGATGGCCCATATATTTAATCATCGGGCTCATGATCACTTTTATAGCTTTTACGGTACCACTTCCTTATTACATTGAGGTGCCAGGGACTTCAGAAGATATTCGAAAGGTTTTACAAGTTAATAACCAATCTGACCAAGAAGAAGGCTCTTACCAATTTGTGACGGTAGGAGTTAAACACGCCAGAATGGTGGACTTGGTTTATGCTTGGCTAACACCTTTTACAGATATTCGTAGTGCAAAAGAAATGACAGGTGGTTCTTCAGATGCAGAATTTATGCGAATCAACCAGTTTTACATGGAAACTTCGCAGAACATGGCCAAATATCAAGGTCTGAAGGCGGCGGGCAAGGAGATAGAACTCAAATACCTGGGAGTCTATGTTTTGACCGTAACAGATAACTCAACCTTCAAGGGTATTCTCAATATCGCTGACACTGTAACAGCTGTCAATGATAAGACTTTTGAGAGTTCTAAGGAGATGGTCGACTACGTCAATTCTCAAACTCTAGGCGACAAGGTTAAAGTTACTTATCAAGAAGATGGGAAAGTCAAAACCGCTGAAGGAAAAATCATTACTCTGGAAAATGGGAAAAACGGTATTGGAATCGGTTTGATTGACCGCACAGAAGTGTCAAGTGATGTGCCAATCAAGTTTTCAACTGCTGGCATTGGTGGTCCGAGTGCTGGAATGATGTTTAGTTTATCCATCTATACGCAAATTGCAGATCCAAGTCTTCGAAATGGACGTATCATTGCTGGTACAGGAAGTATCGACAGAGATGGAAATGTTGGTGATATTGGTGGAATTGACAAAAAAGTTGTTGCTGCTGCAAAAAAAGGAGCTACTGTATTCTTTGCTCCTAACAATCCAGTAACTGAAGAAGCTAAAAAGGCCAATCCTAATGCTAAAAGTAATTATGACACGGCTGTAGAAGCTGCTGAAATGATTAAAACAGACATGAAGATTGTTCCTGTAAAAACACTTCAGGATGCAATTGATTACTTGAAAAACAACCCATAGAATATAGTGCAAGTCCATAGACTAGCGTAGAAAAAAAGAAGATGGTATAATAGGCAGATGATTCAATTGTTTTTTACCCTAAGTAGTCATATGTTTTTTATCTACCTAGTTTTTCAACTTTTGAAAGATTTAGTCAAATGGGATCAAATTTTGAAGGTGACCAAGGACAATGCGATGAAGGTACGACTTTTGGTAGTATTGTATAGTATCGGTTTAGGATATCTAATCAGTTCTTTTTTCCTAAATCTCTACCAATTATGGCAAGAAGCTGTACGGACATTATTCTAAATTCGAAAGTAAAGGAAAATATTTATGGAAAAAATTGTAGTTCGAGGTGGCGATAATCGCCTTGTCGGAAGTGTTACAATTGAGGGCGCGAAAAATGCAGTTTTGCCACTGCTTGCGGCGACAATTTTAGCAAGCGAAGGAAAAACAGTTTTAAAAAATGTTCCTATCCTATCGGATGTCTTTACCATGAACCAAGTAGTTCGTGGATTAAATGCGAAAGTTAATTTTGATCAAGATGCACACGTTGTTGAAGTGGATGCGACAGATGATATCACAGAAGAAGCTCCCTATAAGTATGTCAGCAAGATGCGTGCTTCTATTGTAGTCTTGGGTCCGATTCTGGCTAGGGTTGGTCACGCTAAAGTTTCGATGCCAGGTGGTTGTACGATCGGTAGTCGTCCGATTGACCTTCACCTTAAAGGTTTGGAAGCAATGGGGGCTAAGATTACCCAAACAGCTGGCTATATCGAAGCTAAGGCAGAACGCTTGCATGGGGCCCATATCTATATGGACTTTCCTAGTGTTGGGGCAACCCAAAACTTGATGATGGCTGCAACGCTAGCTGATGGCGTAACTGTTATCGAAAATGCTGCGCGTGAACCTGAAATTGTAGACTTGGCTGTTCTTTTAAATAAAATGGGTGCTAAAGTCAAAGGTGCGGGAACAGAGAGCATTACCATCACTGGTGTTGAAAACTTGCATGGTGCAACCCATAACGTTGTTCAAGACCGCATCGAAGCAGGGACGTTCATGGTTGCTGCTGCAATGACAGGTGGAGATGTCCTGATTCAAGATGCTATCTGGGAACACAACCGTCCCTTGTTGGCGAAATTACAAGAAATGGGTGTTGAAGTCATCGATGAGGATGAAGGAATCCGCATCCGTTCTCAACGAGACAAACTAAAAGCAGTTTATGTCAAGACCTTACCACATCCAGGGTTTCCTACGGACATGCAGGCGCAGTTTACTGCTCTTATGACGGTTGCTCAAGGAGAATCAACTATGGTTGAGACAGTCTTTGAGAATCGTTTCCAACATCTAGAGGAAATGCGTCGCATGGGCTTGCATTCTGAGATTATCCGTGATACAGCTCGTATCGTTGGCGGGCAACCTCTCCAAGGGGCAGAAGTGCTGTCTACGGACCTTCGTGCCAGTGCAGCCTTGATTCTGACAGGTTTAATAGCTGAAGGGGAGACTGTTGTTGGGAAACTTGTCCATTTGGATAGAGGTTATTATCGTTTTCATGAAAAGTTAGCTCAGTTAGGGGCTAATATTGAACGGGTAAGTGTGGAAGCTGATGAAGATGAATAAGGAAGTAACTTATGTGCTACGTCGATTTCTTTTAGTCATCATTGTTTTACTTTTAGGTGTCTTAGCACTTGGAATTGGCTTGATGATTGGCTACGGTATCTTAGGCAAGGGCCAAGATCCATGGGCGATTTTAGCTCCAGAAAAGTGGCATGAGTTAATTGCGAAATTTACAGGGAAATAGGCTGGGAGACCAGCCTTTTTCTAAGAACAAAACTAAGGAGAAAAGATGAATAAAAAAACAAGGCAGGCACTCATAGGTCTTCTGCTTTTCCTACTTTTGTCGGCAGGAAGTTACTACATAAAAGAAATGCAGGCTTCCAATGCTACACCGCAAACACAGGTCAACCAGAGATCCCAGTCGCTTGATACTCCAAGTCAAAAATTGGCCGAGAGTGTACTGACTGATTCGGTAAAAAAACAAATAAAGGGTACTCTTGAGTGGAATGGAGCAGGTGCCTTTATCGTAAATGGGAACAAAACGAACTTAGATGCAAAGGTTTCAAGTAAACCCTATGCCGATAACAAGACAAAAACTGTAGGTGGGGAGACGGTCCCAACTGTTGCTAATGCCCTTATGTCAAAAGCAACAAGACAGTACAAAGACCGTGAAGAAACCGGGAATGGTTCGACTTCTTGGACCCCGGCAGGATGGCATCAGGTCAAAAACCTAAAAGGGACTTATAATCACGCTGTAGATAGAGGACATTTATTAGGCTATGCCTTGATTGGTGGTTTAGATGGTTTTGATGCATCTACTAGCAATCCCAAAAATATCGCTGTACAAACAGCCTGGGCCAACCAAGCACGCGCAGAAGATTCGACTGGACAAAACTACTATGAAAGTTTAGTTCGAAAGGCTTTGGATCAAAATAAGCGCGTGCGTTACCGTGTCACATTGCTCTACGCTACAGAAGAAGATTTGGTTCCTTCTGCATCTCAAATTGAAGCCAAATCATCTGATGGTGAATTGGAGTTTAACGTCGTGGTTCCTAACGTTCAAAAGGGAATTCAGTTAGATTACCGAACAGGAAAAGTAACTGTTACAAAGAACTAATAGATAGTCGGTCCCTTATTGTTTCGGTAGGGGATTTACTATAGAAATCACAATTTAATGTGTAGAAGTTGAAAAATATGGTATAATAGTCACAATTATACTTTTTAGGAGAAGGAAAATGGAAGACCCGAGCAGTCAGGATTTGTTACTGCAATTTGTATTATTAGTTGTTTTGACCTTTTTAAATGCTTTTTTCTCTGCTACAGAGATGGCTATGGTTTCTCTTAGTCGCTCACGTGTTGAACAAAAGGCTGAAGAGGGGGATAAACGCTATATCCGTTTGCTAAAGGTACTTGAAAACCCCAATCACTTTTTATCAACCATTCAAGTTGGTATTACTTTAATTACAATCTTGTCAGGGGCTAAACTAGCAGACTCTCTAGGACAATTGATAGCCTCATGGATGGGAAATAGCGAAACTGCGCACGCAATCGCAAGCTTCCTGTCACTTGCTTTCTTGACCTATATCTCTATCGTTTTTGGCGAACTTTATCCTAAACGCATTGCTCTAAATCTTAAGGATGCCTTGGCAATCCGAACTGTACCATTTATTATTGCTATCGGTAAGATTGTGAGTCCCTTTGTTTGGTTGCTATCTGCATCAACTAATCTTTTGAGCCGTTTGACGCCGATGACATTTGACGATGCAGACGAAAAAATGACTCGTGATGAGATTGAGTACATGCTGACTAAAAGCGAAGAAACTTTGGATGCTGATGAAATCGAGATGTTGCAGGGGATTTTCTCACTGGATGAGCTTATGGCGCGTGAAGTCATGGTTCCTCGAACAGATGCCTTTATGGTAGATATCCAAGATGACACTCAGACCATTATCGAAAGTATCTTAAAACAAAACTTTTCTCGAATTCCTGTTTATGACGGCGATAAGGACAATGTCATTGGTTTGATTCATACAAAGAATCTGCTAAAAGCAGGGTTTACCGATGGTTTTGATAATATTGTATTGAGAAAGATATTACAGGAACCTCTATTTGTACCTGAAACCATTTTTGTGGACGATTTGTTAAAAGAACTGAGAAATTCACAAAGACAGATGGCTATTCTTCTTGATGAATACGGAGGAATGGCTGGATTGGTAACACTTGAGGATCTCCTTGAAGAGATTGTTGGTGAGATTGATGATGAAACTGACCGTGCTGAAGTCTATGTTCATACTATCGGCGAGGACACTCATATTGTCCAAGGGACAATGAATTTGAACGATTTCAATGATTATTTTGATGTCGAGCTTGAAAGTGACAATGTAGATACTATTGCTGGTTATTATTTGACAGGTGTGGGAACTATTCCAACATCTGAGAAACTCAGCTATGAGTTAGATAGTGGAAATAAGCATATCACCTTGACAAATGACAAGGTAAAAAATGGTCGTGTCACCAAGCTTAAGGTTCAAATCCAAGAACTTGAATCAGAAGAAGAAACTGAATAAAACAAAAGCTTTATCAGAGAAAACTGATAAAGCTTTTTAAGTGTAAAAAAGAAAAGACTCCGTTAGGAGTCTTCGTTTATATAGAGGCGGTAGACGGATTTGAACCGACGATCAAGCTTTTGCAGAGCCGTGCCTTACCACTTGGCTATACCGCCTTAACTTTTATTATTATACCTTGAAAATTGTTTCTCGTCAATAGTTTTCTTTTCTGAAAACATAAGATTCAAATGTTTAAAAAAACATGCGACAAAATATTCTGAAAATTCGTTTACTTTTTAAAAAAACTGTGGTATAATTTTCAATATCCACAATTTAAAACGAGGAGTTTATAAATATGAAAAAAAGTCGGATTCTTGCAGTAGCAGGTGTTGCCTTACTTGCTACAGGTGTTCTTGCAGCTTGCGGTTCTTCAAAATCATCTAATGATGCAGAGGCTCCAAAAGCTTACGGTTATACATATACCGCTGATCCAGAAACTTTGGATTATCTTATCTCTGGTAAACAAAGTACAAAAGTGGCTACATCAAATGGTATTGATGGACTCTTTACGAATGATAAATATGGGAACATTACACCAGCAGTTGCAGAAGACTGGTCTGTATCACAAGATGGTTTAACTTATACTTACAAGATTCGTAAGGGAGTAAAATGGTTCACTTCTGATGGTGAAGAGTACGCAGAAGTAACTGCTAAAGACTTCGTAAATGGTTTGAAACACGCGGCTGATAACAAATCAGCAGCAATGTATCTAGCAGAAAATTCAGTTAAAGGTCTAGCTGATTATGTAGCCGGAAACAATAAAGATTTTGCTTCAGTTGGTGTTAAAGCAGTTGATGACTATACTCTCCAATACACTTTGAACAAGCCTGAGCCGTATTGGAATACTAAAATGGCTTACTCAATCTTTTGGCCTTTGAACGAAGAATTTGAAAAATCAAAAGGTTCAGACTTCGGTAAAGCGACTGATCCAACTTCTTTGCTTTACAATGGTCCATTCTTGCTTAGAGGTTTGACTGCTAAGTCATCTATCGAATTTGTGAAGAATGAAAACTATTGGGATAAAGATAATGTTCATTTGGATACTGTAACCCTTGCTTACTACGATGGTTCAGACCAAGAATCACTTGAACGTAACTTTACAAGTGGAGCTTACAGCTATGCTCGTCTTTTCCCAACCAGCTCAAACTTCTCAAAAGTTGAAGAAACATACAAAGACAATATCTACTACAATCCACAAGGTCCAGGTATCGCTGGTTTGGGTATCAATATTGATCGTCAATCATACAAATACACTTCAAAAACTACTGACGAAGAAAAGACTGCTACTAAGAAAGCCCTTCTTAATAAAGATTTCCGTCAAGCTTTGAACTTTGCATTTGACCGTACTGCATACTCTGCTCAACTTAATGGTGAAAAGGGAGCTCCTCTTGCTGTTCGTAACCTCTTTGTAAAACCAGAGTTTGTGTCTGCTAACGGTAAAACATTTGGGGACATGGTAACTGAAAAAGTTGCTACTTATGGTGATGAGTGGAAAAATGTAAACCTTGCTGATGGTCAAGATGGACTCTTCAATGCGGATAAGGCTAAAGCTGAATTAGCTAAAGCGAAAACTGCTCTAGAAGCTGAAGGTGTGAAATTCCCAATCCACTTGGATATTCCAGTAGACCAAACATCTAAAGGTTACATTGCTCGTATCCAGTCATTCAAGCAATCAGTTGAAACTACACTTGGAACTGAAAATGTAGTGATTGATATCCAACAAATCACTACAGACGAACTACACAATATCACATACTACGCAGCTAGCGCAGCTGCAGAGGATTGGGATCTTTCAGGTGCAGTTGGATGGAACCCTGACTATGAAGACCCATCAACATACCTTGATATCTTGAAAACAACTAATAGCGAAACAACTAAGACTTACATGGGATATGACAATCCATCTAACCCAGCAGTTGCTCAAGTTGGTTTGAAAGAATATGATAAATTAGTTGATGAAGCTGGAAATGAAACAAGCGATCTTGCGACTCGTTATGAAAAATATGCAGCAGCTCAAGCTTGGTTGACAGATAGCTCACTCTTCCTTCCTGCAATGGCATCTTCAGGAGCAGCTCCTATTATCTCTCGTGTTGTTCCATTCTCAGCATCTTATACTCAATCTGGTGATAAAGGTTCAGATGTTTACTTCAAATATCTTAAATTGCAAGCTAACACTGTAACTGCTAAAGAGTACAAAGAAGCTCGTGAAAAATGGCTCAAAGAAAAAGCTGAATCAAACGAAAAAGCTCAAAAAGAATTAGCGAGCCACGTGAAATAAATAATGCTCATCAGAACTTTCTCTCCAAAAGGAGAAGGTTCTTTTGGGATTTTAAAGGAAATAATATGAAAAAATATGTTTTTATGCGTATCTTGCGGTCGTTAGTTTCTATCTTTTTAGTAACGACCTTGATTTACACAATCATCTATACGATGGTTCCACGGAAGTTGATCTTCAAACAAGATACTAACTACAATAAAATTGCAACAACAGCTGATAAACGTGATAACTATGAAAATACCGTTTTTGAGCGTATGGGGTATATCGAATATTACGATACGAAAGAGTTGCAGGAAAAAGCTAGTAGCATTGACCCTTCTGTAACCGTTGATGCAAACGATACAAATAAAGCTATCTACGAAAAATATATCCAACAACTTGGTAACGGTTGGACTTTGGGTGTATTCACAGAGAGCGGACAATTCTATGCTACTCGTGAAATCCCTATTTTCGAGCGTGTGTTCAAATTCTATGCAAACTTGCTTGACATTGACCATACAAACAAGATTCAAGACCCGGAAAATCCTAATTTAGAGCGTTATTTGCGATTTGAAAACGATCCGGCTATTGGATGGTCTCTAGTAGGTTCAGGGACTAAACATAAATACCTCTTGTACTTCAACAGTCAATTCCCATTTGTTCACCAAAACTTTGTCAACTTGAACTTAGGAGATTCTTACCCAACTTATGCCAATACTCCTGTTCTTCAAGTTATCACACAAGGTCAAGGACAAACCAAGACTTCAGAAGTTCAATTCCCAACTGGTAAGAAAACATCATCAGTTAACATTTACTCAAGAACCTACAAATCTCCAAGTCAAGCAGATGCACGTGAAGTAGCAAACTATGGTAAGGATGATCCTTATACAGCTACTGAAAGTAATTATCAATATCCTTCAATGATTACAAGCTCTGCTATCACAGGTTTGATTGGTCTTGCTATTTCATACGCGATTGCAATTCCACTTGGTTCTGCAATGGCTCGTTACAAAAATACATGGATTGATAGTTTCTCTACAGGAGCTTTGACCTTCTTACTTGCTCTTCCAACGATTGCCCTTGTATACATCATTCGTTTGATTGGTTCTTCAATTGGATTCCCAGATTCATTCCCTATCTTGGGTGCTGGAGACTGGCGTTCATATGTTTTACCTGTAGTGATTTTGGGCTTGTTGGGTGCACCTGGTATGGCAATTTGGATTCGTCGTTACATGATTGACTTACAATCTCAAGACTTCGTTCGTTTTGCACGTGCAAAAGGTCTATCTGAGAAAGAAATTTCAAACAAACACATCTTTAAGAACGCTATGGTACCACTCGTTTCAGGTATTCCAGGTTCTATTATTGGTGTTATCAGTGGAGCAACTCTTACAGAAACAGTCTTCGCCTTCCCAGGTATGGGTAAAATGTTGATTGACTCTGTAAAAGCGTCAAATAATAACATGGTAGTTGGTCTAGTTTTCATCTTTACTTGCGTCTCAATCTTCTCTTACTTAATTGGGGATATTTGGATGACTATGATTGACCCACGTATTAAACTGACAGAGAAAGGAGGCAAATAATGTCTACAATTAGTAATGATAAATTTCAATTTGTAAAACGTGATGATTTTGCCTCTGAAGCAATTGATACTCCTGCCTATTCATACTGGGGTTCTGTCTTTAGACAGTTTTTCAAGAAAAAATCAACAGTCATCATGCTCGGTATCTTGATTGCCATCGTTTTGATGAGTTTCATCTATCCAATGTTCTCAGATTTTGACTTTAACGATGTTAGTAAGGTAAATGATTTTAGTGCTCGCTATATCAAACCGAATGGTGAATATTGGTTCGGTACAGATAGTAACGGGAAATCTCTCTTTGATGGTGTCTGGTTTGGAGCTCGTAACTCTATCTTAATTTCTGTAATTGCGACCTTTATCAACCTTGTTATCGGTGTGATTGTAGGTGGAATTTGGGGTATTTCAAAATCGGTAGACCGTATCATGATGGAAGTCTACAACGTTATCAACAATATTCCATCGCTATTGATCGTTATCGTTTTGACTTACTCTATCGGAGCAGGTTTCTGGAACTTGATTTTTGCCATGAGTGTGACTACATGGATTGGTATTGCTTATTCAATCCGTATTCAAATCATGCGTTACCGTGATTTGGAGTACAACCTTGCTTCACGTACACTCGGAACACCAACTTACAAAATCGTCATAAAAAACATCATGCCTCAATTGGTATCTGTTATTGTTACGACTATGTCACAAATGCTCCCTGCATTTATCTCATATGAAGCCTTCCTATCATTCTTTGGACTTGGCTTACCAATCACAGTACCAAGTTTGGGACGTTTGATCTCAGATTATTCTCAGAACGTAACTACAAATGCCTACCTCTTCTGGATTCCATTGACAATTTTGGTTTTGGTTTCCTTATCACTTTTCATTGTTGGACAAAACTTAGCCGATGCTAGTGATCCACGTACACACAGATAGGAGTAGAAATGACGAACAATAAAAATGTAATTTTATCTGCTCAAGATATTGTCGTGGAATTTGATGTTCGTGACAAAGTTTTGACCGCTATTCGCGGAGTTTCTCTTGAGTTGATTGAAGGAGAAGTTCTTGCCTTGGTTGGAGAATCTGGTTCGGGTAAATCAGTTTTGACAAAAACTTTTACAGGAATGTTAGAAGAAAACGGGCGTATCGCTCAGGGGAGCATCGATTACCGTGGACAAGACCTAACAGCACTTTCGTCTCACAAGGATTGGGAACAAATTCGTGGGGCAAAGATTGCAACTATCTTCCAAGATCCGATGACTAGTTTGGATCCAATCAAAACAATCGGAAGCCAAATTACTGAGGTTATCATTAAACACCAAGGGAAAACAGCTCAAGAAGCAAAAGAAATGGCTATTGACTACATGAATAAGGTTGGTATTCCTGATGCTGAAAAGCGTTTTGAGGAGTATCCATTCCAATATTCTGGAGGGATGCGTCAACGTATCGTTATCGCTATTGCTCTTGCATGTCGCCCAGATGTTTTGATCTGTGATGAGCCAACTACGGCCCTTGATGTTACCATTCAAGCTCAGATTATTGACTTGCTTAAGTCTCTTCAAAATGAATATCACTTTACAACAATCTTTATCACACACGACCTCGGTGTTGTAGCAAGTATTGCAGATAAAGTTGCAGTTATGTATGCTGGTGAGATTGTTGAGTACGGTACTGTTGAAGAAATCTTTTATGATCCTCGTCATCCTTATACTTGGAGCCTACTATCAAGTTTGCCACAATTAGCTGATGATAAAGGAGAACTATATTCAATTCCAGGTACTCCTCCGTCACTCTATACAGAAATAAAAGGTGATGCATTTGCTCTTCGTTCAGATTACGCAATGAAGATCGATTTTGAAGAAAAAGCACCTCAATTTGCTGTGTCAGATACTCATTGGGCTAAAACATGGTTACTTCATGATCAAGCACCAAAAGTTGCAAAACCAGCAGTAATTGCAGATTTACATGACAAGATTCGTGAGAGAATGGGTCTTGTTCATCTGGAAAACTAGGAGGAAGGAAATGTCTGAAAAATTAGTAGAAATTAAAGACTTAGAGATTTCCTTCGGTGAAGGAAGCAAAAAGTTTGTAGCTGTTAAAAATGCTAACTTCTTTATCAACAAAGGTGAAACATTCTCACTTGTTGGAGAATCAGGTAGTGGTAAAACAACAATTGGTCGTGCAATTATCGGTTTGAATAATACCAGCAAAGGGGATATCCTCTTCGAAGGTAAAAAGATCAACGGTAAAAAATCACGAGCTCAAGAAGCTGAAGTAATCCGTCGTATTCAAATGATTTTCCAAGACCCTGCTGCTAGTTTGAATGAGCGTGCAACGGTTGACTATATTATTTCTGAAGGTCTTTATAATTTCCATCTATTTAAGGATGAGGAAGAAAGACAAGAAAAAGTTAAAAAAATCATTAGTGAAGTTGGACTTTTGGCTGAACATTTGACACGTTATCCTCATGAGTTTTCAGGTGGACAACGTCAACGTATTGGTATCGCTCGTGCCTTGGTTATGCAACCTGACTTTGTAATCGCAGATGAGCCGATTTCAGCCTTGGACGTTTCAGTTCGTGCCCAAGTTTTGAACTTGCTCAAGAAATTCCAGAAGGAATTGGGCTTGACCTATCTCTTTATCGCCCACGATTTGTCAGTAGTTCGTTTTATCTCTGATCGTATTGCGGTAATTTATAAGGGTGTTATTGTTGAAGTGGCTGAAACTGAAGAATTGTTTAACAATCCAGTTCATCCATACACACAAGCACTTTTATCAGCTGTGCCGATTCCAGATCCAATCTTGGAACGTAAGAAAGTTTTGAAAGTCTATGATCCAGACCAACATGACTATGAAACAGACAAACCTTCTATGGTTGAAATTCGTCCAGGTCATTACGTTTGGGCTAACCAAGAAGAATTGGAACGCTATAAAAAAGAAATGAAATAATCACTAAAGTTTTATAATCTAGCTAGAAGGCTTCTAGAAAGATTATGAAACTTTTTTATTTTGCAGATAAAAAGTTGATAATCTATATAAATTTGATATACTGAATACAATAAGAACTAATCTGTTAGAAATGACATGAACTAGGGGAGAATCACATGGACAACCAACCAAATTTTTTTACAGGAATGGCTAGAATTATTGGGACATGCCTCTGGGTAAAAGGAATGGAAGTACTGACTGAGAAGAAGGAATCTGAGCCAAAAGCCCTAGAGGTTGCTAAATTTCTTGCGGCTTATAAAATGATATCTGCTCTGCCTTGGATTGCGGGACTTCCTAGAAAGGAAGAAAAAAAATGAAATTTATTTGGGATATTTTATTTTATATCCTAGTCAAGCCACTGATTACGATTGTAGAATTCATTTGGTATCACATTTGTTTATTTTTTTATGAATTCCTTTTGAATTTGTTATATTCGATTTTTAACTGGATTTATAACTGGCTTTTTAGTTTATTTTAAAAGACTCTGAAAGAAATCAAAAGGATGAGTAATTTACTCATCCTTTTTCTATTTATCTAAATCTTTATAGATTTATTGGGATCACTCTTTTTTACCTTTTAGCAAGAAGGCTGCAGTTAAAGCTAAGCTGAGACTTGCCATGAAGAGGAGTGGGCTGGCCTCTTCTCCAGTGGCAGGAAGTTGTTTGTCATTTGTAGAATTTTCACCATTGAGCTGGTTTTTATTTGCTAATGGACTAGCTTCTTCGATTTGACTTGAGCTTGGTTGTTGGGCTTCTGTTTCAGTCTTGTAGACGATAGCATAAGTAGTCAAATCAATGGTGAGAAACTCAAGCATGCCATCACGAATTGTGAAATCTTGTGCTTTCAAGTCTTTTTCTGAACTGAAGCGATAGAATTCTTGGACTGTGCCAGAAATTGGTAATCGAACGAGGACAGCACCTTTTGCTTGGATTAGTTGACCATTTTCATTCTTGAGTTGAATGTCGTAGGCATCATATTTCTTGCCCAAGAGTTCTTGCTTGTCTACTTTCTGGATTTCAAGATAACTTGCTTCACCTAGCTCATTTGCTCCACTGATGACTTGAACTCCGGTAGTCTGGTCTTTTAAGGCTTTGAGTTTAAACTCAGGAAGAGAGATGATAGGCGCCGCTTGGTCGCTCGCAGTACCAATAGGGCCAGTGTATTCAGGAATATCCACGATAGGCGCCGCTTGGTCGCTCGCAGTACCGATAGGGCCAGTGTATTCAGGAATATCCACAATAGGCGCCGCTTGGTCGCTCGCAGTACCGATAGGGCCAGTGTATTCAGGAATATCCACAATAGGCGCCGCTTGGTCGCTCGCAGTACCGATAGGCTTAGTATATTCAGGAATATCTACGGTAGGCGCTGCTTGTTCCCCTGCAGTACCGATAGGCCCAGTGTATTCAGGGATATCTACAATAGGCGCTGCTTGGTCGCTCGCAGTACCGATAGGCTTAGTATATTCAGGAATATCTACGGTAGGCGCTGCTTGTTCTCCCGCAGTACCGATAGGTTCAGTGTGCTCAGGAATGGTTACTACTGGAGCAGGATCGTCACCTTTGCTTGTAACAACTGGATCTTCTATAGGTGCAGTTTCCCCTTTTGGAAAGACTGTTACAATAGTACTGCTTCGTGTTTCTCCTAGGATAGCATAAGCTTCTATTGGATTGCCAGTTTTACGTTCCGTAGTTTCAGGAATGTCGATTTCTACCTTGTTATCCTTTATGCTTAATACAGTTTGCTCGCCAGAAGTGACAAGATGATCTTCATCGACTTTTCTTAGGACTAGGGGATCTGTAACACCAGGGAATGTCACAGCAACAGCATCCCAGTTACCAGTTGGTAAAGTTAGGGTAACTGTCTTATCTTCTACCTTTATAGGTTCGAGGCTTGGTGTATCTAATGATACTGATGGAGCTTTTAGAATATCGAATGAATCAAGGGAGATTTTCTTTCGACCGTCTGGAGAATCTGGGTCTACTTTCAAAGTTAGGACATGGTCGCCATCTGCTAGATTAGTAAACTCTCCAATCAATGCTCCTTTTTCGGTAGCTCCGGCAGTGTAAAAGTCAAGGCTTGGCATTTCTTTTCCATCGAGTGTCACAAGTGCCTTGCCAAGAGCTGAAGTTTTCAGTCCATAGATACGGATACCTGTACCAGAGAATGGAATTCTTGCAGTTGCTTCAGGAGCGAGACTATCATCTGCGTTAATATCTGCATATTTCTCTGTAGAAGCATAGAGTTCCGCATCAGTCCAGTCTTTAAATGCCGATCCGTACTGGATACGAGAATCACGATCATCTATCTTCTCAACTGTTTCTCCTTGACCTGGGAAGACCTTGAAGTAGTCTAAGGAAATTTTTGAGCGTTCACTTCCACGTCCCTTATGTTCACGCTTAACAGTGATAGTCATGAGATGAGGGCCTGAAGAAAGATTTGTATAACGACCGATTAGGACACCCTTTTCAGTAGCTCCATCTGTATAGAAATCAAGCTCACCAACAGATTTGCCATCGATTGTAACCTCAGCAAGTCCTAATTGAGAAGATTTGAGTCCGTAGATTTCAATACCAGGTCCATTGAAAGGAATGGTTGCTGTTGCATCTTTATCGGAATAATTTCCATTTGAGATGTCGGCGTATTTTTCTGTTCCGCCAAAGAGTTCTGAGTCAGACCAGTCTCCAAAGGCAGCGCCATACTGAATGCGAGAGTCACGATCGTCCATGAGCTCACTAAAGGCGGAGATTGAAGCAACATCAGAAACAGGTGTTGAACGGTCTCCTAGTATAGCCTTAACGGTATAAGTATAGGCATGGCTTGAATCAATAGAACGGTCGATAAAGCGAGTTTGGTTTGTTGTAAACTCACGGACAGTAGAAGTTTGACCAGTTTCATCTCTACTTTCCCGATGGATGACATAATGAGTCGCCCCTTCAACAGCATTGAAATTAAGTTCTGCAGTCGTTGAATCTTTTCGTTGGGCAGTCAGACGAGTAATACGACCAGGGAAGTTTTCAAAGGTAATGACATCGCCCTTTTGTGTCGTAAGTTGAATACGGTTGTCTTTGATGCGGGTAGCTTGTACTTCCTTGCCGTTTACCTTGACAAGGCTAGCTTCGATATTTGGATAGTCTACGACTAAGTCTCCACCCACATTAGAAATGAAAGATAGCGTTTCAAGATTCTTTTCTTTCCATTTCATGCTGACTTCAAAGTTACCACGAGCTACTAGGCCTGAGACTTGACCATCTTTCCATGCATCTGGAAGGGCTGGTAATGGGGCAATGTAGCCGGTGTGAGATTGAAGGAGCATTTCTGCCATTCCACTGGTTGCACCAAAGTTCCCATCAATTTGGAAAGGCGAGTGCGTATCCCAGAGGTTTTCTAGAGTTGAGGATTTGAGTTGTTCTGCCAATAAACGATGGGCACGATTTCCATCTAAGAGACGAGCCCAGAGGTTGATTTTATTGGCCTTAGACCAACCAGTACCACCATCTCCACGGTGGTTTAGGGTTGCGCGTGCAGCTTCTAGATATTCAGGCTGATCCTTGCCAAATAAAGTACCTGGGAAGAGACCAACTAGATGAGAAACGTGACGGTGATGGTTTTCAATGCCTTCGTTAGTGAATTGTGGGCTGTCTTCTTCGTACCATTCCTTGATACGGCCGTCTTGGTTGATATGAAGTGGTTTGAGCTTATTAAATTTAGCCTTCACTTCTGTTACCAAATCTTGGTCGATCTTCAGATGATTGGCTGCTTCCATATAGTCGTGGAATAGCTGCCAAACTAGAGATTGGTCAAAGGTATTCCCAATCGTGATGGTTCCATGTTCTGGTGAGTAGGATGGAGAAGAAACCCAGCGATCACTAGCCTTGTCGTAGTGCAAGAAGGAATTCCAGAACTTGGCTGTTTCCTTGAGCATTGGATAAATCTTTTCTTTAAGATAAGTTTCATCCTTGGTGAATTTGTAGTAGTCATAGACATTCTGCATCATCCAAGCATTGGCAGCAGGAGACCAACCCCAATAGTAGTTCCAACCAGGAGTAGTCCAGCCAAATGGTGTCGCCTGAGTATGAACCAACCAACCGTTTTCTTGACCTTCTTTGGATTCGATACCTGCATATTCTTTAGCAGCGATACGGCCATAGTAGCGCATGTCATCGATATAATTGATCATTGGCTTAGCCGTTTCTGCGAGATTGCTCATGTAGGCAGGCCAATAGTTCATCTGTAGGTTGACATTGAGGTGGTAGTCTGAGTTCCAAGGTGGATTATCTACAGCATTCCAGACTCCTTGCAAGTTGGCAGGGAGGGCATCTGTCCGATTACGAGAAGAACTGATGAGTAGATAACGTCCATATTGGAAGAAGAGTTCTTCTAGCTTTTGACCTTTTGTTGGATTATAGGTTTGGAGAGCTTCTTTTGTAGTTTGGTTAGACTTGCTACCGCCGAGGTTTAGTTGAACACGATTAAAAAGGCTTTGGTAATCCTTGATGTGATCATTTTTCAGAGTCTCATAGTCTTTGGCTTTAGCAGCTTCAACGATAGACTTAACAGTATTTTCTAGGTCAATATCCTTGCGATAATTGGTTTTTGGATTTTGAGCAAAGTTGGTCTTGGCACTGAGTAAAAGGGTCGCATAGCTGGCTCCGGTGACAGTCAAATAGCCATCTTGTGCAGTGACTTGTCCGTCTGTCTTGATTCCAAGATAGGAAGCAAATTTCAGACCATTGTCTTTGACAGTTCCTTTGAGCAAAATACCATTAGAATCAGTCGTAACTGCTCCTTGTTTATAATTCGAATATTCCCAGGAGTAGTCGCCATTCGCAATCAAATCTTCAGTCAAACTATTCCAGAGTGTAAAATCAAGGGTTTTATCCCCTTTTTTACTCAAGTGGGTCACAGTAACATCGTCAGGATAGCTAGAGAAGGTTTCGCGCTTAAAGTTTGTACCGTCTTGGGTATAAGAAGTGGTCGAGATGGCCTCAGAAATATCTAAGCCACGATGATAGTCGGTAACACTCTCCAGGCCTTTCTTTTGGTTGTTAAAGACCATAAAGATATCACCAAAAGATAAGTAACGACCATACTGAGCATTGTTTGGTCCGACTAGGTTGCGCTCCGCTAATTGTTTTGCTTTTTGGCGGTTTCCTTCTTCTAATGCCTTACGAATTTCTGCTAAGACCTTATAGCGGTCTTGATAATTCCCCCCATTGTAATCGGTGCTATCCGGTTGCGGTCCACCAGACCAGAGAGTTTTTTCATTGTATTGGATTCTTTCTTCACCGATGAGTCCAAAAACTTTTGCCCCCATTTCTCCATTTCCCACTGGCAGGGCTTGTTTTTCCCAGCCGTCATAAGAAGGAGCAGTTGGTTGGTCGTAATGAAGTTGATAGTTTTCTTGCTTAGTCATAGGAAGTTCTGGTTTTTCACTCTCCTTATTTTCAGAAGGTTCAACTACAGCGTTAGTCTCTGATTGATGATGTATTTGAGGTGTTTCCTTTTCAGGTTTTACCTCTTTGTCAGCTAATTCAGTAGAGGTTTGATTTTCTGTGCTTGGTTGATTTTCTGTGCTTGGTTGATTTTCCTTACCCTCTTGAGTGGGTTCCTCTACTTTTGTATTCACTTGAACCGTAGTCTCACTGACACTTGCTTGATTTTCTTTCACTTCGATGCCATCGGCAGCTACATTCTGTGTTGCTAGAAAAACAGCTCCCAGTAAAACAGAAGCAGTTCCAACGGTCAATTTTCGGATGCTATACTTACAGGATTTTTCCCAATAGCTCTTCTCCATAAAAACTCCTTTCTCAAATCTGTAAGCGCATACATTTTCTTGTAAAAAAATAAGCCTTGCAGAAAGATGTTTCCTTTGTTTTGTATAATCTTAATATAGCAAATAAATAGATTCAATGCAAGGTTTTTTAGGAAAAACTGAATTATTTTACCAAATTTTAGTTCTTTTTTAATTTTATTGAATTAAAAAAGATTAGAGCTGAGAAAGAATCTGAGTAATGCCCTACCCTTTTGAAAGCGTAAATCAAACTAGTCAGGCGTGGGACTTTATGGTATAATATAGAAGATTCAAAAAGAAACAGGAGAAATATTATGGACCTTATTTTAGCAATTGTCTTGATTGTTTTAGCTTTTCTAGGTGGAGCTCTTGGAGGAATGTACTTGGTGCGCAAGCAAATTGAAAAAGAATTTGCTGATAACCCACGTTTGAATGCAGAAGCAGTTCGTACTCTGTTGAGTGCAAATGGTCAAAAACCAAGCGAAGCTAAGGTGCAACAAGTGTACCACCAAATCATTCGCCAACAAAAAGCAGCCCTTGCTAACAATAAAAAGAAATAAATAGGAAAAGTCTGGGATGAAAATTCCAGACTTCTCACTATGTTCAACTGATATTTAAGGATAAGACTTTTTCCTTGCATTCTATTGATATTTGATTATGATTAAGAGGGAGATAGTCTGGAGTTTACCAGTCTGTCAGAAATTTCAGCGAGAAATGTAATGATAATGAACTATCAATCAGAAAAATAAGACTAGAAAGAAGACTGTATGGATAATCGACCAATTGGTTTTTTGGATTCGGGCGTTGGAGGCTTGACCGTTGTACGTGAGCTCATGCGCCAGCTTCCTCATGAAGAAATCGTCTATATTGGAGATTCGGCACGGGCACCTTACGGGCCTCGTCCTGCTGAGCAAATTCGTGAATATACTTGGCAGTTGGTCAACTTTCTTTTGACTAAGGATGTCAAGATGATTGTCATCGCTTGTAATACTGCAACAGCAGTTGTTTGGGAAGAAGTCAAGGCTAGGTTGGATATCCCTGTCCTCGGTGTCATTTTACCGGGTGCTTCAGCTGCTATCAAAGCAAGTCAGGGTGGGAGAATCGGTGTGATTGGAACACCGATGACAGTGCAATCAGATATCTATCGTCAAAAAATTCATGACCTAGATCCAAATTTGCAAGTTGAAAGCTTGGCCTGCCCTAAGTTTGCTCCCTTGGTTGAGTCTGGTGCCCTTTCAACCAGTGTGACCAAGAAAGTAGTTTATGAAACCTTGCGTCCATTAGTGGGCAAGGTAGACAGCTTGATTCTGGGCTGTACCCACTATCCGCTACTCAGACCCATTATCCAAAATGTGATGGGACCAGAAGTGAAACTGATTGATAGTGGAGCAGAGTGCGTGCGGGATATTTCTGTCTTACTCAATTATTTCGAGATTAATCGTGGCCGCGATGCAGGGCCTCTACAACACCGTTTTTATACGACTGCAAATAGCCATAGTTTTGCTCAGATTGGAGCGGAATGGCTAGAAAAAGAGATTCATGTGGAGCATGTAACATTATGACAAACAAAATTTATGAATACAAGGATGACCAGGACTGGTATGTAGGTGTCTGGGACGTCTACGGTGGAATCTATAGCCTCATAAAAGATCCTCTTGATCTTGATTTTATGGATTTGGCTCACATTTTCCGTGATGAGGAAAATGGTTTTCCAATCACGATTACGGTAATGCGCTGGTCTTCCAACTTCCGCTTGCTATCTTTTATCGTTGAGATTTTAAATGCAGAAGCCGGCCGAAACTTGGAAGTTATTCAACGCCAAGGTGCCTTGCTCTTAGTTGAAAATGGACAACTTCTGCATGTAGAATTGCCTAAAGAAGGAGTCAATGTTCAAGACTTTTTCGAGACAAATAAAGTCAGAGAAACCTTGCTCATAGCGACTCGTAATGAAGGGAAGACCAAAGAATTTCGTGCTATCTTTGACAAACTTGGATATGACGTAGAAAATCTCAATGATTATCCAGACCTACCTGAAGTAGCTGAAACAGGAATGACCTTTGAAGAGAACGCCCGCCTCAAAGCAGAAACTATTTCCCAATTAACAGGTAAGATGGTTCTAGCAGATGATTCAGGTCTTAAAGTCGATGTTCTCGGTGGTCTACCAGGCGTTTGGTCGGCTCGCTTCGCAGGAGTGGGAGCCACTGACCAAGAAAACAATGCTAAACTCTTGCACGAATTAGCCATGGTCTTTGAACTCAAGGACCGCTCAGCGCAATTTCACACAACCTTGGTCGTTGCTAGCCCAGGTAAGGAAAGCTTGGTCGTCGAAGCTGATTGGCCAGGTTACATTAACTTTGAACCTAAGGGTGAAAATGGTTTTGGCTATGATCCTCTTTTCCTAGTAGGAGAAACAGGCAAGTCATCAGCTGAATTAACCCTTGAAGAAAAAAATAGTCAATCTCACCGTGCCTTAGCCGTTAAGAAACTTTTGGAGGTATTTCCATCATGGCAAAGCAAACCATCATTGTAATGAGTGACTCCCATGGAGATAGCTTGATTGTAGAAGAAATACGTGATCGCTATCTTGGGAAAGTTGATGCCATTTTTCACGATGGTGACTCGGAGCTTCGCCCTGATTCACCGCTCTGGGAAGGAATTCAGGTAGTTAGAGGGAACATGGATTTCTATTCAGATTATCCAGAACGCTTAGTGACTCAACTGGGTCCTACCAAGATTATCCAGACTCACGGACACTTATTTGACATTAACTTCAATTTCCAAAAACTAGATTTCTGGGCCCAAGAGGAAGATGCAGATATCTGTCTCTATGGTCACTTACATGTACCAAATGCTTGGATGGAAGGGAAGACCCTCTTTCTAAATCCAGGTTCTATCAGCCAACCACGTGGAACCATCAGAGAATGTCTCTACGCTCGTGTGGAAATTGATGACAGCTATTTCAAAGTGGACTTTTTGACACGTAATCATGATGTGTATCCTGGCTTATCCAAGGAGTTTGCTCGATGATTGCCAAAGAATTTGAACTCTTTTTGCTGGAGCAAGAGGAAACCTTTTTGACTCCTGCTGAAAATTTGGCTGTGCTCATTGATACTCACAATGCAGATCATGCAATTCTCCTCCTTAGCCAGATGACTTATACACGAGTTCCAGTAGTGACTGCTGAGAAAAAATTTGTTGGGACCCTAGGGCTTAGAGATATTTTTGCATATCAAATGGAGCAGGATTTGAGTCAGGAAGTCATGGCGGATATGGATATTGTTCACATGACAAAGAAGGATGTCGCAGTAGTTAATCCAGACTATACATTGACGGATGTTTTACATAAGCTAGTGGATGAGTCTTTCCTGCCAGTCGTTGATAAGGATGGTATTTTCCAAGGGATTATCACGCGGAAGTCAATCCTCAAGGCTGTCAATGCCCTCCTGCATGACTTTAGTAAGGAATATGAGATTCGAAGCAAATGAGAGAATGGATTTTAACATTTTTAGAAGAAAAGCAAAATCTATCTAGTAATTCTAAACAGTCTTATAAATATGACTTGGAGCAGTTTTTAGATCTTATTGGAGGACGAATTTCTGAGACAAGTTTAAAAATCTACCAAGCTCAATTATCAAATTTTAAAATTAGTGCCCAAAAGCGTAAAGTTTCTGCCTGCAATCAATTTCTTTACTTTTTATACCAGAAAGGAAAGATTGGCACCTTTTATCGTTTGGAATTGCCGAAACAGGCTGAGAAAAAACAAGTCAAGTCAGAGCTTTTAGACTTGAGTTCTTTCTGGCAAGAAAGTACCTATCCAGAAGGGCGTTTAATAGCCTTATTGATAGTTGAATTGGGCCTCTTGCCTAGTGAAATTCTAGCCATAAAAATAAGTGATGTGAATCTAGATTTTCAAGTGTTGAGAATCAATAAAGCCTCTCAACAAAGAATCTTGAGTCTTCCCACAAAATTACTTGCAGAGTTAGAACCCTTGATGGGACAGACCTACCTCTTTGAAAAAACTGGTAAGCCATACTCTCGTCAATGGGCTTTTCGTCAGTTAGAAGCCTTTCTAAAGGAAAAAGGCTTTGCAGATTTATCGGCTCAAGGATTGAGAGAACAGTTTATACTGAGACAAATTGAAGAGAAGGTTGACTTGTATGAAATCGCCAAAAAATTGGGATTAAAAACAGTCATGACCTTAGAAAAATATAGATAATGGATATTAAATTAAAAGATTTTGAAGGGCCTTTGGACTTGCTCTTACACTTGGTTTCAAAGTATCAGATGGATATCTATGATGTACCGATTACAGAAGTTATTGAGCAGTATCTAGCCTACATATCAACCTTACAAGCCATGCGTTTAGAAGTGGCAGGTGAATATATGGTGATGGCTAGCCAACTGATGCTGATTAAAAGTCGTAAGCTCTTGCCAAAGGTTGCGGAAGTGTCTGATTTAGAGGATGACCTAGAGCAGGATCTCCTTTCTCAGATTGAAGAATATCGTAAGTTTAAACTCTTGGGAGAGCAGTTGGAAGTCAAGCACCAAGAACGAGCCCAGTATTATTCTAAAGCACCGACAGAGTTGATTTACGAAGATGCAGAACTCGTGCATGATAAGACCACGATTGATCTTTTCTTAGCCTTTTCAACCTTACTGACCAAGAAAAAGGAAGAATTCTCGAAAAACCATACAACTATTTTACGGGATGAGTATAAGATTGAGGATATGATGGTCATCGTTCGGGAATCCTTGGTAGAAGGGCAACAACTATGCCTGCAGGATTTGTTTAAAGAAACCAAGGATTTACAAGAGGTCATTACACTTTTTTTAGCAACCTTAGAGTTGATTAAAACCCAAGAAATTCTCTTGATTCAAAAAGAGAGTTTTGGAGATATTTATCTCATAAAAAAGAATGAGGAAAATCAAGTAGAGCAAAGTCAGGCTTGATAGAGAGGACGTATGAGTACTTTAGCAAAAATAGAAGCGCTCCTGTTTGTGTCAGGTGAAGATGGGATTAGGGCTCGTCAGTTGGCAGAACTCTTATCGTTACCACCAACAGGAATTCAGCAAAGCTTAGAAAAATTAGCCAAAAAGTATGAAAAAGACCAGGATTCTAGTTTGGCCCTGATTGAGACAGGAGGGGCCTACAGATTGGTGACCAAGCCTCAATTTGCAGCTATTTTGAAGGAATATTCTAAGGCGCCAATCAACCAGAGTCTATCTAGGGCTGCGCTTGAAACCTTGTCCATTATTGCTTATAAGCAACCTATCACACGTATAGAAATCGACGCTATTCGTGGGGTTAATTCAAGCGGAGCTCTAGCTAAGTTACAGGCCTTCGATTTGATACGAGAAGATGGGAAAAAAGAAGTTCTTGGTCGCCCTAATCTCTATGTAACTACGGAATATTTTCTAGATTACATGGGTATTAACCATTTGGAAGAATTGCCTGTGATTGATGAGCTTGAAATTCAAGCACAAGAAAGCCAATTATTTGGTGAAAGGATAGAAGCAGATGAGAATCAATAAGTATATTGCCCACGCAGGAGTGGCCAGTAGGAGAAAAGCAGAGGAGTTGATCAAGCAAGGCTTGGTGACTGTTAACGGCCAGGTAGTACGTGAATTAGCGACAACCATTAAGTCTGGCGATAAGGTAGAAGTTGAAGGTCAACCAATCTACAACGAAGAAAAGGTTTACTATCTGCTCAATAAACCACGTGGAGTGATTTCCAGTGTGACAGATGACAAGGGTCGTAAGACTGTTGTAGACCTTTTGCCCAATGTCAAAGAACGGATTTATCCGGTAGGGCGTTTGGACTGGGATACGTCTGGAGTTTTGATTTTGACCAATGATGGGGACTTTACAGATGAGATGATTCACCCTAGTAATGAGATTGATAAGGTCTATGTTGCGCGTGTGAAAGGGATTGCCAACAAAGAAAATCTCCGTCCCTTGACTCGAGGGGTTGAGATTGATGGTAAGAAAACCAAGCCAGCTGTTTATGAGATTCTTAAAGTAGATCCAGTTAAAAACCGCTCAGTTGTTCAATTGACGATCCATGAAGGGCGCAATCACCAGGTTAAAAAGATGTTTGAAGCTGTTGGTCTCCAAGTGGATAAACTCTCTCGTACTCGTTTTGGACATCTAGACTTAACGGGCCTTCGTCCAGGTGAATCACGCCGTCTCAATAAAAAAGAAATCAGCCAACTACACACCATGGCTGTAACAAATAATAAATAATGAAAAAAATCTTAATTGCGCCAGTGCGCTTTTACCAACGCTTTATCTCGCCAGCCTTTCCACCTTCTTGCAGATTTGAGCCCAGCTGTTCAAACTATATGATTCAGGCTATTGAAAAGCATGGATTCAAGGGGGTTCTGATGGGATTGGCACGGATTTTACGATGTCATCCTTGGTCTGAAATAGGTAAGGATCCCGTACCAGATCACTTTTCTTTAAAGAGAAATTCAAAATAAAAAGAATCACAGTCGTGATTCTTTTTTGGTGTAGATAGATCTATAGATTGATGATTTTCACTACCCTTCTCCTATAAAAAGTGGTAAAATGGTTGAAAGAAAGAAGGGATAGAAATGACAACATTATTTTCTAAAATCAAAGAAGTGACAGAACTTTCTGCTATCTCAGGTCATGAAGCACCTGTACGCGCTTATCTTCGTGAGAAGATAACTCCTCACGTGGATGAAGTAGTAACAGATGGCCTAGGTGGTATTTTTGGTATCAAACATTCAGAAGCAGTCGATGCACCTCGTATCTTGGTAGCGTCTCACATGGATGAAGTTGGTTTTATGGTAAGTGAAATCAAACCAGATGGAACCTTCCGAGTAGTTGAAATCGGTGGTTGGAACCCGATGGTTGTCAGCAGCCAACGATTTAAACTCTTTACGCGCCAAGGACGTGAAATTCCAGTCATCTCAGGTTCAGTACCTCCACATTTGACTCGTGGAACAGGTGGGCCAACCATGCCAGCTGTTTCAGATATCGTCTTTGATGGTGGTTTTGCGGATAAGGCTGAGGCTGAAAGTTTTGGTATCCGCCCAGGAGACACCATCGTTCCAGATAGTAGCGCAATCCTAACAGCTAACGAAAAAAATATCATCTCCAAAGCTTGGGATAACCGTTACGGAGTTCTCATGGTTAGTGAGCTGGCAGAAAACTTGTCAGGCCAAAAACTAGGCAATGAACTTTATCTTGGGGCTAATGTCCAAGAAGAAGTCGGACTTCGTGGTGCCCATACATCAACAACTAAATTTGATCCAGAAGTATTTTTGGCAGTTGACTGTTCACCTGCTGGTGATGTTTATGGTGGTCAAGGTAAGATTGGTGATGGGACCTTGATTCGTTTCTACGATCCAGGTCATTTGCTTCTCCCAGGTATGAAGGATTTCCTTTTGACAACTGCTGAAGAAGCTGGAATCAAGTATCAATACTACTGTGGAAAAGGTGGAACTGACGCAGGTGCAGCTCATCTGAAAAATGGTGGTGTCCCATCAACAACAATCGGTGTTTGTGCCCGTTATATCCACTCTCATCAAACACTTTATGCCATGGACGATTTCCTTGAAGCTCAAGCTTTCTTACAAGCCTTAGTTAAAAAATTGAATCGTTCTACAGTAGATTTAATCAAAAATTATTAAACAGAAATGACGGAGGTAATAGGGATGGAAGAACCAAACCTAGAAACCTTGATACGGGATCTTTACAATCATGCCCGTCAAAACCTGAGTGAAGATCTAGTGCTTGCACTTGTAGAGACTGCTAAGCAATTGCCAAGCACCAATGAGCGCTTGCTAGCAGTACGGCTATCGGGTCTGGTCACTATTGAACTTCTCAAGAATCCCAAGACCCCAGCGCCAGAGTTAGTCAATCTGGCCCGCTTTATCAAAAAGGAAGAAGCGAGATACAGGGGTGCAGCCGCATCTTCCTTTATGATTGGAGAGCTATTTAAAATGCTTTGATTCGAAAGAATCAAAGCATTTTTTTGTTTTAAATTTGTTCAGCCAAAACCTTTTCAGCAAGGTTCATAGCGTGGTCTGATACACGAGTGTAGTGTGAAATAATATCGATAAAGTTGACACCTGCTTGGGTAGAACATTCTCCGTTATTTAGACGTTTGATGTGAGTCTTACGAAGGACACGTTCCATGTTATTGATGTCTTCGTGTCGCTCGATAAGAGCTTGAGCTTTCTCGAGGTCGTTGTTTTCCACACTCTCAAGAGCATCTTTGACGAAATCACTAGTTTTAAGATAAATCTCTGCTAGTTCTTCTAAGGCAGCCTCAGAGAATTGAACATTCTTGCGTTGCAAGTAATCGTTAAGATTGAGCAGGGCTTCTGCGTGGTCTCCGATACGTTCCAAGTCTCGTGAAGAGTCAAGGATATTTGTTAAGACTTCACTCTCTTTTTGGCTCAAAGCTTCACCAGATAAACTAATGAGGTAACGAGTCAATTTTTCATCAATGGTATTGATAGCTTCTTCAGTCTTATGTCCCTTTTCTGCAACTTTTTCATTAGAGTTGATGATATAGTCATAAGAGAGGTCAAAGGCTTTCGCAGCATAATTACCTAGGTGTAGAAGTTCTTTTTTAGCATTTCCAAGAGCGATAGATGGAGCTTGTTTGATCAGTTGCTCATCAAGGTAAAGTGGCTCGTATTTGACAACCTCGTCTTCTCCAGGGATAAGTTTAGTTACCAAGAAAGCAAGAGCTCCGATGAATGGAAACTGAATGATTGTATTGGTAATGTTGAAGGTTCCGTGGGCGAAGGCAATGGTCATTTCTGGAGCTAGATTTAAGAAGCTCTCAAACCATTGGATTAAGCCTGTAAATGGAACGAGGAAGATAATACAGATAACAGTCCCGATAACGTTAAAGGCCACATGGGCTGCCGCCACACGTTTGGCTGCAATATTAGCACCCAAGGAAGCGATAATAGCAGTGATGGTTGTTCCAATGTTATCTCCAAAGAGAACTGGTAGTGCACCCTGAAGGTCAATCAGATTGCTAGCGTAGAGATTTTGTAGAATCCCGATGGTCGCTGAGGAGGCTTGAATCAGAAGGGTTAAACCTGTTCCGACAAGAACACCCAAGATTGGATTTTTACTAAGTTCTACCATGTAGTCTTTAAAGACTTGTAAATCCTTAAGGGGTTCCATAGCGCCACTCATAAGATTGAGGGCAAAGAAGATACCACCGACACCAAAGACAATTCGTCCGATGTTATTGATGGTTCTATTTTTGGTGAAGAAGAGACAGACTGCTCCGAGAAAGAGCATAGGTAATGCGTAGTCTCCCAATTTAAAACCAATGATAAAGGATGTGACGGTTGTTCCAATATTGGCACCCATGACAATCCCAATGGCCTGACGTAAAGTCAATAGTCCAGCGCTAACCAGACCAACTGTAATAACCGTAACACCTGAACTCGATTGAATCAGGGCAGTCATCCCAATTCCAACTAAAATTCCAAAGAAAGGATTGCTAGTATATTTGTCAATGTAAAATCGAAGACGATCTCCAGCTGCTTGTTGCAAACCGTCCCCCATGGTTTTGATACTATATAAGAATAGTCCCAGGCCACCTAAAAAGTGAAATGCAATTTCCTGCCAATTAATGGACATTTTATTTTCCCTCCGAAAACTAATCGCGGAATTTCTCCCATTCTATTTTAAAGGATTCTAAGCAATCTAACAAGTAGTAAACACATTTTTTTAGAAAAATATCATGAAAATGTAAAAAAAGTAATTGATTGTCTAATTTATATCATTTATTCACCCCTTTATAGATATTTTAGGATGACTGTTGACTCTACTTATAAATAGCGTAAAATAAAAATGAACAGTTCTGCTATTTTAAGGGCAGTTACTTTTTTAAAATAAAAATAAAGCGCTTACTTTTTTTGGAAGTGAAAGGAGAAAAAATGAAGAATCCATTTTTTGAGAAACGTTGCCGCTATAGTATTCGAAAATTATCAGTGGGTGCCTGCTCTTTGATGATTGGTTCGGTTTTATTTGCCAACCAAGCTCTAGCAGAAGAAGTTGCAATCCCAGCGAATGAAACAAGGACTACTGCTGTGGCTACAGAGCAAGCATCGCCTGCCACATCAGAGCAACCAACTACAGCTTCACCTGAGGTGTTAAAGCAGTTGGAAGAGACAGAAAACAAGGTTAGTGAACAACCTATTTCAGAAGAAAAACCAACCTTGGACCAATTGACTGCAGCTGATAAGGAAGTAGCTAGTCCGGTTGCTGAAGCGCCTAAGGCTGAAGAAGCACCTGTAGCTGCAGAAAATAAGGTTGAAGAAGCACCTGTGGCTACAGAAAATAAGACTGAAGAGAAAGCAACTGTTTCAGATATTCCTAAGAAAGAAGAAAAAAGTCTTCGACCAAAAGAAATTAAATTTGACACTTGGGAAGATTTGTTGAAATGGGAACCGGGTGCCCGTGAAGACGACGCTATTAATCGTTCTTCAGTTGAATTGGCTAAACGTTACCGTGGGCATGTAGTCAACGAAAAAGCCAATAAGGATGCCAAGGTTGAAGCTCTTGCCAATACCAACTCTAAGGCTAAAGACCACGCTTCTGTAGGTGGTGAAGAGTTTAAAGCCTATGCTTTTGACTACTGGCAATACTTGAATTCAATGGTCTTCTGGGAAGGGCTCGTTCCAACTCCGGACGTGATTGATGCTGGTCACCGTAATGGTGTCCCTGTATTGGGTACACTCTTCTTCAACTGGTCTAATAGTATTGCAGACCAAGAAAAATTTGCCGAAGCCCTTAAACAAGACGAAGACGGAACTTTCCCTATCGCTCGTAAGTTGGTTGATTTGGCTAAATACTATGGATTTGATGGATATTTTATCAACCAAGAAACAACAGGAGATATCGTAACGCCTCTTGGTAAGAAAATGCGTGACTTCATGCTCTATACCAAGGAATATTCGGCTCAAGTCAATCATCCAGTGAAATATTCTTGGTATGATGCCATGACCTATGAATATGGTCGTTATCATGAAGATGGTTTGGGTGAATACAATTACCAATTCATGGAAAAAGAGGGAGACAAGGTTCCTGCGGATCACTTCTTTGCCAACTTTAACTGGACCAAAGAGAAAAATGACTACTCTGTAACTATGGCCAAATGGCTTGGACGTAGTCAGTACGATGTCTTTGCAGGTTTGGAATTGCAACAAGGTGGTTCCTACAAGACAAAAGTGAAATGGGATGCTCTCTTTGATGAAAATGGCAAACTTCGCTTGTCGCTTGGACTCTTTGCACCGGATACTATCACTAGTCTTGGTAAGACAGGCGAAGACTATCACAAGAATGAAAATATCTTCTTTACAGGTTACCAAGGAGATCCAACTGGTCAAAAACCAGATGACAAGGACTGGTACGGAATTGCCAACCTTGTAGCTGACCGTACACCAGCAGTAGGCCATACCTTTACAACATCCTTTAACACAGGACATGGTAAAAAATGGTTTGTAGACGGCAAAGTTTCTAAGGATTCTGAATGGAACTATCGTTCTGTATCAGGTATCTTGCCTACATGGCGCTGGTGGCAAACTTCATCAGGTGCTAAACTTCAAGCTGATTATGACTTTGAAGATGCCTACAATGGAGGGAATTCACTCAAATTTGCGGGTGATTTAGCTGAAAATACCAACCAAGATGTTCGCCTTTACTCTACAAAACTGGAAGTAACAGATAAAACAAAACTTCGTGTTGCTCATAAAGGTGGTAAGGGAAGCAAGGTCTATGTAGAGTTTGCGACTCAGAAAAATTATACCTATGGTGGCGAGAATGCTCGTAAAGAACTGACTCTATCTGACGATTGGACAAAAGATGAATTTGATTTGAGTGCCTTGGCAGGTCAGACTATTTACGGTATCAAACTCACTTTTGAAAATACTGCTGCCCTTAAGGGCTATCAATTTAACTTAGGTGAGTTGACTGTAACAGATAATCAAGTGGCTCCTCAAGCACCAACAGCTCTTAAAGTAGCTAAACAATCCCTTAAAAATGCCCAAGAAGCGGAAGCCATTGTCCAATTTACTGGAAATAAAGATGCTGATTTCTATGAAGTCTATGAAAAGGATGGCGATACTTGGCGCCTATTGACAGGCTCATCTGCAACTACGATCTATCTACCAAAAGTTAGCCGTTCAGCTAGTGCAACTGGTACTAGTCAAGAGTTGAAGGTTGTCGCAGTTGGGAAGAATGGCCTTCGTTCTGAAGCAGCAACTACAAACTTTGAGTGGGGAATGACTGTCCAAGATACAAGTCTTCCAAGACCATTAGCAGAAAATATCGTTCCAGGAGCGACTGTTATCGGAAGTACCTTCCCAGACACAGAAGGCGGCGAAGGTATCGAAGGTATGTTGAATGGAACTATCACTAGTCTATCTGACAAATGGTCTTCTGCTCAGTTGAGTGGTAGCGTTGATATCCGTTTGACACAACCACGCCGTGTCGTTAGATGGGTCATGGACCATGCTGGTGCGGGTGGAGAATCTGTCAACGATGGTTTGATGAATACTAAGGACTTTGAACTCTACTATAAGGATGAAGCTGGAGAATGGAAACTAGCCAAGGCTGTTCGTGGCAACAGAGCCCATGTTTCAGATATTACCCTTGATAGCCCAATTACAGCGCAAGACTGGCGTTTGCACGTTATTACATCTGACAATGGAACACCATGGAAAGCTATCCGCATCTACAACTGGAAGATGTATGAAACTCTTGATACGGAGAGCCAAAACATTCCTATGGCTAAAGTTGCAGCGCGTGTTCTGACGGACAATAAGATTCAACTTGGATTCTCAGAAGTTCCTGCTGGAGCAACCATTACAGTCTATGATAAGGCAGATTCACAAACTCCAATCGCTACCTTAAATACGGTAGTTGGAGGAGATTTGGCAACAGAACCATTGAGCTTTGAAAAACGTCCAAGCCTTCTTTACTATCGTACACAATTGCCAGGGAAAGAAATCAGTAATACTCTTGCTGTAACGATTCCTCAGGATGATAGAAAGATTAAGTCTGTCAGTCTAGAAGTAGCACCTAAAAAGGGAACTTATCAAGTTGGCGAGGAATTGAATCTCAAAGGTGGTCTTCTCCGTGTCAAATATGAGGGAGAAGAAGCAGATGAAGTCATCAACCTCAGTCATGCAGGTGTAGTTGTTAACGGCTATGATGCTCACCATCATGGTGAACAAGAGTTAACAGTAACCTATCTTGGTCTTCCAGTTGCAGGAAGCTTCAAGGTTCAAGTGACTGGTGAAGAAGCTGGTCCAAAAGAAGTCGCAGCCCTGTATATTAGTAAACAACCGAAGATTGATTACTTTGTAGGCGATGCTCTTGATTTATCAGAAGGACGCTTCAAGGTCTTGTATGACGATGAAACTGAGGCAGAACATAGCTTTACAGACGAGGGTGTCGAAATTACAGGCTATGATCCTCAAAAGACAGGCCGTCAAAAACTTGAGTTGCACTATCAAGGACAAACTGTCGAATTTGATGTTCTAGTATCACCTAAGGCAGCCATTAACGACGAATATCTGAAACAAGAAATCACATCTGCTCAAGGACGCAAAGAAACAGTAGCTTATACATTTGCGGATGCAGAAAAACAAGCAGCTCTAGTTGAGAAGCTTGCTGCAGCAAAAGCCATCTTAGAAAACCATGATGCTAGTCAAGAAGCAGTCAACCAAGCCTTGAATGACTTGAAACAAGCTGGTGCAGACTTGGATGGTGTACAGCTTTATCAAACAGCTAAGGAAGAGCTTGAAACTCTTCTAGGAAAAGTTCGTGAGAAAAATGCAGACGATCCAATCATCGCTCAAGCAGAAACTCTTATTGGATCAACAAATCCAACTCCAGCAGCCTTTGCGGACATGAAAGAAAAGCTGAATAAGAAACTAGCTCCTGCAGAAGAAAGCCACCATGTGGGTAGCTTAGAAGAAGGAGAAACTGCTCCAACAGTTGAAGCTCTACCTGAGCTAGTGGTTGAAACAGAAACTCAAGCCTTCGAACGCCAAGAACGTCCGTCAGGAGACCTCTTGTTGGGTGAACGTAGAATCGTTCAGGATGGTGTAGAAGGTCAAACTCGTCGTCTGATTGAAGTTGATACCAAAGGCAACCGCACTCTTCTTGAGACAGAAGTAGTCAAGGAAGCAGTTGCAGAAATCACTGAAGTTGGTACCAAGGTAGAAAGTCGTGTTCAACCGCTAGACGGAGTCAAAGATTTGACTATCAGCAATCCAGCATTGGTGATTGAGGAAGAAAAAGTTGCATACGGTCATGAAGAACGAGTAAATCCTAGTCTTCAAGCAGGAGAACGTAGAATCGTTCAGGCAGGTGTAGAAGGTCAGACTCGTCGTCTGATTGAAGTAGATACAGAAGGCAACCGCACTCTTCTTGAGACAGAAGTAGTCAAGGAAGCAGTGGCTGAGATTACTGAAGTTGGTACCAAGGTAGAAAGCCGTGTTCAACCACTAGACGGAGTCAAAGATTTGACCATTAGCAATCCAGCATTAGTGGTTGAGGAAGAAAAGCTTGCATACGGTCATGAAGAACGAGTAAATCCTAGTCTTAAAGCAGGAGAACATCGCTTGGTTCAAGCAGGAGTTGAAGGACTTCGTCGAAATCTGGTAGAGGTTGACACTGAAGGCAACCGCAGTCTTAAGGGAACGGAGCTTATCAAAGAAACTGTTACTGAGATTGTTGAGATTGGGCCAAAAGTGGATGTCCAAGATGACAAACCTCTTGCACCTGCTCCAGTAGCACAAGCAGCTAAGCAGAAACCAGCACAAGCAGAAGCACAAGCTGAAAAACCTGAAGGAAAACAACTCCCAAGTACAGGTGAAGGAGTAGATGCAAATCTTCTGGCTCTTGGATTGGTTGGAGTTCTAGGTGGCTTTGGACTTCTCGCTCAAAAGAAAAAAGAAGAGTAAGTTGAACTTCTAAATTACTGTCTGACAAGATAATAGTATTAAAAGGCAAGAGCCATTTTTGGCTCCTGCCTTTTTGCATTCTTAGAATGTTTATGTTAAGATTTTTATTATTTCATAAGAATTGTTGTAGTGAGATATCTGCATGTTTTGCTTTGAAGATTGATTATGTATATTGAGTTGTAAAAGTTATTTATTGTTAATCCCATCAAGAATTGGTTTGGGAATAAGAAAGGAAAAAGAAGATGAAATTATTAAAAGTAGTCATTGCTGTAAACATTGTAGTAGTGAGCATTGGCTTAGTAGTATTTATAGGAGCGAGTATGTATGCTGTTACTACGATTAATTTGCTATCTAACTCAGTCTATTATGCACAACGGATGCCTCATAAGGAGGGAACAGAACCCGACTTAGTCATGTTGATTGAAAATATGGGTTCGATTTATACCCCGAAAATTGAGGGGATTCGCTACGATGATGATGGAGCGAATTATATCGAAAATTCTATCGATTCAAGTGATTGTCCTACAAGTTTTGGAGAGTCTATTGGAGGTTATAGTTACAGTGATAAAAACGATGTGTCCTATAAGTTTAATAAGAATTTTGAGCTTGAGTGGGCTCTCGACAAAGATTATAAAAAAATTGATCTTGCAACAATTGATGAAACAAAGATAAAAGGAGAGATTAGAGAGACCCTTAAACCCATACTTGATGTACAGAGTAAACCCCTCATCAATCTTCAGTGGTTATTTAATAAAAAGTATCAAGACAGGTTTAATGAAAGATGAAAATGGATAAAGGTTTTATTTGGTAAACAAAGTTAATGTCAATTTTGCCAGATGGAATAGAGAGCAAGAAAAGTTTAAGGTTTTGCTATCTCTTTTATTGATTTTGTGATATAATTAACACGTAAAAAAAAAGAAGGAGTCATATCCAATGGCAAAATTGACTGTTAAAGACGTTGACTTGAAAGGGAAAAAAGTTCTCGTTCGTGTTGACTTCAACGTACCTGTAAAAGATGGCGTGATTACTAATGATAACCGTATCACTGCAGCTCTTCCAACTATCAAGTACATCCTTGAACAAGGTGGACGTGCAATCCTCTTCTCTCACCTTGGACGTGTTAAAGAAGAAGCAGACAAAGAAGGTAAATCACTTGCTCCTGTAGCTGCTGACTTGGCTGCTAAATTGGGTCAAGAAGTTACATTCCTTCCAGGTGTTACTCGTGGTGCTGAATTGGAAGCAGCGATTAATGCTCTTGAAGATGGACAAGTTCTCTTGGTTGAAAACACTCGTTACGAAGATGTTGACGGCAAGAAAGAATCTAAAAACGATCCTGAACTTGGTAAATACTGGGCATCACTTGGAGATGGTATCTTCGTAAACGATGCATTCGGTACAGCTCACCGTGCACACGCATCTAACGTTGGTATCTCAGCAAACGTTGAAAAAGCTGTTGCTGGATTCCTTCTTGAAAACGAAATTGCCTACATCCAAGAAGCAGTTGAAGCTCCAGAACGTCCATTCGTGGCTATCCTTGGTGGTTCAAAAGTTTCAGACAAGATCGGTGTTATCGAAAACTTGCTTGAAAAAGCTGATAAAGTTCTTATCGGTGGTGGGATGACTTACACATTCTACAAAGCACAAGGTATCGAAATCGGTAACTCACTTGTAGAAGAAGACAAATTGGATGTTGCTAAAGCTCTTCTTGAAAAAGCAAACGGTAAATTGATCTTGCCAGTTGACTCAAAAGAAGCAAACGCATTTGCAGACTACACTGAAGTGAAAGACACTGAAGGTGAAGCAGTAGACCCAGGATTCCTTGGTTTGGATATCGGTCCTAAATCTATCGCTAAATTTGACGAAGCTTTGACTGGTGCTAAAACAGTTGTATGGAACGGACCAATGGGTGTATTTGAAAACCCTGACTTCCAAGCTGGTACAATCGGTGTAATGGACGCTATCGTGAAACAACCAGGCGTTAAATCAATCATCGGTGGTGGTGATTCAGCTGCCGCAGCTATCAACCTTGGTCGTGCAGACAAGTTCTCATGGATCTCTACTGGTGGTGGAGCTTCAATGGAACTTCTTGAAGGTAAAGTTCTTCCAGGACTTGCAGCTTTGACTGAAAAATAAGAATATAAAAAAGGAGGCTGGGACAAAAGTCCTAGCCTCTCAATTGTCTTTGGATTTTCGAGCAGGACGCAGTGGTTGAGTGGTCAAAGCACTGCTTTGAGGTGGCGGATAGAACTTGCGAAGCAAGTATCCTAAGTCTTTGTTCGCTT
The DNA here is from genome assembly GCF_965111625.1 of Streptococcus sp. Marseille-Q6504. Taxonomy (NCBI): domain Bacteria; kingdom Bacillati; phylum Bacillota; class Bacilli; order Lactobacillales; family Streptococcaceae; genus Streptococcus; species Streptococcus sp. Marseille-Q6504. The sequence goes on from NZ_CBCOON010000002.1 coordinate 72,344, forward strand.
TTTAAGCTTCAAAGATGCCCTATGTTGACGGAAACTATGTTTCCTTTATCTGCAACCTTCAACAGTCTCCCAGACTGTTGAAGCTGTGCGGAGGTGGGACGACGAAATCGAATTCTAACGAATTACCGATTTCTGTCCCACTCTCTTTTTTGCGCTCTTTTAAAGTTTGAGAGTAGCGAGGGATAATTGGACAGAATCCAAAAAAAACAGTAAAATAGAGGAATACCAATCTAAATGAAATTTGAGTAATAATCGTGAAAAAAAGAGACAATCATACAAAAACAGCTATTTGCGGTATTATCAATGTCACCCCGGATTCTTTCTCTGATGGGGGTCAATTTTTTGCTGTTGAGGAGGCCTTGAAACAGGCTAGAAAATTGATAGACGAAGGAGCCACTATCCTAGATATTGGTGGAGAATCCACTCGACCTGGAAGAAGTAGCTATGTTGAGATTGAAGAGGAAATCCAACGTGTCATCCCAGTCATTAAGGCTATCCGTCAAGAGAGTGATGTTCTGATTTCGGTCGACACATGGAAAAGTCAGGTTGCAGATGAAGCTCTAAAAGCTGGTGCCCATATAGTCAATGACATTACAGGTCTTATGGGGGATGAGAAGATGGCGGATGTGGTTGCTAAAGCTGGAGCTCAGGTAGTCATCATGTTTAATCCAGTCATGGCACGCCCTCAGCACCCTAGTTCACTTATCTTCCCTCATTTTGGCTTTGGAGAGCCTTTTACAAAAGAAGACATAGCAGACTTTGAACAACTACCAGTAGAAGAATTGATGACAGCTTTCTTTGACCGTGCTCTAGTAAGAGCGGAAAAAGCAGGCATTTCGCAAGAAAAGATTATGCTAGATCCTGGGATTGGCTTTGGCTTGACAAAAAAGGAAAATCTCATACTTCTACGTGACCTTGATAAATTACACGAGATGGGCTATCCTATCTTTTTAGGAGTCTCTCGCAAGCGCTTTGTCATCAATATTCTGGAAGAAAATGGTTTTGAAGTAAACCCGGAAACTGAAAAAGGCTTCCGCAATCGTGATACGGCTTCAGCTCATGTGACCAGTATCGCCGCTAGACAGGGTGTAGAAGTTGTGCGTGTACACGATGTAGCCAGCCACAAGATGGCAGTTGAAATCGCATCAGCCATCCGTCTGGCAGATGATGCGGAAAATTTAAACTTGAAACAGTATAAATAAGATGAATAAAAACGAAACAAATCAGTGGATAGCCAACTATCGGACAGACCAACCGCATTTTGGTTTGGAGAGGATGGTGAAGCTATTAGCCCTACGTGGCAATCCCCATCTCAAGCTCAAGGTTATCCATATCGGAGGCACCAATGGTAAGGGATCTACTATAGCCTTTTTGAAGAATATGTTGATAAAGATGGGGCTAAGAGTTGGAGTATTTAGCTCACCCTATCTGATTCATTATACCGATCAGATTGCTATTAATGAGGAATCTATCCCAGAAGCAAGATTAGAGACCTTGATGGTAGATTATCGCTCACTACTTGAGGGGGAACATGCTCATGATTTGCAGGGGACGACAGAGTTTGAGATTATCACTGCTATAGCCTATGACTATTTTGCTTCTGAGCAAGTCGATGTGGCCATTATGGAAGTAGGTATGGGTGGACTTTTGGATAGTACCAATGTTTGTCAGCCTATCTTAACAGGTATTACGACCATTGGCCTGGACCATGTAGCTCTACTAGGGGATAGCTTGGAAGCCATCGCGGAGCAGAAAGCAGGGATTATCAAGCAAGGAGTTCCTCTAGTGACAGGACATATTGTCCCAGCAGCCTTAGCAGTTATCAACCAAATCGCGAAAGCGAAAGAGGCTCCTAGGCTTGTTTATGAGGAAGATTATCAAGTTAGCCATCATGAAAGTGTGGAGACGGGCGAAATCTTTGATTATTCAAGCTCAGTCAGACAAGGTCGTTTCCAAACAGGATTGCTGGGTTTGCACCAGATAGAGAATGCTGGGATGGCCATAGCTTTACTTGATACTTTTTGTAAAGAAGATGGTCGAGAACTAGCAAGCAATGACTTGCTTGCTCAAGCTTTGGAAGAAACAAGTTGGCCTGGACGCTTTGAAGTTGTTTGTAGAGAACCCTTAATGATCTTGGATGGGGCCCACAATCCCCATGCTGTCAAGGCTTTGTTAGCTACCTTGGAAGAACGATTTGCTGATTATCACAAGGAAATCCTCTTTACTTGCATTAAAACCAAGGCCTTGGAGGATATGTTAGACTTGTTAGGAACTTTGCCAGATACTGAGCTGACATTGACTCACTTTGATGATGGTCGAGCGACAGACGAAGAAGTACTAAAAAAAGTGGCTTATTCTAGAAATCTAAACTACAAAAGTTGGCAGGCATTTCTAGACCAAAGTATGATAGATATTGAAGAGAAAAAAACAGTTAGGATAGTAACGGGCTCCTTGTATTTCTTGAGCCAGGTGAGAGCCTATCTAATGGAGAGGAAAAACTAGAAAATGGATACACAAAAAATTGAGACGGCTGTAAAAATGATTATCGAAGCGGTCGGTGAAGATATGAACCGCGAAGGATTACAGGAGACACCTGCTCGTGTAGCTCGCATGTACCAGGAGATTTTTTCAGGACTTGGTCAAACTGCGGAGGAACATTTGTCAAAATCCTTTGAAATTCTTGATGACAATATGGTAGTGGAAAAGGATATCTTTTTCCATACCATGTGTGAACATCACTTCTTGCCATTTTATGGGAAAGCTCATATTGCCTACATTCCAGACGGACGTGTGGCAGGTTTGTCAAAGCTAGCTCGTACTGTGGAAGTTTATGCTAAAAAGCCACAGATTCAAGAACGCTTGAATATCGAAGTGGCTGATGCTTTGATGGACTATCTAGGTGCCAAAGGTGCTTTTGTTGTTATTGAAGCAGAGCATATGTGTATGAGCATGCGTGGTGTTCGAAAACCAGGAACTGCAACCTTGACAACAGTAGCTCGTGGAGTATTTGAGACAGACAAAGATCTTCGAGATCAAGCATACCGTCTCATGGGGTTATAAAAATCGATTCAAACGATTTTTTCTAGAAAGGACTAGTTATGGATCAATTGCGCATTAAGGATTTGGAAATTTTTGCCTATCATGGTCTTTTCCCGAGTGAGAAGGAACTGGGTCAAAAATTTATCATTGATGCAAGCTTATCCTATGATATGACCAAGGCTGCTACGGACCTAGATTTAGAAGCTTCTGTCCATTATGGCGAGCTCTGTCAGCAATGGACGACTTGGTTTCAGGAAACCACTGAAGACTTGATTGAAACAGTTGCCTACAAACTAGTAGAGCGCACTTTTGAAACCTATCCAATAGTTCAAGAAATTAAACTGGAACTCAAAAAACCATGGGCGCCTATTCATCTACCACTAGACACCTGTTCAGTAACCATCCATCGCCGCAAACAAAGAGCCTTTATTGCTCTAGGTAGCAATATGGGGGATAAGACGGCTAATCTCGAACTAGCTCTTGACAAGATGCGTACTCGAGGGATTCGTATTCTCAAAGAATCTAGTGTGATTACAACTGAGCCTTGGGGTGGTGTAGAACAAGAAAGTTTTGCTAATCAGGTGGTTGAAGTCGAAACTTGGCTGCCGGCTCCAATATTGTTAGATACCTTGTTAAGCATTGAATCAGAGATGGGTCGGGTTAGAGAAGTGCATTGGGGACCTCGTTTAATTGACTTGGACTTGCTCTTTGTAGAGGATCAAGTTATTTATACAGATGACCTCATCTTGCCGCATCCTTATCTTGCTGAGCGACTCTTTGTCTTAGAGTCGCTGCAGGAAATTGCACCTCATTTCATCCATCCAGTCCTAGGACAACCGATTCGTCACTTATATCTTCAATTGGAGAAAGAAAATGGCCAAGGTTTCTGAAACTTATAGTAAATGGAAAAGTATAGGGGAAGGTCTTGTAGCTATTGTCTTAGGCCTTCTCTTAGTTTGTTTTGGGCAGGTAGTTCCGATACTGGGTTACCAACTCATGATGGCCTACTTTTTCTTGTCGGCAGTTTGGCAACTATTGACGCGATGGTTTCAAGAAAAGTCCCGTAGAGAAAATATATTTGTAACTCTAGCCAAGCTCTTTCTTGCAGTCATCCTATTTGATTCAGTCATCTTGCAGGGCATCGCTCTCTATCTCTTGGTTATTATCATTGGAAGTTATCAGCTTTTTACAGGTCTAATCAGTCTGATTACCTGGTTGCTATACCGGAAAAATCATATTCATCCAAGGATTAATTACTTATTTGATGCTTTATGGATGATGGGATTTGGTCTCTATAGTATTTCCCCTTTTCATGATGCGACAAATTTTGAATTACTCTTACTTGGTTTTTACTTGATTATGTTAGGGGCAAGTAGTCTCAGAGATGGTTTCTTTTTTGAAAAAGGGAGAAGCAATCCTAAGCTCAAGCGTAGAATGAGAATGACCCTGCCTATATTCGTGACGGCTTTGATTCCCATCAGCACCTTACGACGATGGAATGAAAGGTTATCTAGTCATCAGGTAGAAGAAAATGAAGTGCATTCGGAAAGAAAAAATGAAAAATCAGCTGATTTAGAAATTTTCATCCATACATCAGAATCATCTTTCTTCTTGGCCATGGGTCATGTAGATATCTGCTATCAAGGTCAGGTTATTTCCTACGGCTCTTATGACCCACATTCAGAGCGCTTGTTTGGTACAATTGGCGACGGGGTTTTATTTAAGGCCAATCGTGAAAAATATATTGAACTTTGTAAGAGAGAAAGCCAGAAAACCCTATTCGCCTATGGTTTAAGCCTTTCTGAACAACAGAAAAAAGCCATCGAAGAACGATTGAGAGAGATAGAAAGCCTCTTGATACCTTGGGAGCCAAGTTCACAACTGCTGAAAAGAAGGGAAGGAGAGGTCAAACATACCTACTCTTATCAGCTGAAATACGAGGCTGATGCGACACTCTATAAGTTCACATCATCTAAATTTAAAACCTACTTTGTTCTCAGTACCAACTGTGTTCTATTGGCCGACTCTATTGTTGGAGAGGCTGGAACTGATATCCTGAGTCCCCAAGGTTTTATCGTCCCCGGGACTTATCAGGACTATCTTGATTTAGAATTTAAAAAACCGAGTGGTATCGTGGTCAGTCGTTCTATTTATTAAAAAAAGAAAACTCTAGTCAGAAGGCTAGAGTTTTTAAAATAGGTCATTTTCTTCAGGTAGGAGGATGGTTTCCTTACCGTCCATATCCATAACAAGTACTTTCGGTGGGTACAATGGGTCAAAGGGATGATTGAAATCGAAGTCAATCGTAGTAGGTAGATGCTCACTTGAAAAACGGAAGGTGATGGAACCGTTACTGTTTAAGAGCTGAAATTCCAACTCATCTTCTAATTCAAAAACATGCTTTAAAAAATGATCAATAATGTACCAGATTGAGTCAATCACATCGTCTGGGAGATTGGTTACCACACCAAAGCTGGCACAACGTCTATGAGAATCCGTAAAAGCCATCCATGCCTCCTACTTAATTTTTTATTATCATACTGCAAACTGGCCTAAAAATCAAGAAAAGTAAACTGATTTCAGAAAATATGATTTTTGATACATTTTTTTCAAAGAAAGTTTATATATCCCTTGAAAATGCTTACAATTAGTGGTAAACTAGTAGTGGTGTAAACATGAAAACAAAATTTTCAACATTAGAAAGGAAACGGTATGAACACAGATGATACAGTAACAATTTATGACGTTGCCCGAGAAGCAGGAGTTTCAATGGCAACTGTCAGTCGTGTAGTCAATGGTAACAAGAATGTCAAAGAAAACACTCGTAAGAAAGTTCTAGAGGTGATTGATCGCCTAGACTATCGTCCAAATGCAGTAGCTCGTGGCTTGGCAAGCAAACGAACAACAACTGTTGGGGTTGTCATCCCAGATATCACTAACACGTATTTTGCTGCGCTAGCAAAAGGGATTGATGATATTGCAGAGATGTACAAGTATAACATCGTCCTTGCGAATAGTGATGAGGATGATGAAAAAGAAGTGGCAGTAGTGAATACACTCTTTTCAAAACAAGTTGATGGTATTATCTTTATGGGCTATCACTTGACAGAGAAAATTCGCTCAGAGTTTTCACGTTCACGTACCCCTGTAGTTCTTGCAGGAACAGTGGATGTAGAACACCAGCTTCCAAGTGTTAATATTGATTATAAGAATGCTACTGCGGATGCTGTTCGCCATTTGTTGAAGCGTAACAAAAAAATTGCCTTTGTGAGTGGCCCGTTGGTAGATGATATTAACGGTAAAATTCGCTTGGTTGGCTACAAAGAAGCTTTGAAAGCCGCAGGAGTCAACTATAGTGAAGGACTTGTATTTGAATCTAAATATCGCTATGATGATGGTTATGCTTTGGCAGAGCGCTTAGTTTCTTCAAAAGCAACTGCAGCGATTGTGACTGGTGATGAATTGGCAGCTGGTCTCTTGAACGGCTTGGCTGATCATGGAGTTTCAGTCCCAGAAGACTTTGAAATCATTACGAGTGATGATTCTCAAATCGCACGCTTTACTCGACCAAGCCTTACAACTATCGCACAACCCCTGTATGATTTAGGTGCGATTAGTATGCGTATGTTGACTAAAATTATGCATAAGGAAGAATTGGAGGAACGTGAAGTCCTTCTCCCTCACGGTTTGACAGAACGCAAATCAACTCGCAAAAAGTAATGAAAAACCAGGAATCTAGCTGATTTCCTGGTTTTTTATTATCCTTCCATATATGTTTGGAGTTGTTCGCCCTTAAGTCCAGCATTGATTGCGATAAGAAGCTTCAGTCGTGCTTTTTGAGCGTTTAGTTCTTTAACAAAATATACACCATCATTCTGAAGACAAACACCACCGCCTTCGTAGGCGTAAACAGGTTCTGCAATCCCATTGAAACAACGTGAGACTAGTGCAATAGGAAGTCCTGCTTGACTGAGAGACTTTAATTTTTCAGCTGTTTCCTTTGGTACATTTCCAGCGCCAAAAGCCTGAATAATTAATCCATCTAGTTGGTCAACAGGAAGTAAATCGAGAAGTTCATCGGTCATGCCCGCATAAACAGGGATAATAGGGACCAACCCTTGAATGCTCTCAAGGTCAAAACGAACACGAGGTTCTGCCGTTTTGAAGTAGAGAATTTCCTGCTTCATAATGAGCCCGAGTGGTCCATGAGTTGGTGTTTGAAAGGTACTAACGTTAGTAGTATGCGTTTTTGTGACATATTTGGCGGCGTGAATTTCATCGTTCATAACGACCAACACACCCTTATCTGCAGCCTTGTCATCACTGGCCACACGTAAGGCGCTAAGATAGTTGTAGACACCATCACTTCCCAGTTCATTGGAAGATCTCATGGCACCTGTCAGGACGATAGGCATATGAGGTACCTCCATGGTGTCGAGGAAATAAGCCGTTTCTTCTAGTGTATCTGTCCCATGTGTAATGACAACACCATCATAGGACGATGCCTCTTGTTTAATTTTATGGTAGAGGGCTAACATATGCTTAGGCTTGATGTGTGGACTAGGCAAATTTAAAAAATCCAAGGAATGGACTTCGATACCTTCGAGAGGATTAGAGATATGATTCATAGGGTTATCAGCACTAGTCCTTACAGCTCCAGATTCATCTGCCTGCATGGAGATAGTGCCACCAGTATGTAAAACAAGGATTTTCTTAGTCATGATTCACTCACTTTTTCTGAAATGTGGTATAATCATTGTATCATAAAAGAAAGGAATGAGATAGAATGGAAGTCAAAGCTGTGTTTTTTGATATTGATGGAACGCTTGTAAATGACAGTAAGAGTGTTTTGAAGTCCACTAAGGAAGCTATCAAGATTGTGAAAGAACAAGGGGTGCTTGTTGGGGTGGCAACAGGGCGAGGACCTTTTTTTGTTAAGGATTTGATGGATGATTTGGATCTGGATTTTGCAGTGACCTACAATGGCCAATATATCTTTAACAAAGATCGTGTTCTTTTTGCTAGCCCTATTGATAAGAGAAGCCTCAGACAAATCATCTCTTATGCTAAGAAAAATCGAAAAGAGATTGCCATGGGAACGAGACAAGACGTTGTCGGTTCTCGGATTATGTCCTTTGGACTCAGCCCTCTTTCACAGCTAGTTAGTCGATTTGTACCTAAATTTTTGACTCGTACTGTTAGTCATTCCTTTAATCGTATGGTCAGTAAGGCCCTTCCTCAGAAGGAAGATGATTTGTTGGACTTAATTAATCAGCCGATCTATCAGGTGCTTATGTTGATGACGCCTGAGGAGACAAACCATGCTGCTGAAGTATTAAATCATTTGAAATTTACCAGAAGTAATCCATTCGCGGCCGATATTATCAATCAAGGAAATTCTAAGTTAGAGGGTATCCGTCGTGTCGGGAAAGAGTATGGTTTTGATCTCAACCAAGTCATGGCTTTTGGAGACTCGGATAATGACTTGGAAATGTTGGCTGGTGTTGGGATGTCTGTTGCCATGGGAAATGGTAGTAGCAGCGTAAAAGAAGTTGCCAAGCATATTACTGCCAGCAACCAAAACGATGGGATTCACAAGGCTTTGGAATATTTTGGAGTTTTGTCTTCTGAAAAAGTCTTTGTCAGTCGTGACTATCATTTTAACAAGGTTAAAACCTTCCATCATATGATGGACGAGCGAACTCAAGAAGAACCAATAGCTTGGGATTTGCAAGGGGCAACTTATCGCGCCGGCTTTAAGATTGAAGAGTTAGTTGAATTTGTCCGTGCTGCAAGCAATTCTGAAGAGGAATTTCAACAAGCTGTACAAGATTTGCACCAGGCGCTTGATGTATCAGCAGATAAAGTTTCTCAAAAAATACCGGCTGAAAGTACTTTGGTTGGACAAGTCGATGCCTTGATTGACACCCTCTATTTTACATATGGTAGTTTTGTACTGATGGGAGTGGACCCAGAGCGGATATTCGAGATTGTCCATCAGGCAAACATGGGTAAAATATTCCCAGATGGCAAGGCACAGTTTGATCCTGTTACTCACAAGATACTTAAGCCAGAAGGCTGGGAGGAGAAGTATGCTCCAGAACCAGCTATCAAGAAGGAACTTGAGCGTCAGATTAGAGCTTATGAACGTCATAAAGAAAGAAAAAATAAACAATAAAAAGGAGCGCATTGGCTCCTTTTTTTAGTCTAATTATAAAGTTTTATCCTTGTCTCGGACGACGAGAAGGTCAACGCTTGTATGGCGAAGGATATACTCAGATGAAGATCCGACAAGTAAACGTTCGAAGGCGTTAAGCCCTGTTGCTCCAACCAAAATCAAATCAACGTGTTCTTGGTCAGGGATTGTTTTAGCCAAAAGAGTTTTAGGATTTCCCATTTCGATGACAACTTGAATATCTTTAAGACCAGCGTCTCTTGCACGCTTTTCATATTCTGCCATCAACTCTTGTGCCTCGACTTGTAACTCTTCGTAAACTTCTGCATCGAATGTTGAAATGCTTTGAAGAGCACGAGTATCGATTACATGCGCAATGGTTAATTTAGCCTGGTTACGTAATGCTGACTGAACTCCTTTGATAAAAGCCAAATCAGCTTCTTTAGAACCGTCGACTGCTACCATGATGTTTTCGTAACGTTGTGTCATAGCAAAAACCTCCTCATTTCTTATCACCTTCATTGTAATCCTTTTCACTAAAAAAGTAAAGTAAAAAATGATAGCAAACAAGATGCTTTTGACTTTGGTTTTGAGAGTGTTATAATTAAAGGATAGAAGGCAAGAGGGGATCATATGACAAAAATTGCGGTACTTTCAGATATCCATGGAAATACAAGAGCACTGGAAGCTGTTTTAGCAGATGCAGAGAAGGCAGGCGCTGAGGAATATTGGCTTTTGGGAGATATTCTCATGCCTGGGACAGGACGAAAAAATATTCTTCAACGATTAGAGAACTTGCCGATTACGATTCGAGTTCTGGGAAATTGGGAAGAGAGTTTATGGCGAGCTGCTCATCGAAAATTAGATACAAGTAGACCTAGCCATCGCTATCTCTTGCGCCAATGTCAGTATATTATGGAAGAAATTAGTCTAGATGAGATTGAAGCTCTACAGGCATTTCCTATGCACACACACCGCCAGTTTGGAAATCTGAAGGTAGGGATAAGTCATCATTTGCCGGATAAAAATTGGGGAAGAGAACTGATCCATCTTGGCAAGCAGGAGGATTTTGACCGTTTGGTAACCAATCCTGACTGTGATATTGCGATTTATGGGCATATTCACCAGCAATTTCTTCGCTATGGGAGTCAGGGACAACTCATTTTAAATCCAGGCTCAATTGGGCAACCCTTCTTTTTATCAGCAAGTCTACGTGAGGATTTGCGGGCGCAATATATGATTTTGGATTTTGATGACAAAGGCTTGAAGGATATAGATTTTCGTCGTGTTAATTATGATGTTGAGTCAGAATTACAATTGGCTAGAGATTTGAAATTGCCCTACTATGAGGTGTACTATGAAAGCTTAGTCAATGGAATTCACCATACCCATAATCAGGACTTGTTGCACGAAATCGCTCAGAGTCAAGGACATGATGTTGAATTGGACGACTGGCTTAGTCGTAACTCTTGACATTACAACTCTAGGAGATATAATAAATATAAGAGAAGAATGAGCTTGGTTGATAATAAAGGAGGACTGCATGCAAATTTCAAGCCGATTTACCATTGCGACACATATGTTGGTAATCATTGCCCTAAAAGGGAAGGAAAGCAAGGTGACTAGTGATTTTCTAGCTAGTAGTGTTGGAGTCAATCCTGTTATTATCCGAAAAACTTTGTCCCAACTGAAAAAAGCAGAATTGATTTCCGTCGCGCGTGGAACCGGAGGGGCAGAGATTATCAAAAATCTTGAGGATATTAGTCTTTTAGATATTTATCAAGCGGTGGAATGCCTTGGAAAGACTGGACAACTCTTTAGTTTCCATGATAATCCTAATCCTGACTGTCCAGTAGGAGCTAACATCCATGGGGTTTTAGATGAAAAGTTAGATAAAATTCAAGAAGCCATGGAAGAAGAATTAAGCCAAACCAGTCTTGCTCAAGTGGTGGCAGATGCAGAAGCAAGGATTTAAAGTTAAGAGGAATTTAGTTCCTCTTTTTATTTTTGCTAATTATGATGAAATGTAATTAGATAAAGGAGAAGAAGATGTATCTTGTTATAGGGATTGTATCAGCCTTTATCCGTGAATTTGTAGCTCTATGCGTGAAATTGAAGTGGCTTTGTATGTTCTTCTACGGATTATTATTCCTAGCTCTTCTTTTATCCTATAAGGGAATACTTTGGTCATAAAAGTCTCTATTTTAACTCGCTCATGTAAAAAAGCAAGAATTTTTAATTCTTGCTTTTTTATTAATTATTTGTGACGTGCTGTTTTATTGAAGTCTATAGCCCTATTTTTCCTCTTTTTTCTTTAGGAAGCTTCCAAGTCCAAGAAGGGACAGAATGCTGAATCCAGCAAGAGCAAGAGGTGATTTGTTTTCAGTTCCTGTGTTTGGAAGGACTTTTTGAGAAAGAGCCTCTACAACAGTTTCTTGAGTTTCAGGATTTACAGCTAGGTTTTGGGCCTGATTTTGTTCTACTTTCAAGCTAGAAAGATCAAATTCTGGCTTTTCTTCAACAGCTGGAGCGACAATGGCACCACCTTGAGACAAGCGGAGAACGACAGCAGTGAGAGCGTTCAATTGCAAGCCTTTTTCAGTCCATTCGAGACCTTGCGGGTTGGCAATTCCTACTGGTCCTGCTTGGTTTTCATCAGCCAAGACTTCGGCCTTTCTCAAGTGGGCAAAGTCTCTTCCTAGAGTGAATTCACGTTCTTTATCGTCTGCATTGACAAAGACAGCGTAGATATCTCCATTTGGAGCAGTAATTTGGTAGCCGATGACCACGTCTTCTTTTTCAACACCATTTTGTCCTGGGACAGTAATGAGGCGGACACGCTCCTTGATATCTTGTAGACTCTTGAGTCGGAAGGCATCTGTAGATTGACGAAGGGCAATCAAACCTTTCATGTAGTCACGACTCTTGACATTTTCAGGATATGCTTTTTTATCTGTTGCCTTAGTCCAGTCAAACTTGTTGACAGCATCGCTAGAGTCATAAGAGTCATGGATGAAGTATGGATAGACAAATGGATTGCCGTCTTTATCACGCAACAAGTGGGACTTGTTTGGAACCTTATCCTCTGAAACAGGAGTTTTGTAGGCTGGGTCCAAGAATTGTTTGGTACGTCCGTATTCCTGACCAGAGTGGATAAATGGTGTTCCTTGTGCTGTTAAGACCATGAGGTTTCCAAGTCGCAAACGACGATGGATTTCCGCATAGTTTTCGGCCTTACTTGGGTCTTTTTTGATAGATTGGGCAATGATGTCAAAGAGGGTCAAGTTATCGTGGGCTGCGATATACTGAATAACATCTCCTGGGTTGTCCGCTTCAAAGTTGGTTGGTTGAGCAATGAGATTTTTAAAAATGGTATTGACATCACGTTTTCCACCTGTGATAAAGGCAGGCTGCCCTTCGTTTGGATAGCCAGACTTGAGGTTGTTGCGGATATCATCTGAAAATACAGCAACAGTATCTGTGTGTTTCATCCAATCCTGATCAGCAGGTTTGGTAGGCATGTTCTCGTCACCAGTGTAGGTTCTCCAGCCTTCACCTAACATGATAAGGTTTGGATTGAGGGCGCGTGCAGCCTTGTAAGCTTCTTCGATTGAAGCCGCATCATGATCTCCCATCATATCGAAACGGAAACCATCCACTTTGTAGGTGTCAACCAGATACTTGATAGAGTCTACCAAGACACGTTTAGACATGTAGTGGGTTGTCCCTAAACGACCACCACCAAAGCTAGTACGTGGCGAACCATCAGAATCCATGAAGTGATAGTAGTTTGGCTCAATATCCTCAAAAATGTCAACATTGGCAGTATGGTTGTAAACTACGTCTAAGATAGCACCCATGCCACGTTTATGAATCTCGTTGACGAGGTTTTTAAATTCTGCGATACGTTTTTCTGGGTCCTTAGGATTACTTGAGTACATACCAGTCAAAGAGAAGTAGTTTTGAGGATCATAACCCCAGTTGTAGTTACTGTTGCTTGAAGCATAGGCAGACAAACGTTCTTGGTTTTTCAATTCATTAACATAATAGTAAGACAAGACTGGGAGGAGTTGGATATGAGTAACCCCTAGATCTTTGAGATAATCGAGCTTCTCGATAAAGGCTTCAAAGGTACCAAATGGTTTAGTCAAATCTTTTGCGATGGCAGGATCTGAAGTGAAGTCGCGAACATGAGCTTCATAGATGACGGCATCTTCACGCGATTTGAAGTTGCGAATCTTACCATAAGTCAAGTTTTGCGGACCTAGTTTTGATGGGTCCACAAAGGCAGCTTTAGCTACTTTATGGGCAGGGTCTGTTTTTGCTAGATCACTATTCCAAGCCGCTAATGATTTGGCATAAGGGTCAAGAACGAGGACAGTTTTACCTTGGCGTTCGATTTGGTAGTGGTAGTAGTAGCCAGTGTAGTTGCTGATGCCAAGTCCTGAATTCTCATCCAAGGTTTGGTTCCAAGTTCCTTTTTCTCCCTTTTTAAGATCGACGGTTCCAACAACTTTTTCAGGGTCCTTCTTGTCATAGACGACAACGGAAACCTTATCAGCACTTGGAGACCAGAGAGTCAAATCAACACGTTTGCCATCTTCTTTAAGAGTTGCACCGAGTGGGCCATCGTAACTATAAGTCTCGTCTTTGAGACGCCAGCTAGAACGTGTGGTAAATCGGTCTGAATTGTAGCTGACAGTGTAAGGGTTTTGAGTGTCAGAGAAGTCACCGATGTAGGTTACTTTCTTTCCAGCTTCATCCACTTCCACGTCTGTGATAGTTACTTTATTTCCTTGATAATCAGTGATGCCGGAGTGTTTGAGGATATCGTCTTTCTTGGCTCCAACTAGGGTAGAAAAGCTGCTTTCGATACGAGATTTTGCCACGTGTTGGGCACCAGTCATGCGGATATCGTGCACATAGTAGGGGTTGGTGTAGATGGTTTCGTCATCATCTTTGAGGAAAATCTGACTGTGATTTTTTAGATCAGTGAATTTATAATCTTCTTTTCTGATTTTCACATCATCGCCTTTCTTGCTTTCGTCCAGTAATAAAAATCCAAATTCTCTAGCAGCTTCATTGAGTGGGATATCAATGTAACGGCCATATTTTCCAGTTGCGGTAAAGTCAGTACCGTCAGGCCATTCTCCACTGCTTGGCTTTTTGACATCTCCCCAATACCAGAGTGATTTTTTATCGTAATTTCCATCGGTGCGGAAATAGTTGACGCGAACAGTTCCAGCTGGTTGAGGTTGATAGTTGTATACTTTGTAGCTTTCATCTAGCCAGGCTTCATTCATCTTTGGAGAAAGAAGCTCTACCGAACGGTCTCCAGTAAGGTTATCACCTTTGCTATTATTGATGAGGAAGCTGACTTTCTTGGCTTGTTCGTTTTTGAGTTTGACATCCAGGTAATAGCCGTAGTCGTCTTTCTTGGCATCTTTGAAGGACTGGGCTCCATTTGGCCAATTTTCAGATGGTTTTTCGACATCGTCCCAGGTCCAAAGACCTTGAGAATCCTTAGTTTCTTCTGGGAGTTTTTTTACATGGATACGGAAGTAGTTGTCTGCGATTGGAGTTTCAGAATTAGTTTCTACTTTTGTTTTTTCATCTGAAACTGGACTTGCAGCTACTTCAGTTTTTTTATCCTCTGAAGTTGTGGCTGGATCTTCTTTCTTTTCTACTTGATCACTAGAAGGATTGGTTGTAGCACCCTCAGCTTTAGCACTTTCAGTAGTTAAAGCTACTTCAGATTCTTTAGCCTTTTCTTCAGTTTTAAGGGAATCGTTTTCATTGTTTTGGCCAGAAACAGGACTTGGAGTTGGCATAGAATCTGTATCTACAGGGTTAACGGTAACAGCGCTTACATTTTCTCTAGTGCTTGATAAATTCTCATCTGCAGCAACATGAGGAGTTGCAAGAGCTAGTAGGATAAAGCTCGCTCCGATAAGGACTGATCCTGTTCCGTTTTTCAAAGAACGGATACTATAAACCATTTTTTTCTCGCGTTGAGGGAATATGTTCTTCATCAATAGTCTCCTATAAATTTATTTTAAAATTAGTATAACACGGGGTAAAAAATTATGCAAGCGTTTTCTTAGATGTTTGTTTTATGGCAACAAGAAACTCTCCTTATTTTTTAAGGAGAGTTTTTATGATAGAGATTGTTGGAAAAAGTAGACAGAAAAGCTTGATGACTGAAGAAAAAATGAAGTAGAATTATTTCAGCGCTTGTTCTAAGAAGTGATTATCTTATCGCCGATGTGAGAAATAGTTGGGAAGGTTTATCAAGGAAAAGATGGTCGGAACTATAAAGTATTTGGGTCTGAATGTCTGAGAAGCCATGATTTTTAAGAGTCTCCTCAAGTTTCGAAATAATAAAACCATGGTTTTCTCCATCTGGTACGGTATAATCAGCGATAAATAGTTGTCCTCCGAGAGTCAAATGTTCCTTAAACATAGCTAGACTAGAATCAAGATTAGGCATGTGATGAAGAACACGACTAACGATAATGAGATCGAATGTTTGCTCTAATGGCTTAAGCACTAAGTCTTGTTGAATCAAGTGTAGATTTTTAAGTTTTTGGTTTTCAACCTTGATACGAGCTTGTTCCAGCATTCTTTCTGCGATGTCAACCAAGGTCACTGACTTGGCTTGTTTGGCTAGAGGAAGAGCGATAAGTCCAGTTCCTCCTCCAAAATCTAGGATTGATTTGGTAGATAGTCCAGAGACTTGTTGCTTGATCTCTGCATTTACAAGGTCTGCTAGAAATTGATTTTTGGGAGAATCGAAAAATTCTGCTCGATGATTAAAATGATGTTCCATGTCAATAGTGTAGCATAAAGAGAAGATGTTTTAAAATGTTGGCTATGTCTTGTTGGAAAGGGATAGAGTTATCGACTGGTGTATAGCTTTTAAACTTTGATGAGAACAGGAGTTTTTGGGGATTTTGATTGAAAGAGTTAAGAAAATAAAGAGGAGAAAAACTTGAAATCATGTTATAATAAAACGATAGAATCGTTAGAAAGAGTGGATGAATTTTGATTATTCCGACTTATAATTGGCAATTTGCACCTCAAGTTGAGGATGCGGATTTTACAAAAATCGCCAAGAAAGCTGGGCTAGGGCCTGAAGCTGCTCGTCTATTATTTAGCCGTGGTATTAAGGATGAAGATAGTTTGTCTCGTTTTTTGGCACCAAGTCTAGATGATTTACACGATCCCTATCTTCTCCACGATATGGACAAGGCAGTGAATCGCATTCGTCGTGCTATAGAGCAAGGTGAATTTATTCTCGTTTATGGAGACTACGATGCAGATGGGATGACATCAGCTTCTATCCTTAAAGAAACATTAGAACAATTAGGAGCCGAGTGCTTGGTCTATCTTCCTAATCGTTTTACAGATGGTTATGGTCCTAATGCCAGTGTTTACAAGTACTTCATTGAGCAACAAGGGATATCCTTGATTGTAACCGTAGATAATGGAGTTGCAGGCCATGAGGCTATTGACTTGGCTCAATCTATGGGAGTAGATGTTATTGTAACGGATCACCATTCTCTACCAGAGGTCTTACCAGATGCTCATGCAATCGTTCATCCGGAGCATCCTGAATCAGACTATCCTTTTAAACATTTAGCGGGTTGTGGAGTGGCTTTTAAACTAGCTTGCGCCCTCTTGGAAGAGGTGCAGGTTGAGTTGCTTGATTTGGTTGCTATTGGGACGATTGCAGACATGGTCAGCTTGACAGATGAAAATCGAATCATGGTTCAGTACGGTTTAGAAGTTTTGCGCAATACCCAAAGACTAGGCCTCCAAGAACTATTTGAAATAGCAGGGATTTCTAGTAGTGACCTTACAGAAGAGACGGTTGGTTTTCAGTTGGCACCTCGCTTGAATGCCCTAGGGCGCTTGGATGATCCTAATCCTGCTATTGAGTTACTAACTGGCTTTGATGATGAAGAGGTGCGTGAGATTGCCCTCATGATTCAAGATAAAAATGAAGAACGTAAGGAAATTGTTCAGGCTATTTATGAAGAAGCTAAAAGCTTGGTAGACCCTAACAAAAGTGTTCAAGTTTTAGCCAAAGAAGGTTGGAACCCAGGAGTGCTTGGGATTGTAGCTGGTCGCTTGTTGGAAGAATTAGGGCAGACAGTTATTGTTCTGAATATTGAAGATGGCCGTGCCAAGGGGAGTGCTCGAAGTATTGAAGCAGTCGATATCTTTGAAGCCTTGAATCCGCATCGGGAACTTTTTATCGCCTTTGGTGGGCATGCAGGCGCTGCAGGTATGACACTTGAAGCGGAACAGCTAGACACCTTGTCGGAAATTTTAGAAACCTATGTAAAAGACAAAGGGATAGATGCCAAGGGCAAGAATACATTATATCTAGATGAAGAATTAGATTTGGAAAGCCTAAGTTTAGAGACGGTTAAAAGCTTTGAACGATTAGCTCCTTTTGGAATGGATAACCAAAAACCTGTTTTTTATATTCGAGATTTTCAAGTTGAAAATGCTCGTTCTATGGGAGCGGGAGATAGTCATCTAAAATTGAAGATTTCCAAAGGGACCGCGAGCTTTGAGGTAGTAGCTTTTGGCCAAGGATCAAAGGCTACAGAGTTTTCTCAGGTAAAACAACTGGAATTGGCAGTTACCCTTTCTGTTAACCAATGGAATGGGCAAACAACCCTCCAGTTGATGATGGTAGATGCCCGTGTGGACGGTGTTCAACTTTTTAACATCCGTAGTAAGAGTGTAGAGCTACCAGCGGGAGTGCCTATCCTAGATTTCACCAGTGATTTACCAGAAATGCTTTCTAGCCCAGCAATCGTTGTAAAAAATATTCCCGAGGATCTCAGTCTTCTCAAACAAGTGTTGCAAGAACAGGAATTCTCTGCTATTTACTTTAAAAATGATATCGCTAAAGCATACTACTTGACAGGTTATGGTACAAGAGAGCAATTCGCTAAGCTTTATAAGACAATCTACCAGTTCCCAGAATTTGATATTCGTTATAAGCTCAAGGACTTATCAGCTTATTTGAAGATAGAACAGATTTTGCTAGTCAAAATGATTCAGATTTTTGAAGAACTTGGTTTTGTCACAATTGAGAATGGTGTAATGAAAGTAAATAAAGATGCTGATAAACGGGACATCGCTGAAAGTCAGATTTATCAAAATCTCAAACAAACTGTTAAAAATCAAGAAATGATGGCACTAGGTACGGTGCAGGAAATCTATGACTTTTTAATGGAAAAATAGAAGAAAAGAAGCTGAGATAATCTATCTCAGTTTTTTGTTGTCTCTTATAATTTTTAAATTATTTGTTCTTTAGAATGTTATGTAGTAAAAGTATACATATTTGTAACATGACTACAACATAATTCTAAAACAACTGACATGTAAATCAGGTATGATTCTCTTGTCAACAAAAAAATTAAAAATAATCAATAAAATTTTAGGAGAAAATTATTATGAAAAAAACAGTTGCTAAACTGACTCTTGGTTTAACATCTACAGCTATTTTGGCGACAGTTGGAGCTCAAACTGTTAGTGCATCTTCTTACGTTGTCCAAGACGGAGATTCATTTTTTGGTATTGCTACTGCAAATGGCATGGATCCTTATGAGTTGGCAGCAAATAACGGGAAAAGCATTTTTGATATGATCCACCCAGGGGATGTGTTAGAAGTAAGCGGTCCAGCTCAGGCTACTTATTCATACGGTGCTCCGGCTTCTGAGGCGACTAGTACTTTGAATCCTGCTTCAGATGATGATGTTGTCGTGAATACTCCGACAGACTATGGGAACTCATATCCTGTTGGTCAGTGTACATGGGGCGTAAAAGAATTGGCTCCTTGGGCTAGCAACTGGTGGGGAAATGCTAATACTTGGGCGATTTATGCTAGTGCTCAAGGTTATCGTGTAGGAGATGTTCCAGTAGTAGGTGCAATCGCCGTTTGGGACGGTGGTGAATATGGACACGTTGCTTATGTGACAGATGTACAAAGTGAAAATTCTATTCAGGTATTGGAAGCAAACTACAGACGTCAAAAACAAATTGCTAACTATCGTGGTTTCTTTAATCCACATGAATTTTTAGGTAAAGTTACTTACATTTATCCAAACTAAAGATGATTAAAAAGATTTAGAGCTTCTAAATCTTTTTTTTTTATTTGTGAGTAAGCTCCTTATTACGATTTTTTGCCGAGTAGCTGCTTGTGAAGTAAGTCCCTAGGTCCCTTGGCGGACAGCGATTTCGCAAAGAGAAAACAAAGCAAAGCGATTCGGTTATCAGTGGTGAATGTTCTCTAGTTAAAATCCTATCTTCATTTTGAAAATTAGTAAAAAAATGGTATAATGAGAGGAAAAGATTCGGATAAAAGTAAATTGGACTTTTACAAAAAGAGAGTTGTGAAGGCTCTACAAACACGTTATAGTAATACTTCGGAGGGAAAATGACCAATATTAAATTAACAACTTTAGGCGGTGTTCGTGAAAACGGGAAAAACATGTACATCGCAGAAATTAACGATTCAATCTTTGTTTTAGATGCAGGTTTAAAATATCCTGAAAATGAGCAGTTGGGTGTCGATGTCGTTATTCCAAATATGGAATATCTGTTTGAAAATAGCGACCGTATTGCAGGTGTCTTTTTAACGCACGGACATGCGGATGCGATTGGAGCTCTTCCTTATCTTTTGTCAGAAGTGAAAGTTCCTGTTTTTGGTTCAGAGTTGACAATTGAGCTTGCTAAGCTTTTTGTTAAAGGAAATGATAGTGCTAAAAAATTCGATGACTTCCATGTTATTGATGAAAATACAGAAATCGACTTTGGCGGTACTGAGGTTTCCTTCTTCCGTACAACTCACTCTATCCCAGAGAGTCTGGGTGTCGTTTTGAAAACATCTGAAGGAAGTATCGTTTATACAGGGGACTTCAAATTTGACCAAACGGCTAGCGAATCATATGCAACTGACTTTGGTCGTTTAGCAGAAATTGGTCGCGAAGGAGTTTTAGCTCTTCTAAGCGACTCAGCAAACGCAGACAGTAATATTCAAGTAGCCAGCGAAAGTGAAGTTGGTGATGAAATTACGCAAACCATTTCTGACTGGGATGGACGTATCATTGTAGCCGCTGTTGCAAGTAACCTTTCTCGTATTCAGCAAGTCTTTGATGCCGCTGCAGAGACAGGACGTCGCGTTGTTTTGACAGGATTTGATATTGAAAATATCGTTCGTACAGCTATTCGCTTGAAAAAATTGTCATTGGCTAACGAAAGTCTCTTGATTAAACCTAAAGATATGTCTCGTTTTGAAGACCACGAGTTAATTATCCTAGAAACCGGTCGTATGGGTGAACCAATTAATGGACTCCGTAAAATGTCAATCGGTCGTCACCGCTATGTTGAAATCAAGGATGGAGACTTGGTTTATATCGTTACAACGCCATCAATCGCTAAAGAAGCTGTTATGGCACGTGTAGAAAATATGGTCTACCAAGCAGGTGGTGTCGTTAAACCGATCACTCAAAGCTTGCGTGTATCAGGACATGGGAATGCGCGTGATCTTCAATTGATGATCAATCTCTTGCAACCTCAGTATCTCTTCCCAATCCAGGGTGAATACCGTGAGTTGGACGCTCATGCCAAGGCTGCTATGGCTGTTGGGTTGTTGCCAGAACGCATTTTTATCCCGAAAAAAGGCACAACCATGTCTTATGAACATGGGGACTTTGTCCCGTCTGGTGCAGTTGCTGCAGGTGATGTCTTGATTGACGGAAATGCCATTGGGGATGTTGGTAATGTTGTTCTTCGTGACCGTAAGGTCTTGTCAGAAGATGGTATTTTCATCGTGGCTATCACTGTTAACCGTCGTGAGAAGAAAATCATTGCCAAAGCACGAGTGCATACACGTGGCTTTGTCTATCTCAAGAAGAGTCGAGATATTCTGCGCGAAAGTACAGAGTTGGTGAACCAAACAGTCGAAGACTATCTCCAAGGGGAGGACTTTGACTGGGCTGATCTTAAAGGTAAGGTTCGTGACAATTTGGCTAAATTCCTTTTTGAACAAACGAAACGTCGTCCAGCCATTTTACCAGTAGTCATGGAAGCAAAATAAGGATTAAATAGCAAGAGAGAAAGTCGAGTTTCGGCTTTTTCTTATCTCAAACGAATAAGGAGCAAGTTATGGCAGTAATGAAGATTGAGTATTACTCAGAAGTTTTAGATATGGAGTGGGGAGTAAATGTTCTCTATCCTGATGCATCTCGGGTGACAGATCCAAACAGTAAAGATATTCCAGTTCTCTATCTCCTTCATGGAATGTCAGGGAACCACAACAGTTGGCTCAAGCGGACCAATGTAGAGCGCTTGTTGCGAGGGACTAATCTGATTGTTGTCATGCCAAATACAAACAATGGCTGGTATACAGATACTCAATATGGCTATAACTATTACACAGCTCTAGCAGAAGAATTGCCTAAGGTGCTCAAACGCTTCTTCCCCAATATGACCAACGAGCGAGATAAAACCTTCATTGCTGGTTTATCAATGGGTGGCTACGGTTCCTTTAAGTTAGCACTGTCAACTGACCGTTTCTCCCATGCCGCTAGCTTTTCTGGGGCGCTTAGCTTCGAGGAGTTTTCTCCTGAGAGTCAAGATTTAGGAACGCGTGCCTACTGGCGAGGTGTTTTTGGCAAAGTTAATGATTGGGTGAATAGCCCTTACTCGCTTGAGACCCTTGCCAAAAAGTCAGACAAGGAGACCAAACTCTGGGTTTGGTGTGGCGAACAAGATTATCTCTATTCTGCCAATAATCTAGCAGTTAAAAATCTTAAGAAACTTGGTTTCGATGTGACCTATAGCCATAGTGCAGGAACTCATGAGTGGTATTATTGGGAAAAGCAATTGGAACGTTTTTTAACTACCTTGCCAATCGATTTTGTGTTGGAAGAACGCTTGTCTTAATTTTAGCTTTCTTTCAGTTTGTTTTAGTAGAATTAAGAATCTATCTTTAGAATGGGAATCCATGGCTTAA
Source organism: Streptococcus sp. Marseille-Q6504 (assembly GCF_965111625.1). Taxonomy (NCBI): domain Bacteria; kingdom Bacillati; phylum Bacillota; class Bacilli; order Lactobacillales; family Streptococcaceae; genus Streptococcus; species Streptococcus sp. Marseille-Q6504. Next base: position 94,597 of record NZ_CBCOON010000002.1, read on the forward strand.
AGATGGGTTCTTATTTTTTTAGAAAGGTGGGCAATTATGGGCTGGATTATTCGTGTGTTATGTCGGTTTTTACTAGGGATTTTGCGTATGTTTTGGCGCCTTGTATGGACGCTTATCTTCTTCATTCTCATCACTTTTGGGATTCTCTGGTATGTGACAGGTAATTTATCTGCTACTTTAAATCAAGTTAGCAAAGTGGTCCAAGTCGGCCAAGCAGGTTGGGATCAATGGCAAGAAACTGGCAAGTTGCAAGGTTTATCTCAGACAGATCATCATCAAGATTCAGGAGCAAAATGGTCAAAGGCGCAAGCAACTATCTATATTGATCCTCAAATGGATGCCACTTTCCAAAAGGCCTACCTTGAAGCTATTGCTAACTGGAATCAGACAGGGGCTTTTAACTTTGAGCTTGTAACCGAACCGGACCAGGCCGATATTTTCGCTACTGAAATGAATGATGGTTCGACAGCTGTAGCAGGTGAGGCGGAGAGTCAGACAAATCTCCTAACCAAACAATTCACTTCTGTAACCATTCGCTTGAATCATTATTATCTATCCAATCCAAACTATGGCTATACCTATGATCGTATCATGCATACAGCAGAACATGAGCTAGGGCATGCCATTGGTTTGGAACATACCAATGAAGTTTCAGTCATGCAACCAGCGGGGTCCTACTATGGTATTCAAGCTCAAGATGTTCAAGCAGTTCAGGAACTTTACGGATCTGGAGAATAAGTATTTTTAAGCTCAAATAGGATTTCTTGATGTCAGCAATGATAAGGCCTTTTTGCTATAATGGAACTATGAATAACTTGATCAAATCAAAACTGGAGCTCTTGCCGACCAGCCCTGGTTGTTACATTCACAAAGATAAAAACGGCACCATTATCTATGTCGGAAAGGCTAAAAATCTGCGCAATCGAGTGCGGTCCTACTTCCGTGGGAGCCATGATACCAAGACAGAAGCCCTGGTATCTGAGATTGTGGATTTTGAGTGTATTGTCACGGAGTCTAATATTGAGGCCCTTCTTTTAGAGATTAATCTCATCAAGGAAAACAAGCCTAAGTACAATATTATGCTCAAGGATGATAAGTCCTATCCTTTCATCAAAATCACCAATGAGCGCTATCCTCGCTTGATTATCACCCGTCAGGTCAAGAAGGATGGGGGATTATACTTTGGTCCTTATCCGGATGTGGGAGCAGCCAATGAAATCAAACGGCTATTGGATCGGATTTTCCCTTTTCGCAAGTGTACCAATCCACCATCTAAGGTTTGTTTTTATTACCATATCGGCCAGTGCATGGCTCATACGGTTTGTCGCAAGGATGAAGCCTATTTTAAAGCAATGTCCCAAGAAGTTTCTGATTTTCTCAAGGGACAAGACGACAAAATCATTGATGACCTCAAGAGTAAGATGGCTTTGGCAGCTCAAAGTATGGAGTTTGAACGTGCAGCGGAATACCGTGATTTGATTCAGGCCATTGGCACCCTTCGGACTAAGCAACGAGTCATGGCTAAAGACCTCCAAAACCGTGATGTATTTGGTTACTACGTGGATAAGGGTTGGATGTGCGTCCAGGTCTTCTTTGTCCGTCAAGGTAAACTGATTGAACGCGATGTCAATCTCTTCCCTTACTACAACGATCCAGACGAGGATTTCTTGACCTATGTGGGGCAGTTTTACCAGGAGAAATCTCACCTGGTTCCAAATGAAATTCTGATTCCTCAAGATATTGACGAAGAAGCTATCAAGGCTTTGGTGGATACTAAGGTCCTCAAGCCCCAACGAGGGGAGAAGAAGCAACTGGTTAATCTGGCTATCAAAAACGCTCGTGTTAGTTTAGAGCAGAAGTTTAATCTGTTAGAAAAATCAGTCGAAAAGACCCAGGGTGCTATTGAAAATCTTGGGCGACTTCTACAAATTCCAACCCCAGTACGTATCGAGTCTTTTGACAACTCTAATATTATGGGGACTAGTCCAGTCTCTGCTATGGTTGTTTTTGTCAACGGAAAACCAAGCAAAAAAGATTACCGCAAGTATAAAATCAAGACTGTTGTCGGACCAGATGACTATGCAAGTATGCGAGAGGTTATTCGTAGACGTTATGGACGGGTCCAGCGTGACGGTTTGACACCGCCTGACTTAATCGTCATCGATGGTGGTCAAGGACAGGTTAACATTGCTAAGCAGGTTATTCAAGAAGAGTTAGGCTTAGATATTCCAATCGCAGGGCTACAAAAAAATGACAAGCACCAAACTCATGAGTTGCTCTTTGGAGATCCTCTTGAAGTGGTAGAGTTGTCTCGCAATTCTCAGGAATTTTTCCTCCTCCAACGCATTCAAGATGAGGTGCACCGTTTTGCCATTACCTTTCACCGGCAACTTCGTTCTAAAAATTCCTTCTCCTCTCAATTGGATGGAATTGAAGGTTTGGGTCCCAAACGCAAGCAGAATTTAATGAAGTATTTCAAGTCTCTAACAAAAATTAAGGAAGCCAGTGTGGACGAGATTGTTGCAGTTGGTATACCAAGAGCAGTGGCAGAGGCAGTTCATCAACACTTAAATCTAGAAGTAGACTCAGCGCTAGCTCAAGTAGCTGAGAAACCTCTTGAATACAAGGAATAAAGTAGCAATGGAATGTTTTGGCTTTAGTGGGTGCAAGCTAGTCGGATTTGTGGTAAAATAGATAAGATATGACAAAAGAATTTCATCATGTAACGGTCATGCTCCATGAGACCATTGATATGCTAGATGTAAAACCTGATGGTATTTACGTTGATGCGACCTTGGGAGGAGCAGGACACAGCGAGTATTTATTAAGTAAGTTAAGCGAGAAAGGGCATCTCTATGCCTTTGACCAAGACCAGAATGCCATTGATAATGCGCAAAAACGTTTGGCACCCTATATCGAAAAGGGAATGGTCACCTTCATCAAGGATAATTTCCGTCATTTGAAGGACCGCTTACATGACTTAGGCGTGACAGAGATTGATGGAATTTGTTATGACTTAGGTGTGTCAAGTCCGCAGTTAGATCAACGCGAGCGTGGTTTTTCTTATAAAAAAGATGCACCACTAGATATGCGGATGAATCAGGAAGCTAGTTTGACCGCTTATGAAGTCGTTAATCACTACGACTACCATGATTTGGTAAGGATTTTTTTCAAATATGGAGAGGACAAGTTTTCCAAACAGATTGCTCGAAAAATTGAACAGGCGCGTGAACAGAAACCAATTGAGACCACGACGGAATTGGCAGAGATTATTAAATCTGCCAAACCGGCAAAGGAGCTCAAGAAAAAAGGCCACCCAGCCAAACAAATTTTCCAAGCTATCCGTATAGAGGTCAATGATGAACTGGGTGCTGCAGATGAATCAATCCAGCAGGCTATGGATTTGCTGGCTCTAGATGGCAGAATATCAGTGATTACCTTCCATTCGCTGGAGGACCGCTTGACCAAACAGTTATTTAAGGAAGCTTCCACAGTTGAAGTTCCTAAAGGTTTGCCCTTCATCCCAGACGATCTCAAGCCCAAAATGGAATTGGTATCTCGAAAACCGATTTTACCAAGCAAGGAAGAATTGGAAGCCAATAATCGTTCCCACTCGGCCAAGCTTCGAGTGGCAAGAAAAATTCACAAGTAAGAGGAAATAATGGCAGAAAACAGAGGAACAACGAGCCAATTGCTACAAGCTCGTATAAAAAAATTTTCACGTGTTGAAAAGGCCTTTTACTTTTCAATTGCCATCACAGCACTTGTCTTAGCAATCAGTGTGGTCTATATGCAGACTCAACTTTTGCAGGTTCAGAGTGATTTGACAACAGTCAATTCACAAATTGAGGAAAAAAAGACAGAGCTGGATGATGCGAAACAAGAAGTTAATGAATTGATCCGATCAGAACGTTTGACCGGAATTGCAGACTCACAAGACTTGCAATTAAATAATGAAAATATCCGATCGGCGGAGTAGTAAATGAAAAACTGGAAAGAACGAATCATACGCTTTGCCATTAAAAATCGCAAATCTCCAACAGAAAACCGCAGACTAGTGGGAAAGAATTTGAGCCTTCTGGCCGTCTTTCTCTTTGCTGTTTTTTTGGTTAACTTTGCGGTAATTATTGGTACAGGCTCAAAATTTGGTGTTGACCTAGTTAAGGAAGCAAGCAGGGTCCACCAAACAACTCGGACAGTTCCTGCAAAACGAGGAACTATCTATGACCGTAATGGTACACCAATCGCAGAAGATGCAACATCCTACAACATTTATGCGATTATCGATAAGGAATATAAATCTGCAAATGGGAAAATTCTCTATGTAGAGGAGTCTCAGTATAGCAAGGTTGCGGAAGTCTTCCATAAATATCTAGATATGGATGAATCCTACGTCAAGGAACAACTTTCTCAACCTAATCTTAAGCAAGTTTCCTTTGGGGTAAAGGGAAATGGTATTACCTATGCCAATATGATGTCCATAAAAAAGGATTTGGAAACAGCTAAGGTTCAGGGAGTTGATTTTACAACAAGCCCAAATCGAAGCTATCCTAATGGAAAATTTGCTTCATCTTTCATCGGACTAGCGCAGTTGCACGAAAATGAGGATGGTTCAAAGAGTCTCATTGGGACGTCTGGTGTTGAGAGTTCCTTGAATAGCTTGTTAGCGGGAACAGATGGTATCATTACCTATGAAAAAGACCGCTTAGGGAATATTGTTCCAGGAACGGAGCAAGTTACCCGACAGACTGTAAACGGGAAAGACGTATATACGACCCTATCTAGTCCTTTACAATCTTTCATGGAAAGTCAAATGGATGCCTTCCAAGAAAAAGTCAAGGGTAAATATATGACTGCGACCTTGGTTAGTGCTAAAACGGGAGAGATTCTCGCTACAACTCAAAGACCAACCTTTGATGCTGATACCAAAGAAGGGATTACAGAGGACTTTGTCTGGCGTGATATCCTTTACCAAAGTAACTATGAACCAGGTTCAACCATGAAGGTGATTACTTTAGCTTCAGCAATTGACAATAATACCTTCCCTGGAGGAGAATATTTCAACAGTAGCGAATTGAAGGTAGCTGATGCCACTATCAAGGACTGGGACGTTAACGAAGGTTTGACAAGCGGTGGAATGATGACCTTCTCGCAAGGTTTTGCTCACTCTAGTAATGTCGGTATGACCTTGCTCGAACAAAAAATGGGGGATACCACTTGGTTGGATTACCTCAGTCGTTTCAAATTTGGAGTGCCGACTCGTTTTGGTATGAGTGATGAGTATGCTGGGCAATTACCTGAGGACAATATCGTTAATATTGCCATGAGTTCCTTCGGTCAAGGTATTTCCGTTACACAAACTCAGATGCTTCGTGCCTTTACTGCGATAGCTAATGATGGGATTATGTTGGAGCCTAAGTTTATCAGTGCGCTCTATGATCCAAATGATCAAACGGTTCGTAAATCACAAAAAGAAGTCGTGGGAAATCCGGTCTCTAAAGAAGCAGCTAGCTTGACTCGGGATCACATGGTTATGGTTGGTACGGATCCTACCTATGGTACGATGTACAACCACAGTACAGGTAAGGGAACAGTCAATGTTCCTGGCTATAATGTAGCCTTGAAATCAGGGACTGCTCAGATTGCAGATGAGAAAAATGGAGGATACTTAGTTGGGGAAACCAATCATATCTTTTCTGTAGTAACCATGCATCCTTCTGAAAATCCTGATTTTATTCTCTATGTGACAGTTCAACAACCTCAGCATTATTCTGGGATTCAGTTGGGTGAGTTCGCTAACCCTATCTTGGAGCGTGCTTCTGCGATGAAAGAATCTCTCAATCTTCAATCAACTGCTAAAAGTCTGGATCAGGTTACAACTACGACTAACTATGCTATGCCTTCGACAAAAGACTATAGCCCTGGAGATTTAGCAGAAGAACTACGACGTAACCTTGTTCAACCAATCGTTATCGGTTCAGGAACGAAAATCAAAGAAAGTTCAGCGGCAGAAGGAACCAATTTAGACGCAAATGAGCAGATCTTACTCCTTTCTGATAAGGTAGAAGAAATGCCTGATTTGTACGGATGGTCTAAGAAGAATGTCGAAACTTTTGCAAAATGGCTGGATATCGAAGTAGAATTTGAAGGTACAGGAGAAACTGTAAAAAAACAAAGTGTTCGTACCAATACAGCTTTAAAAAATATACAGAAAATAAAAATAACTTTAGGAGATTAGAATGCTAGTTTCTATCTTTCCTGGAATCCTTACTTTTGTTCTTACAGTGGTAGGCATTCCAGCATTTATCCGTTTTTACCGTAAAGCACAGATTACTGGTCAACAGATGCATGAGGATGTTAAACAACACCAGGCAAAAGCTGGGACGCCGACAATGGGAGGAATTGTCTTCCTCGTAACAAGCGTTTTAGTTAGTTTAGTTCTTGCACTTTTAACTAATCAACTAACCAACAATGTTGGAATGATACTCTTTATTCTCGTTTTGTATGGTTTGGTTGGCTTCTTAGATGATTTCCTCAAGGTTTTTCGTAAAATCAATGAAGGGCTCAATCCTAAACAAAAGCTCTTGCTTCAATTAGTAGGAGGAGTTATCTTCTATCTCTTTTATGAAAGAGGAGGGGATGTCTTAAATGTATTTGGGTATCCATTGCACTTAGGCGCTCTTTACATTTTCTTTGCTCTCTTCTGGTTAGTTGGTTTTTCAAATGCTGTTAACTTGACTGACGGAATTGATGGCTTGGCAAGTATTTCAGTGGTGATTAGTCTGTCTGCCTATGGAATCATTGCTTATGTACAAAACCAATTGGATATTCTCCTAGTGATTCTTGCCATGATTGGTGGTCTTCTTGGTTTCTTTGTCTTTAACCATAAGCCTGCTAAGGTATTCATGGGAGATGTCGGAAGTCTTGCTCTTGGAGGGATGTTGGCCGCTATTTCTATGGCTCTGCACCAAGAATGGACGCTACTTCTGATTGGTATAGTGTATGTTTTTGAAACAACATCTGTCATGATGCAAGTTGCCTACTTTAAGTTGACTGGAGGAAAACGTATCTTCCGAATGACACCAGTTCATCACCATTTTGAGTTGGGTGGGTTTTCTGGTAAAGGCCAAGCCTGGAGTGAGTGGAAGGTCGATTTCTTCTTCTGGGGAGTGGGCTTGCTTGCCAGTCTCGTGGCCTTGGCTTTCATGTATTTATTCTAAAATAGAATATCGAATTGAAAAAGAGAAGGGTTTATTCCCTTCTCTTTTTAGTTCTTATTTTCTTCATTTGACGAATCCTTTTCTCAAAAAAGTAAAATTATGATAAAATGGAAAAAAAGAAAGATGAAATGATGAGTTATTTTAAAAAGTATAGATTTGATAAAAACAAGTTCAAGTTGGGGATGCGCACCTTTAAAACAGGAATCGCTGTTTTTTTGGTCCTCATGATTTTTGGTTTTTTTGGATGGAAGGGACTTCAGATTGGAGCTCTTACAGCCGTTTTTAGCTTGAGAGAAGACTTTGATAAGAGTGTCCACTTTGGGACATCTCGTATCTTAGGGAATAGTATCGGTGGTTTTTATGCGCTGATTTTCTTTCTCTTGAACAACTTTTTTCATGGAGCCTTTTGGGTAACTCTCCTTGTGGTTCCGATATGTACCATGTTAACCATCATGACAAATGTTGCCATGAACAATAAGTCGGGAGTCATTGGGGGAGTTGCAGCTATGCTGATTATTACCCTATCAATTCCGAGCGGAGAGACTGTTTTGTACGTGTTTGCTCGAGTTTTTGAGACTTTTATGGGAGTTTTTGTAGCAATTCTAGTAAATTATGATATTGATCGCTTGCGGAGTCTCATACAGAAAAAATAAAATAATGTCACAAGATATGACATTAACAATTGACGATTGATTTTTTTTAGACTATAATAGACAGAAAGAAGAGGAAGTGCACATGAAGGAAAAAGAATTTCGTCGCAATATGGCAGTTTTCCCCATTGGTAGTGTTATGAAGCTGACCGATCTTTCGGCGCGTCAAATTCGTTATTATGAAGATCAGGAGTTGATAAAACCTGATCGAAACGAAGGTAACCGCCGGATGTATTCTTTAAATGATATGGATCGGTTGCTTGAGATTAAGGACTATATCTCTGAAGGTCTGAACATTGCTGCTATCAAGAAAAAATATGCCGAACGTGAGGCGAAAGCCAAGAAACCAGTTAGTCAAACTGAGGTTCGTCGGGCCCTTCGGAATGAAGTTCTTCAACAAAGTCGCTTTGCTTCTCAACAATCACCTTTTGGTCGCGGTTAGGCAACCGCAAATCGTCATATATAAGGAGAAAAACCATGCCAATCACAGCTGCAGATATTCGTCGTGAAGTTAAGGAAAAAAATGTAACCTTTATCCGTCTCATGTTTTCAGATATTTTGGGAACAATGAAAAACGTCGAAATTCCTGCTACAGATGAACAACTAGACAAGGTCTTGTCAAACAAGGCTATGTTTGATGGATCTTCTATTGAAGGGTTTGTTCGTATCAATGAATCAGATATGTACTTGTACCCTGACCTGGACACATGGACTGTCTTCCCTTGGGGAGATGAGAACGGTAGTGTTGCAGGATTAATCTGTGATGTCTATACAACAGAAGGAGAGCCATTTGCTGGAGATCCTCGAAGCAACCTTAAACGAGCTCTTCATCACATGGAGAAAGTTGGATTCAAATCTTTCAACCTTGGTCCGGAACCAGAATTCTTCCTATTTAAGCTTGATGAAAATGGAGACCCAACTCTTGAAGTAAATGACAAGGGCGGTTACTTTGACTTGGCACCTACTGACCTTGCCGACAATACTCGTCGTGAGATTGTGAATGTCTTGACCAAGATGGGATTTGAAGTAGAGGCCAGTCACCACGAAGTTGCCGTAGGTCAACATGAGATTGACTTTAAGTATGATGAAGTTCTTCGTGCTTGTGACAAGATTCAAATCTTTAAACTTGTTGTAAAGACAATTGCGCGTAAACATGGTTTGTATGCAACCTTTATGGCTAAACCTAAATTTGGTATCGCTGGTTCAGGAATGCACTGCAATATGTCCTTGTTTGATGATGAAGGGAACAACGCTTTCTTTGATCCAAATGATCCAAAAGGAATGCAATTGTCAGAAACAGCCTATCATTTCCTTGGTGGTTTGATCAAGCATGCCTACAACTACACAGCTATCATGAACCCGACCGTTAACTCATACAAACGTTTGGTTCCAGGGTATGAAGCACCTGTTTACATCGCTTGGGCTGGTCGTAACCGTTCACCGTTGGTGCGCGTTCCTGCTACTCGTGGAATGGGAACTCGTTTGGAGTTGCGCTCAGTAGACCCAATGGCAAATCCATATATCGCTATGGCTGTGCTTTTGGAAGTTGGTTTGCACGGTATTGAAAACAAAATCGAAGCACCAGCGCCAATCGAAGAAAACATCTATATCATGACTGCAGAAGAGCGTAAAGAGGCTGGCATCACAGACCTTCCATCAACTCTTCACAACGCTTTGAAGGCCATGACAGAAGACGAAGTGGTTAAAGCAGCTCTAGGTGAACACATCTACACTAGCTTCCTTGAAGCCAAACGAATTGAGTGGGCAAGCTATGCAACCTTCGTTTCACAATGGGAAATTGATAACTACCTAGATCTATACTAATGATAAATCAGAAAGATTGTCCGTGAGGACAATCTTTTTTTCTTGCATTTTATATCGAGGTGTGATATATTTTATATAACGAGGTGCGATATATCGAACTAAATAGGAGGTCTGATTAAATGGAATTAACAGATAAGATTAGGCGGGTTTACCTTCCCATGACTGAAACGGGTTTTTATATTCTATTCTGTCTGCAAAAGGAGAACCATGGCTATGGTATTACGCAAAAGGTTAAAGAGATGACAGATTCGCAGGTTTCCATTAGTCCTGGGACCATGTATGGAACCCTATCAAAGATGGAAAAGGATGGTTTGGTTTCCTTTGTCCGAGAAGAGGAAAAACGTAAAATCTATCACATAACAGACTTGGGTCGAAAAGTTTTAGAGATTGAGTTGAAACGTATTGAGCGGCTCTATAGAAACAGTCGGGAGGAGCTTTGATGGAAAAGGAAGTTGTTTATAGAATTGCTACCATTGCGGATTATGATAGAGAGGCTCTCTATCTCGGAGAAATGCATGCTCAGGGCTGGAAACTTAAGGAAGTAAGTTATTCTAACTTAGTAGTTGCGGTTAAGTATACTTTTGAAAAGTGCCAACCGGAGCAGGTGGTTTATCAGTTGGACTTTTATCCTATGAAAAAGTCAGAGAGAGCTTCCTATTTACAACTATTTAAAGATTGTGGGTGGGAGCATATTACAGACTTTAATGGTTTTTCCTACTTTAGAAAGCCTTATTCTGGAGTTGAGTTGGATGCCGAGTTTGAAATTTATAATGACGCGGCTGGGAAATTAGCAATGGTCAAGAAGATTTTAACAATGCGTATGCTTCCTATTTTGCTTCTCTTTTTAGCTCTACTACCGGTTTTATCAAAGTTTGTCAGTGGAGGTAGTTCTTTCAGTTGGGAAATGTTTTTGATTGTTATCATAGACTGTACTTTATTGATAGTTTTTGCGATTCAGATTTTTTATATTTTTTGGAGATTGTTTCAAAAGTGGAAAGAATTATCTGATAAATAAAACCATTTTGGAGGTTAGACAATGAATAGCAAAGTACAATTTCGAATGTTTACCATTTTTGATTTGGATAAGGTAGAAGATTATTTGCATGAGATGCATTTGAAAGGTTGGAAATTTAAATCGAATCGTTTTGGCTTTTTCTATTTTGAAGAATGTCAACCTGATGATGTAATTTACTGTGTGTGGAATACTAGCTATCTTAGAAAAAATGAGCTAGAGTTACAAAGTGTTATGGATAGAGTCTGGGAATTTGTGGAGGGGTGTTCTTATTCTGTTTTCCGAAAGGCAAAATGTGATTTTGTTCCAAACGATCAAATTTTTATGAACAATCGTCTTAGATGGGATGGTGTGAAATCTGGACTTCGTACATCTACAGTTTCTATCTCTGGCGGTCTAGTTGTTTGTATGAGCCTGTTTCGCGAAAGTCTCTCTCGGTCTTTCTTCCTTATTTTTGTCCTATATGCTCTCATGATTTCTTACCTAATCTATAGTTTTTACAGACTTAAAAAGAAATATCTTGAGAATGTAGGATGATTTTCTAGGTCCTCAGACCGATTTTTAGCACTCTTGACAAAAGAGTGCTAATTTTTTGAGTTTTTGTCTTGACATTCTTTTCTAAGGGTGTATAATAGAATCATAAGTTAGCACTTGGATGCGTCGAGTGCTAAAAGATCTACCAGAGAGGAGTAGCGAGATGGTTACAGAACGTCAGCAGAATATTTTAAATCTGATTATTGACATCTTTACCAAAACGCACGAACCTGTTGGATCCAAAGCCTTGCAAGAGTCTATCAATTCTAGTAGTGCTACCATTCGAAATGACATGGCAACTCTAGAAAAGCAAGGTTTGCTTGAAAAGGCACATACTTCCAGTGGTCGGATGCCGAGTGTGGCTGGTTTTCAATACTATGTCAAACACTCCCTATCCTTTGACCGTTTAGCTGAAAATCAAGTTTATGAGATTGTAAAAGCCTTTGATCAAGAATTCTTCAAGCTTGAGGATATTCTTCAAGAGGCGACGAAAATTTTGTCAGACTTGAGTGGTTGTACGGTTGTAGCGCTGGATGTAGAACCAAGTAGGCAGAAGCTAACAGCTTTTGATATTGTTGTCCTCGGACAACATACAGCTCTAGCGGTTTTTACGCTTGATGAGTCTAGAACAGTTACCAGTCAGTTTTTGATTCCAAGAAATTTCTTGCAGGAGGATTTAAATCGCCTCAAGACCATGATTCAAGAACGTTTCCTGGATCAGACTGTTTTGGATATTCACTACAAGATTCGGACAGAGATTCCGCAAATTATCCAACGTTACTTCACAACAACAGATAACGTCATGGATCTTATTGAGCATATCTTCAAAGAAATGTTCAATGAAAATATCGTAGTTTCTGGGAAAGTCAATCTCTTGAATTTTGCTAATCTAGCTGCCTATCAATTCTTTGATCAGCCACAAAAGGTGGCTTTGGAAATTCGAGAGAATCTGATTGGCGATCAGATGCAAAGTGTCCGAGTTGCGGATAGCCAAGAATCTTGTCTTGCTGACTTAGCAGTGATTAGTAGTAAGTTCCTGATTCCCTATCGTGGGTTTGGAATTCTGGCGATTATTGGTCCAGTTAATCTGGATTATCAACAATTGGTCAATCAACTTAATGTTGTCAATCGAGTTTTGACTATGAAGTTGACGGATTTTTACCGCTATCTCAGTAGCAATCACTATGAAGTGAATTAATATTGAAATCATTAAAGGAGGCGAAAATGGCCCAAGATATAAAAAATGAAGAAGTAAAAGAAGAGGAAGTTGTTGAACCAGTAGAAGAAACAACTCCCGAGAAGTCGGAATTGGACTTGGCTAATGAACGTGCCGAGGAGTTTGAAAACAAATATCTTCGTGCACACGCAGAAATGCAAAACATTCAGCGTCGTGCCAATGAAGAACGCCAACTTTTGCAACGTTATCGCAGCCAAGATTTGGCAAAAGCAATCTTGCCGTCACTTGATAACCTTGAACGCGCCCTTGCAGTTGAAGGTTTGACAGATGATGTGAAGAAGGGCTTGGAAATGGTTCAAGAAAGTTTGATTCACGCTCTGAAAGAAGAAGGAATCGAGGAAATCGCAGCTGATGGAGAGTTTGACCATAACTACCATATGGCTATTCAAACAGTCCCAGCTGATGATGAGCATCCAGCAGACACTATCGCACAAGTCTTTCAAAAAGGCTACAAACTCCATGACCGCATCCTAAGACCGGCTATGGTAGTCGTGTATAACTAGGCAATAGGGCTTAAAAACCTTGTCCGAAACGACATTAAACTATGAAAGAAAGATAAACAATGGTTCAGCTTTACCAATAGTGAGCGAAGCGAACCAAAGGCGGTACTCTTCGCCGTGGCGTTATTTGGGCAAATTTTGAGACCTTAGGCTCAAAGTTTAGTCAAAGAGATTAACGAAGTTAAGCTCTGACGGCGCCGCCACCTAAGAAGAGTATCAAAAAGAAAAATCAAAAATAGAATATAAAATTTAAGGAGAAAAATACATGTCTAAAATTATCGGTATTGACTTAGGTACAACAAACTCAGCAGTAGCAGTTCTTGAAGGAACTGAAAGCAAAATCATCGCAAACCCAGAAGGAAACCGCACAACCCCTTCTGTAGTATCATTCAAAAACGGTGAAATCATCGTTGGTGACGCTGCAAAACGTCAAGCAGTCACAAACCCAGATACAGTTATCTCTATCAAATCTAAGATGGGAACTTCTGAAAAAGTTTCTGCAAACGGTAAAGAATACACTCCACAAGAAATCTCAGCTATGATTCTTCAATACTTGAAAGGTTACGCTGAAGAATACCTTGGTGAAAAAGTAACCAAGGCTGTTATCACAGTTCCAGCTTACTTCAACGATGCTCAACGTCAAGCAACTAAAGATGCTGGTAAAATCGCTGGCCTTGAAGTAGAACGTATCGTCAACGAACCAACAGCAGCAGCTCTTGCATACGGTTTGGACAAGACTGACAAAGAAGAAAAAATCTTGGTATTCGACCTTGGTGGTGGTACATTCGACGTATCTATCCTTGAACTCGGTGATGGTGTCTTTGATGTATTGGCAACTGCAGGGGATAACAAACTCGGTGGTGACGACTTTGACCAAAAAATCATTGACTACTTAGTAGCAGAATTCAAGAAAGAAAATGGTATCGACTTGTCAAATGACAAGATGGCTCTTCAACGTTTGAAAGACGCAGCTGAAAAAGCGAAGAAAGACCTTTCTGGTGTCACTTCAACTCAAATCAGCTTGCCATTTATCACTGCTGGTGAGGCTGGACCTCTTCACTTGGAAATGACCTTGACTCGTGCTAAATTCGACGACTTGACTCGTGACCTTGTAGAACGTACAAAAGTTCCAGTTCGTCAAGCCCTTTCAGATGCAGGTTTGAGCTTGTCAGATATTGACGAAGTCATCCTTGTCGGTGGTTCAACTCGTATCCCTGCCGTTGTTGAAGCTGTTAAAGCTGAAACTGGTAAAGAACCAAACAAATCAGTTAACCCTGATGAAGTAGTTGCTATGGGAGCTGCCATCCAAGGTGGTGTTATCACTGGTGATGTCAAAGACGTTGTCCTTCTTGACGTAACACCATTGTCACTTGGTATTGAAACAATGGGTGGAGTCTTTACAAAACTTATCGATCGCAACACTACTATTCCAACATCTAAATCACAAGTCTTCTCAACTGCAGCAGACAACCAACCAGCCGTTGATATCCACGTTCTTCAAGGGGAACGCCCAATGGCAGCAGATAACAAGACTCTTGGACGTTTCCAATTGACAGATATCCCAGCTGCACCTCGTGGTATTCCACAAATCGAAGTAACATTCGACATCGATAAGAACGGTATCGTATCTGTTAAAGCCAAAGATCTTGGAACTCAAAAAGAACAAACAATCGTTATCCAATCTAACTCAGGTTTGACAGACGAAGAAATCGACCGCATGATGAAAGATGCAGAAGCAAACGCTGAAGCAGATAAGAAACGTAAAGAAGAAGTAGACCTTCGTAACGAAGTAGACCAAGCGATCTTTGCGACTGAAAAGACAATCAAAGAAACTGAAGGCAAAGGATTCGATGCAGAACGTGATGCTGCACAAGCTGCCCTTGATGATCTTAAGAAAGCTCAAGAAGACAACAACTTGGACGAAATGAAAGCAAAACTTGAAGCATTGAACGAAAAAGCACAAGGACTTGCTGTTAAACTCTACGAACAAGCCGCAGCAGCGCAACAAGCTCAAGCAGGAGCAGAAGGCGCACAAGCAACAGGAAACGCAGGCGATGACGTCGTAGACGGAGAGTTTACGGAAAAATAAGATGCAAAGCCCGTTAAAACCTCACAGTGAAAATAGGAAATCTGACGCAGAAACTTTAGTTTCTAGAAAGATTTGTCTTTTTCACCAAGAGGTTAGGGCGTGCTCGATTTAATCCGAAACTCAATTCAGCCTTACTAGTTCAAAAACAAAGTATAATCGACTTTGCTTTAGAACGTCGTAATGATAGGAAGAAATCCAGAGGTTGCAACCCAGCCTCTGTTTTTCGGTAAAATAGAGGATGTTGCGTATGAAAAAAGTACTTTGTATCATTTATCCTAATTTTTCTCTTTATGAGATAACTGCTTTAACGAGTACTTTAGCTCTGTCTTTTGACATCACGATTGATTATGTAGCTTCTGAGCATTCGATGGTGGTCTCTGAGGATGGTTTGCTCTGTCAACCGACGAAAACATTGGATAAAATCAGTATAGAAGAGTATTCTTGTGTGATTTTGCCAGGAATGGTAAATATAGGGCCTGCTCTACAGGATGAGAAATTGATTTCGTTTTTGAGGGACCTTGGTGAGCAAGATATCCTAATTGCAGCCATTTCTTCAGCTCCACTTTTATTGGCGAAAGCAGGTCTGTTGAAGGACACGAAATTTACAGGTGGAATTTGGCAAAATTTCTTTGACTATTTTGAATTTCTTCCACGTGAGAATTTCCAACCGAAAGTTCTTGTGCAAGATAAACAAATCATTACGGCTATCGGTTTTGCACATCAAGAGTTTGCAAGAAAAGTGATTCTAAGTTTAGGGCTGGCAGAGAGTACGGACAACTATTTTAAAGAACAAAACGAGTATGCAGAAGAGGATTTGATATTTACTCTATCAGATGAAGAATTTGATCAAGTGAAGCAGAGTATAGAAAACAGCCTCTAAAGTTTTACATAAAAATTATAGAAAGGAACAAAGAGTGTTCGGGGAATTGAACTCGAGCTCTGAAGTTTCTTACTCAATATGAAAGAAAGGAACTGAACCCGACCTAAATTCTCGGAAAAAAGATAAATCTGTCTAGGAGCATCGCTCCTGCGTCAGATTCCCTATTTTTCAGTCGAATTTTACGGTCTTGGTATCTTAAATGAACAATACTGAATTTTATGACCGTTTGGGCGTTTCAAAGAATGCATCTCAAGACGAGATCAAGAAAGCCTATCGGAAATTATCTAAAAAATATCACCCAGATATCAATAAAGAGCCTGGTGCTGAGGAAAAGTACAAGGAAGTTCAAGAAGCCTATGAGACTTTAAGTGACGAACAAAAGCGGGCAGCTTATGACCAATACGGTGCGGCTGGAGCCAACGGTGGCTTTGGTGGTGCAGGCGGTTTCGGTGGCTTCGATGGTGCAGGCGGTTTTGGTGGATTTGAAGATATCTTCTCAAGTTTTTTCGGCGGAGGCGGTTCTTCTCGCAATCCAAACGCTCCTCGTCAAGGTGATGACCTCCAGTATCGCGTCAATTTGACTTTTGAAGAAGCCATCTTTGGTACTGAAAAAGAAGTCAAATACAATCGTGAATCAAGCTGTCGTACTTGTAACGGATCAGGTGCTAAGCCTGGAACAAGTCCAGTTACTTGTGGACGCTGTCACGGTTCTGGTGTTATCAACGTCGATACTCAAACACCGCTTGGTATGATGCGTCGCCAAGTAACCTGTGATGTCTGTCATGGTCGCGGAAAAGAAATCAAAGATCCATGTACAACTTGTCATGGAACAGGTCATGAAAAACAAGCCCACAGTGTCCATGTGAAAATTCCAGCAGGTGTCGAAACTGGTCAACAAATTCGTCTAGCTGGTCAAGGGGAGGCAGGCTTTAACGGTGGTCCTTATGGAGACTTGTATGTAGTAGTTTCTGTAGAAGCAAGCGATAAATTTGAGCGTGAAGGAACAACTATTTTCTACAAGTTAAACCTCAATATCGTCCAAGCAACTCTTGGTGATACTGTCGATATCCCAACAGTTCATGGGGATGTTGAGTTAGTCATCCCAGAAGGAACGCAGACTGGTAAAAAATTCCGCTTACGTGGCAAGGGAGCTCCTAGTCTTCGTGGTGGTGTTGTCGGTGACCAGTATGTGACTGTCAATGTTGTGACTCCAACAGGTTTGAACGACCGTCAAAAAGCAGCCTTGAAAGAATTCGCAGCTGCAGGTGACTTGAAAGTCAATCCAAAGAAAAAAGGCTTCTTTGACCATATAAAAGATGCCTTTGAGGGAGAATAAAACAAAAGAGCCATAAGGCTCTTTTTTGTTTGTAGTTAGTATCGGAGAAAAGATTCTCTGACTGATCTGCTATTGATATTTTTGAATGAGCAAGCCGGCTTTATCCATTTCCTGGATGAGTTGCTTGAGTTCCGCTTCTTTTCCGGGTTTCACAGTTACGGTATCAATGTGCTTAATCGCCGAATTATCCTGGATATCCACCAAGGTCAACGCTTTTTCATAGAATGCGATTCCCTTTTTCATGCTTTCCGCATCATTCAAAGTTAGAATTGTGTAAGAAGAATGTGATTTCTTTCCGTTTTCTCGGAAATACTTCTCGCCTTCCTCCTCTAAAAATTGTATTAAACCATGATTAAACAAGTTATCCCCTACTTTATAGTAAGAAATATCTCCTGTCTGTAGGACATAGACTTTGAGTCGGTTTTTAGTTAGGTTTGGACTTTCTTTAAGAACAGGGTGGCTATTGATAACCTCATCTGAGAAAGTCACATAAAAATCCAAGCCTCCCCCCTCGTATTGATAGTGTCCATTTGATTCAACTTTCTCAGGAGGCAGGTCAAGGGAGATAAAGATTTGTTTTAAGGTTTCATTTCCTTCTCGAATGTCACTTGATGAGGCCTTGAAAAGATTGGCCACAAGTAGAAATGCTAGGGTTACAAAAAGACAGAAACAACCAGAAATAATCAAGATGACTTTTAAAAACTGTTTCATGTTTAGTCCCTCCCTTTTCTGTTAGGAGC
Source organism: Streptococcus sp. Marseille-Q6504 (assembly GCF_965111625.1). Classification (NCBI taxonomy): domain Bacteria; kingdom Bacillati; phylum Bacillota; class Bacilli; order Lactobacillales; family Streptococcaceae; genus Streptococcus; species Streptococcus sp. Marseille-Q6504. The sequence continues at coordinate 112,619 of NZ_CBCOON010000002.1, forward strand.
TGGTAATCCAAGATGGATTTAAGGGGATATAAGGAAAGTTGGATGCTTTCTTTTTTAGTTTTCTTCAGTTTCTCGTAGTTCTTTTATCACAGCAAGTCTTGCTTGGAGGTCTTTTTCTAAGGCTTTAAATTTATAGGTTAGGTCTTCTTGATACTCCTTGATGACTTCTTTTTGTTGATTGATAATTTGTAAGCTATTTTGGATAACATCTAAATCGCCTTTGATTGCTTCAACGCGATCAGTTGTATCTAAGACTTCTTCAGTGATAACTTCACGATTTTTAACGAGGAGGTAAGATCCGACTGCTGATCCAGCAAAAAGTAGTAAATTTGATAGTTTCATAGGAACTCCTTAAGCGTTTTTGATCGTTTCAGCGACTTGGGCAAGTTTGTCAAAATCAGGTTCATGGGCAACAAAGTCAATTTTTAGGTCATCCTCGGCACCATAACGAGGAACGAGGTGGACATGGGTATGGAAAACGGTTTGTCCAGCGATTTCTTCGCAGTTGGCGATGATATTCATACCTTCAGCTTGGGTAGCCTTCATGACCTTTTGAGCAATAACCGGAATCTTTGCAAAGAGTTGGCTAGCGCTCGCAGCATCCATTTCTAAAAGGTTGCGATAGTGTTCTTTAGGTACGACCAAGGTATGACCAGGTGTTACTTGAGAAATATCAAGAAAGGCAAGGACTTGTTCATCTTCATAAACCTTGGCTGCAGGGATTTCTCCTGCTAAAATCTTACAAAAAATACAATCTGACATAAAAACCACCTCTAGTGTATTGAATTTTGATATAATATAGCTACATTATACCAGATTCGGAGAAAATATGTTAGAAATTAAAAATCTGACAGGAGGCTATGTTCATGTCCCTGTCTTGAAAGATGTATCCTTTACAGTTGAGAGCGGACAGTTGGTAGGTTTGATAGGTTTGAATGGTGCGGGGAAATCTACGACTATCAATGAGATTATTGGTCTTTTGACGCCATATAGTGGGGAGATTAAGATTGACGGATTGACTCTAAGAGAGGATGCTACGAGCTATCGCAAGAAAATTGGTTATATCCCTGAAACTCCTAGCTTGTACGAGGAATTGACTCTCAGAGAGCATATTGAGACGGTTGCTATGGCCTATGGTATCGAGCAAAATCTAGCTTTTGAACGTGTAGAGCTGCTTTTAAAAATGTTCCGTTTGGATCGAAAATTGGATTGGTTTCCAGTTCATTTTTCCAAAGGGATGAAGCAAAAGGTTATGATTATCTGTGCCTTTGTCGTGGATCCTAGTCTCTTTATCGTAGACGAACCTTTCCTTGGTCTTGATCCTTTGGCGATTTCAGATTTGATTCAACTTCTAGAAGCGGAAAAGAAAAAAGGAAAGTCTATCCTTATGAGTACCCACGTTCTTGATTCTGCTGAAAAGATGTGTGACTCTTTTGTCATTCTTCACAAAGGTCAAGTAAGAGCCAAAGGAAATCTCCAACAACTCCGAGAAGCCTTTGATATGCCAGAAGCAAGCCTCAATGATATCTATTTGGCTCTGACCAAAGAGGAGGAGCTATGAAGGACTTGTTTTTAAAACGAAAGCAGGAATTTCGTAAGGAATGCTTGGGCTATCTCCGTTATGTGCTCAATGATCATTTTGTCTTATTTTTGTTGGTGTTGTTAGGATTTTTGGCCTACCAGTACAACCAGTTGCTCCAACACTTTCCTGAGAATCATTTCCCAATCCTAATTTTGATTGGGATGATATCTATTTTGCTTTTGCTTTGGGGTGGTATTGCGACCTATCTAGAAGCGCCTGACAAATTATTTCTTTTAGTTGCTGAAGAAGAAGTGAGAGAACACATCCAGAAGCAAAGTCTGATTTCTTTCATCTTTTGGGTCAGTGTGCAGACTCTCTTTTTGCTCCTGTTTGCGCCTTTATTCTTAGCCATGGGTCTTGGTTTGCCGATTTTTGGAGTCTATCTCCTTGTCTTGGGGATAGTAAAATATGTGATTTTTCGCCAAAAGTCTAGCAACTTTTTCCTTGGAAATGGACTTAACTGGGATTATGTTATTGCGCAAGAAAGTAAACGTAAGCAGTTCTTGCTTCGATTCTTTGCCCTCTTTACACAGGTCAAGGGGATTTCAAATAGTGTTAAGCGCCGAGCTTATCTGGACTTTATCCTCAGGGGAGTTCAGAAAGTACCAGGAAAAATATGGCAGAACCTCTATCTTCGTTCCTATCTGAGAAATGGAGATTTATTCGCCCTTAGTCTGCGGCTCATAATCCTATCTTTGGCCGCTCTCATCTTCATTGAGCAATCTTGGATTGCAGTCGCAATTGTAATTTTATTCAATTATCTTTTGTTATTCCAGCTTCTAGCCCTCTATCATGCCTTTGACTATCAATATTTGACGCAATTATTCCCAGTAGGTAAGGGGCAAAAAGAGAAAGGCTTGAAGGAAATTTTGAGAGCGATTGGGGTTTTTGTATTAATCTTGGAAAGTCTCATAGGATTGCTTGTTTTTAAGGACAAAATTCTTGTTCTAGCACTTGTGGGAGCAAGTCTTGTCTTGCAATTTCTTTATTTGCCGTATCAACTGAGAAGATTGGTTGACGAATAGCATAAAAATTAGTAGAATAATAAGGAAACTTTATTCGGAGGAAAGAAATGGACTTGGGTGATATTGAGCTAACGCTAACCCCGATATCTGGGAAGAGCGGAAAAGCTTATATGGGAAGTTATCCTGATGGAAAACGTGTTTTTATAAAAATGAATACTTCTCCAATCCTGCCTGGTTTAGCTAGAGAGCAAATTGCACCACAATTGCTCTGGAGCCGTCGTTTACCAGACGGCCGTGATATGTCCGCTCAGGAATGGTTGACAGGAAAAATTTTGACGCCAAGTGATATGAACCGTAAACAAATTATCGATATTTTGACACGTTTACACTGTTCACGTCCCTTAATGACCCAGTTGACAAGATTGGGATATGCAATGGAAACACCTTCGGATTTACTTCAGTCATGGGTAAACAAGGCTCCGGATGCTTTAAAAAACAACCAGTATCTACGTATGGTTTTAGGTGATTTGCGTGAGAATCTTCCTGGCTTTAGGGAAGACTATGCAACCATAGTCCATGGGGATGTTCGTCATAGCAACTGGTTTGAAACAGAGAGTGGCTTGATTTATTTAGTAGATTGGGATTCTGTTCGCTTGACTGATCGTATGTTTGATGTGGCCTATCTGCTCTGTCACTATATTCCAGAGTATCAGTGGCAAGAATGGCTAACTAATTATGGCTATAAGTATAATCAAACTGTCTTGAATAAGTTATATTGGTATGCTCAACTGTCATTTTTGAGCCTCATTACCAAATACTATGAAAATCAAGATTTGGATAATGTAAATCGGGAAATCTATGCTTTGCGTAGCTTCCGAGAAAAGTATGGAAAGAAAAAATGAGAGTTAGAAATCGTAAAGGGGCAACAGAACTGTTAGAGGCTAATCCGCAGTATGTTGTCTTAAACCCCGCAGAAGCTAAAGGGAAGTGGCGAGATTTGTTTGGCAATGACAATCCAATCCATGTAGAGGTTGGTAGTGGCAAAGGAGCTTTCGTAACAGGAATGGCCAAACAAAATCCTAGCATCAACTATATCGGGATTGATATTCAGAAGTCTGTATTAAGCTATGCTTTAGACAAGGTCTTAGAAGTTGGAGTTCCCAACATCAAACTTTTATGGGTTGATGGTTCAGAATTGACCAATTATTTTGAAGATGGTGAAATTGACCGCTTGTATTTGAATTTCTCGGATCCATGGCCTAAAAAACGCCATGAGAAGCGTCGTTTGACTTATAAGAGCTTCTTGGACACTTTCAAACGAATCTTACCTGAACACGGTGAAATTCATTTCAAGACAGATAATCGTGGCTTGTTTGAATATAGCTTAGTGAGCTTTTCACAATATGGCATGAAACTCAAGGGCGTTTGGTTAGATTTACATGCCAGCGACTTTGAAGAAAATGTTATGACTGAGTATGAGCAAAAGTTTTCAAGCAAGGGTCAAGTCATTTATAGAGTTGAAGCTCAGTTTTAATGTAAAGACTTGTTAGTGAAAAACTGTCGTTCACTCAAATATAATGTAAATATGTAACTCAAGGATTTAGTTCTGTCTTCGACAGGACTAAATCCTTGAGTTTTTTATAGATTTGGGTTTTTGATAAGTGTGTACTTGTGCCCTGATAAGTGGTATAATGAAGGGGTTATGAGAAGAAGCATAAAACCTGTTGTAGTCTATCTTTTCTTTCTCCTTGTGATAGGTGGTTTGATTTTTTTGGATTATCAACACCATCGACAAGCAGATGTGCAAGTAGAAAAAACTGAGAAAACTACTCAAACCAGTGAAACAGATAAGGAAAAGGTTGTTGAAGATAGATTAGCCACAATGACCTTGGAGGAGAAAGTCGGGCAATTATTCTGGGCTAGAGTTCCTGCCGATCATCAAATAGAAGATCTCAAATCCTATCATTTGTCTGGTTATATCTTATTTGGACGAGATTTTGAAGGACAAACCTTAGAGGATATGAAGGCTTTGACAAGTCGCTACCAGGCCGCTTCCAAGACACCTTTATTGATTGGTTCAGATGAAGAAGGGGGAACAGTAACACGTATCAGTTCGATTTTGGAGACTCCTTTCCAATCTCCTATGACCCTTTATCATCAAGGAGGGATGGAGGCTGTTCTTTCTGATACTAGGAAAAAGGCAGAGGTGCTGAAATCTGTTGGTATCAATGCTGGACTCTTTCCAGTTGCGGATCTTGCTGGTGATTCATCAGCCTTTATTTACGATCGGACCATAGGACAAGATGCCCAAACAACTGCAAGTTATGTTAAGCAAGTTGTAGAAGAACTTCAAAAGAATAAGGTCGGTTCAACCTTGAAGCATTTCCCAGGATATGGTGATAATGGAGACAGTCATACCGACATTATCCAAGACAACCGCTCTTTGGATGATTTAAGACAAGCAGATTTTCTACCCTTTCAAGCTGGCATAGATGCAGGTGCGGATAGTATTTTAGTTTCTCACAACATCCTGACTAAAATTGATATAGTGCCGTCATCTATCTCGCCAAAAATCAACGAAATTCTTCGCAAGGAGCTGAATTTTAAAGGGGTCATAATGACGGATGATTTAGATATGGCAGGATTAGCCGATTTTGTCAGTCAGGATGAAGCTGCTCTCCAGGTAATATTAGCTGGAAATGATTTAATCCTAGGTTCTTCCTACCAAACTCAGATTCCTTATCTATTAAAGAAAATTTCTTATGGGGACTTGACAGAAGAGCGTATTGATGAGTCTGTAAGACGTATTTTAGCATGGAAATATGACTTGGGATTATTCGATACGTCTCAGTAAAAGGAAACGTCATTTATAAAATCATGCAGAAACCTTTGAAGGAAAGCCTTCTATTGGTTGTGAAAAGGTCAAATCCTTGCAGGTTGGATTGATTTGTGTTATACTAATAACAAGAATATAAGAAAGAGAGGCGGGGAGATATCTTCGCCTCTTGCTTATGAGGAGGTGGACGCAATCGCAACTATCGTTGAATTAGTCAGAGAAGTCGTAGAACCTGTTATTGAAGCTCCTTTTGAACTCGTAGATATCGAGTACGGAAAGATTGGCAGTGACATGATTCTTAGTATTTTTGTAGACAAGCCTGAAGGAATCACCTTGAATGATACAGCAGACTTGACTGAAATTATCAGTCCTGTCCTAGATACTATCAAGCCGGATCCCTTCCCAGAACAATATTTCCTAGAAATTACAAGTCCAGGATTGGAGCGTCCTTTGAAAACCAAGGAAGCAGTTGCTGGAGCGGTTGGGAAATACATCCATGTCGGGCTCTATCAAGCCATCGATAAGCAAAAGGTTTTTGAAGGAACCTTGTTGTCCTTTGAAGAGGATGAGTTGACTATGGAATATATGGATAAAACTCGCAAGAAAACAGTCCAAATTCCATATAACTTGGTATCAAAAGCACGTTTAGCAGTAAAATTATAGAAAGAAAGGATAGCTTTTGAGAATTCAAAAGTAAAAAGAACATGAGTAAAGAAATGCTAGAGGCCTTCCGCATTTTGGAAGAAGACAAGGGAATCAAGAAAGAAGATATCATCGACGCAGTAGTAGAATCACTTCGTTCTGCTTACCGTAGACGCTATGGTCAATCTGATAGTGTAGCTATTGATTTCAACGAAAAGACAGGTGACTTTACTGTCTATACTGTCCGTGAAGTTGTTGATGAAGTATTTGATAGCCGTTTGGAAATCAGTTTAAAAGATGCCCTTGCTATTAATTCAGCCTATGAGCTTGGTGACAAAATCAAATTTGAAGAAGCACCAGGAGAGTTTGGTCGTGTAGCAGCCCAATCTGCTAAACAAACTATCATGGAAAAAATGCGTAAGCAAACACGTGCAATTACCTACAATACATACAAAGAGCATGAACAAGAAATCATGTCAGGTACAGTAGAACGTTTTGACAACCGTTTCATTTATGTTAACCTTGGTAGCATCGAAGCCCAATTGTCAAAACAAGACCAAATTCCTGGAGAAGTGTTTGCTTCCCATGACCGTATCGAAGTTTATGTCTACAAAGTGGAAGACAATCCTCGTGGAGTAAACGTCTTTGTTAGCCGTAGCCACCCAGAGATGATCAAACGTTTGATGGAACAAGAGATTCCAGAAGTTTACGATGGAACCGTTGAAATCATGAGCGTAGCTCGTGAAGCAGGTGACCGTACAAAGGTTGCTGTTCGTAGTCATAATCCAAATGTGGACGCTATCGGAACAATCGTTGGTCGCGGTGGAGCAAACATTAAGAAAATCACAAGCAAATTCCATCCAGCTCGTTACGATGCTAAGAGCGACCGCATGGTACCTGTAGAAGAAAACATCGATGTAATCGAGTGGGTAGCAGATCCAGCTGAATTTATTTACAATGCCATTGCTCCTGCTGAAGTTGACCAAGTTATCTTTGATGAAAACGATAGCAAGCGTGTCTTGGTTGTTGTACCAGATAACAAACTATCTCTTGCTATCGGTCGTCGTGGACAAAATGTTCGCTTAGCAGCCCATTTGACTGGTTACCGTATCGATATCAAGTCTGCAAGTGAATTTGAAGAGATGGAAGAAGCAGGTCAAGTGGATTACGCTGAAACAGACGAATTGATTGAAGAATAAGATCTGCTAGAGGAGGGAAAGATGAAAACAAGAAAAATCCCTTTGCGCAAGTCTGTTGTTTCCAACGATGTGATTGATAAGCGAGATTTACTTCGTATTGTCAAGAACAAAGAAGGTGAGGTCTTTATCGACCCGACAGGCAAGGCTAATGGCCGGGGCGCTTATATCAAGCTAGATAATGCAGAAGCCCTAGAGGCTAAAAAGAAAAAAGTCTTTAACCGTAGCTTTAATATGGAAGTTGAAGAAAGCTTTTATGACGAGCTGATTGCCTATGTCAATCACAAAGTAAAAAGAAGAGAGTTAGGACTTGAATAAGCAAAAAGTAAGTAATCTCTTGGGACTTGCTCAGCGAGCAGGGAAAATCATTTCGGGTGAAGAGATGGTGGTTAAGGCTATTCAAGACCAGAAAGTAAAACTGGTATTTCTGGCCCATGATGCTGCTCCTAACCTGACCAAGAAGATTCAGGATAAAAGCCACTATTATCAAGTAGAAGTTATTACCGTGTTTTCAACACTGGAATTAAGCATAGCAGTCGGGAAATCGAGAAAGGTTCTGGCTGTAACAGATGCTGGATTTACAAAGAAAATGAGGTCTCTTATGGAATAGAAGAGGAGGACATGATTTGTCTAAGAAAAGATTGTACGAAATCGCAAAAGAACTTGGAAAAGAAAGTAAGGATATTGTAGCGCGTGCAAAAGAGCTAGGCTTGGAAGTGAAAAGCCATGCTTCAAGCGTAGAGGCGGCTGCTGCTGAAAAAATCGTAGCTAGCTTTAAGCCTGCTGCTCCTAAATCAGAAGCAAAACCTGTAGCGCCAAAAGCAAGTGAAGCGAAGGTGGAAAGTAAACCAGCTACGCCAGCAACTCCTAAGGAAGAAAAAGTTGTAGCTGCAAGACCACAGAGTCGAAACTTTAAGGCTGAACGTGAAGCGCGTGCCAAAGAGCAAGCGGAACGACGCAAGCAAAACAAGGGTAACAACCGCGATCAACAACAAAACGGTAACCGTCAAAAGAACGATAACCGTAATGGTGGGAAACCTGGTCAAGGGAACCGTGACAATCGTCGTTTTAACGACCAAGGGAAGAAACCACAAGGCCAAGGAAATCGCGGTAATGATTATCGCCAACAAGCTGATAATCGTCCCAACCAAGCTGGTCCTCGTATTGATTTTAAAGCCCGAGCAGCAGCTCTGAAGGCTGAGCAAAATGCAGAATACGCACGCTCAAGCGAGGAACGCTTCAAACAGTCTCAAGTTGCCAAAGAAGCCTTGGCTCAAGCTAATAAACGCAAGGAGCCAGAAGAAATCTTTGAGGAAGCTGCTAAACTAGCTGAACAAACTCAGCCTGTAGTTGAAGTAGCTCCTGTAGCCAAAGAGGCTGTAGTGGATACACGTCGTAAAAAGCAAGCTCGACCAGACAAAGATCGTGATGATTACGATCATGAGGAAGATGGTCCTAGAAAACAACAAAAGAATCGAAGTAGTCAGAATCAAGTGAGAAATCAAAGAAATAGTAACTGGAATAACAATAAGAAAAATAAAAAAGGAAATAAACAAAATAACCGTAATCAGGCTCCAAAACCTATTACAGAGCGTAAATTCCATGAATTGCCAACAGAATTTGAATATACAGATGGTATGACTGTTGCGGAAATCGCAAAACGTATCAAACGTGAACCAGCTGAGATTGTTAAGAAACTATTTATGATGGGCGTTATGGCCACTCAAAACCAATCTTTGGATGGAGAAACAATCGAACTCCTCATGGTTGACTATGGAATTGAAGCTAAACAAAAGGTAGAAGTGGACAATGCGGATATCGAACGTTTCTTCGTAGAAGATGGATATCTAAATGAAGACAAGTTGGTTGAACGTCCACCAGTTGTAACTATCATGGGACACGTTGACCATGGTAAAACAACCCTTTTGGATACCCTACGTAATTCTCGTGTCGCTACAGGAGAAGCAGGTGGTATCACTCAGCATATTGGTGCCTACCAGATTGAGGAAAATGGTAAGAAGATTACCTTCCTTGATACACCAGGACACGCGGCCTTTACTTCTATGCGTGCACGTGGTGCCTCTGTTACCGATATTACAATCTTGGTCGTAGCGGCAGATGACGGGGTTATGCCTCAAACTATCGAAGCCATCAACCACTCAAAAGCAGCTAATGTTCCAATCATCGTTGCTATTAACAAGATTGATAAACCAGGTGCCAACCCAGAACGTGTAATCGGCGAATTGGCTGAACACGGTGTTATGTCAACAGCTTGGGGTGGAGATTCTGAGTTTGTAGAAATCTCAGCCAAATTCAACCAAAATATCGATGAACTCTTGGAAACTGTTCTTCTTGTAGCTGAAATTCAAGAACTCAAAGCAGACCCAACCGTTCGTGCCATCGGTACTGTTATCGAAGCTCGCTTGGATAAAGGTAAAGGTGCGGTTGCAACCCTCCTTGTTCAACAAGGTACCTTGAACGTTCAAGACCCAATCGTTGTTGGTAATACTTTCGGACGTGTCCGTGCCATGACCAATGACCTTGGACGTCGTGTTAAGGTTGCAGGACCATCAACACCAGTATCTATTACAGGTTTGAACGAAGCACCGATGGCAGGTGATCACTTTGCCGTTTATGAAGATGAAAAATCTGCTCGTGCAGCAGGTGAAGAGCGTGCCAAACGTGCTCTTATGAAGCAACGTCAAGCTACACAGCGTGTAAGCCTTGAAAACCTCTTTGACACTCTTAAAGCTGGTGAACTCAAGTCTGTTAACGTCATCATCAAAGCCGACGTACAAGGTTCAGTTGAAGCCCTTTCTGCATCACTACAAAAGATTGATGTGGAAGGTGTAAAAGTTACCATCGTCCACTCAGCAGTTGGTGCCATCAACGAATCTGACGTGACTCTTGCGGAAGCTTCAAATGCCTTTATCGTTGGTTTCAACGTACGTCCTACACCACAAGCTCGCCAACAAGCAGAAGCCGACGATGTAGAAATCCGTCTCCACAGCATTATCTACAAGGTTATCGAAGAGATGGAAGAAGCCATGAAAGGTATGCTTGATCCAGAATTTGAAGAAAAAGTTATCGGTGAAGCGATTATCCGTGAAACCTTCAAAGTGTCTAAAGTCGGAACAATCGGTGGATTTATGGTTACTAGCGGTAAAGTTACCCGTGACTCTAAAGTCCGTGTTATTCGTGACGGTGTCGTTATTTACGATGGTGAACTTGCAAGCTTGAAACACTATAAAGATGACGTCAAAGAAGTTACAAACGGCCGTGAAGGTGGTCTCATGATTGATGGTTACAATGATATCAAGATGGATGATGTGATTGAGGCCTATATCATGGAAGAAATCAAACGATAATAGAGAAACGATAGCTCATTTGACTCGTTGTCAACAGCGCCTTGATGAACTTCAGTTCTATCTAAGGCTTGTTTCCTAGATTCAAATGGCTCTAGTTCCTCTATCTTCTAGAAATAGCTAGGTCTGCTGGCCTAGCTTTTGATTCAATAGAGAGGAAGGAATAGCATGGGAAATCATTTCCGTACGGATCGTGTGGGCATGGAAATCAAACGCGAAGTCAATGAGATTTTGCAAAAGAAAGTCCGTGATCCCCGTGTCCAAGGAGTGACCATCACAGATGTTCAGATGCTAGGTGACTTGTCTGTAGCTAAGGTTTACTACACCATTTTGAGTAATCTTGCTTCAGATAATCAAAAAGCTCAAATCGGGCTTGAAAAAGCAACCGGAACTATCAAACGTGAGCTTGGTCACAATTTGAAATTGTATAAAATTCCAGACTTGACCTTTGTCAAAGACGAATCCATCGAGTATGGAAACAAGATTGACGAAATGTTACGCAATCTGGATAAGAAATAAGAAAGAGGGGCAACCCTCTTTTTTGTTACTTTAAACATGATGATAGATTAATTAGTTGCCCTTCTTAAAAGTCGGTTAAAAAAATGTATAAATCTCTAATAGTATGATATGATAAAGCTTAACTTGAATATAAAATGGAGATATAGATGGCTAAACAAGATCTAGCTATAAAAGTTTTACAACAAGTTGTAAAGCTTCCTGTCGTGAAAGTAAATAGAGAAAAATTTTTAGTGGAGAAGTTCTCTAAAGAATTAGATAAGAGGGATATTGCCAAATTGTTAGAACAAGGTCCTCCTTCATTATTACCCCAGGAAACCTTAGATAGGGTAGCCAGGTCCTGCATAAAGGATAATGTTTTACGAGCAAGTGGAACATCTGTTCTAGTAGGTCTACCTGGAGGTATTCTAATGGCGCTTACTATTCCAACGGATGTAGCTCAGTTTTATGCTTTTTCCTTGAAATTAGCCCAAGAATTGGGATATATTTATGGATTTAATGATCTTTGGGCATCAAGAAATGACTTAAGTGAAGAAGCTAAAAACACACTATTACTTTATCTAGGGGTCATGCTTGGGGTAAACGGAGCGGGTGCCTTGCTTCGTTCTAGTGGTGTTACAGTCGCTAAACATGTAATGACCACAGTACCTCAGAAAGCCGTAGCCAAAGCTGGCTGGTACCCTATTTTAAAAAAGGTTATGAAAATTTTTGGGGTTACTCTTACAAGGAGAGGCTTGGCAAAGGGAATGGGAAAAGCGATTCCTATTCTAGGTGGGGTTATTTCAGGGGGATTAACCTATGCGACTATGAAACCCATGGGCGAAAGATTGCAAAAAGAATTGTCCAAATTAGTTAACTATTCTGAAGTGCAATATCAAAATGATATAGCAATTATTCGAAAAGAGGCTGAGAGAATCGAAGCTGACTGATATGAAGAAACTAGCAAGTCTTGTGTTGCTAGTTTTTTTAATCCCATTCCTTATGGTATAATAAAAGCAGTTAAATGATTAGAAATAGACTCATGGAGGTTCTCATGGACAATATAATCGATGTATCAATTCCCGTTGCGGAAGTGGTGGATAAACATCCAGAAGTTTTAGATGTTTTGGTTGAGCTTGGTTTTAAACCTCTTGCAAATCCCTTGATGCGTAATACTGTAGGGCGAAAAGTTTCGCTCAAACAAGGCTCAAAGCTTGAAGGGACTCCTATGGATAAGATTGTACGTACGCTTGAAGCAAATGGTTACGAAGTGATCGGGTTAGACTAATGACAGATGAACGTATTCATATCCTGCGGGATATTTTATTAGAATTGCATAATGGGGCCTCTCCAGAGTCCGTTCAGGAACGATTCGATGCTACTTTTACAGGTGTATCTGCTATTGAGATTTCCCTCATGGAGCACGAGTTGATGAACTCTGACTCAGGCGTCACCTTTGAAGATGTCATGGAACTCTGTGATGTGCATGCTAATCTCTTTAAAAATGCTGTTAAAGGCGTAGAAGTCGAAGACACCGAGCATCCTGGTCACCCTGTGCGTGTCTTTAAGGATGAAAATTTAGCCCTCCGTGCTGCTCTGATTCGGGTCCGTAGATTGCTCTCGACTTATGAATCTGTGGACGATGAGGAAATGCTGGCGGAGATGCGTAAGGGTTTGGTACGTCAGATGGGGCTTGTTGGTCAATTTGATATCCACTACCAGCGCAAGGAAGAGCTCTTTTTTCCTATCATGGAACGTTATGGACATGATTCACCTCCCAAAGTCATGTGGGGAGTGGATGATCAGATTAGGGATCTCTTTCAAACAGCCTTAGTGGCAACTAAGTCGCTCCCAGAAGTGCCAATTTCCACCGTAAAGGAAGCTTTTGAAGCTTTTGCGACAGAGTTTGAAAGTATGATTTTTAAGGAAGAATCAATCCTTCTCATGATTCTGCTTGAATCCTTTACCCAGGATGACTGGATTCAGATTGCTGAGGAAAGTGATGCCTATGGATATGCTATTATCCGTCCGTCTGAGAAATGGATTCCTGAACGTCAACGTTTTGTTAAGGAGAAAAGTGTAGAAGAACCAACTCAGCTAGAAACTGTAGATGGACAAGTTCAGCAAGTGATTGATACACCAGAAGGTCAGTTTACTATCACCTTTACACCAAAGGAAAAGGAAACGGTGCTAGATCGCAACAGCCAGCAGGCTTTTGGCAATGGCTATCTCTCAGTTGAACAGGCGAATCTTATCCTTAATCATTTGCCGATGGAGATTACCTTTGTGAATAAGGATGATATCTTCCAGTATTATAACGATAATACGCCAGCAGATGAAATGATTTTCAAGCGAACACCGTCTCAGGTTGGACGAAATGTCGAACTATGCCATCCACCAAAATATTTGGAGAAAGTCAAAGCGATTATACAAGGTCTTCGTGAAGGGAAAAAAGACAAGTACGAGATGTGGTTCAAGTCAGAATCACGTGGAAAGTTTGTCCATGTCACTTACGCAGCTGTCCACGATCAAGCAGGAGAGTTTCAAGGAGTATTGGAATATGTTCAGGACATCCAACCCTACCGTGAGATTGATAGCGACTTTTTCCGTGGATTAGAATAAGGAGAAACAATGAGTTACGAGCAAGAATTTATGAAGGAATTTGAAGCCTGGGTTAATACCCAGATTATGATCAATGATATGGCTCTTAAGGAAAGTCAAAAGGTCTATGAAGAAGATCAAGATGAGCGCGCTAAAGATGCCATGATTCGCTACGAGAGTCGTTTGGATGCCTACCAGTTCTTACTAGGTAAATTTGAAAACTTCAAGGCAGGCAAGGGATTCCATGATTTACCAGAAGGTTTGTTTGGCGAGAGAAATTATTAATGTTTAGAAATTAGAAAGGAGGCTGGGACAAAAGTCCTAGCCTCTCAATTGTCTTTGGATTGTCGAGCAAGACGCAGTGGTTGAGTGGGCTCTACTACGCTGATTTCATCAGCTTTTACAGCCCTACTCAACTGTGCGGAGGTGGGACGACGAAATCGAATTCTAACGAATTACCGATTTCTGTCCCACTCTCTTTTTCATTGTTCCTTGAGCCTTTTTGTGTTACAATGTTAGCATGAAAACGAAAAATATTATTAAAACAGGTTTAGTCGTGGCAGGGCTTGGAGCACTTGCCTTTGGTGCTAAGAAAGTAGCTGATGATCACAAACTCATGAAGACACAGGAAGAGTTAACGGCTATTGTGCGTGACTATTTCTCAGAAATGGGTGAGATTGGTACTCTCTATGTCCAAGTATACGAAAGTAGCCTAGAACGTCTTGTTGGTGGTGTCATTTTTGAAGATGGTCGTCACTATACCTTTGTCTATGAAGATGAAGATCTCATCTACGAGGAGGAAGTCTTATGATTTCTCCTAAAAATATCGAAGAATTAGCAAATCTAGTAGAGCAGGATGGCAAGAAGGTCTTCCTTTTTGTTGCGGATTGGTGCGGCGACTGCCGTTATATCTATCCTGCCTTGCCAGAGATTGAGGAGGCAAATCCAGAGTTCACTTTTATACGGGTAGACCGAGATGAGTACATGGAACTTGCTAAACTTTGGGATGTATACGGGATTCCAAGTCTTGTTGTTTTAGACAAGGACAAGGAGATTGGACGTTTTGTCAATCGTGACCGTAAAACCAAGGGGCAAATCAATGACTTTTTAGCAAGTTTGAAATAGGAGAAAAGAATGATATTTACATATAATAAAGAACATGTCGGCGATGTCCTTATGGTCATCGTGAAAAACAGTGGTGATGCCAAGCTAGATGTTGAGCGTAAAGGTAATGTAGCGCGTGTTTTCCTAAAAGAAACTGGTGAAACTGTCGCTTGGAACATTTTTGAAGTTTCTAGCATGTTTGAAATCGCTGAGCGCGGGCAAGTCTTTTTAACTGACGACCAAGTAGCCCGTTTGAACCAAGAATTGCAAGAAGAAGGATTTGCTGAAGAAATCATCAATGACAAGGAACCCAAATTTGTGGTTGGTGAGATTGTAGAAATGGTGGCGCATCCAGATAGTGACCATCTAAATATCTGCCAAGTTGCTGTTGGGAATGACAAAACAGTACAAATCGTTGCTGGTGCTCCCAATACACGTATTGGTTTGAAAACCATTGTTGCTCTTCCTGGAGCCATGATGCCAAAAGGCAATCTCATTTTCTCAGGGGAACTTCGTGGGGAAAAGAGTTTTGGTATGATGTGTAGTCCTCGTGAGCTTGCCTTGCCAAATGCTCCCCAAAAACGTGGTGTCATTGAATTATCAGACGACCAGGTAGTTGGAACACCCTTTGACCCGGCTAAGCACTGGACTGCTTAATCAATGAAAGTTACCTATAATCTTTGACAGAGGGAAATAAGATGGCAAAAAATGTAGTCATTACAGGTGCAACATCAGGTATCGGTGAAGCCATTGCGCGTGCATATCTAGAAAAAGGTGAGAATGTTGTACTCACAGGGCGTCGAACAGAAAGGCTCAAAACTCTAAAAACTGAATTCGCAGAAGCCTTTCCAAATCAAAAAATCTGGACCTTTCCGTTAGATGTTACAGATATGAGCATGGTAAAGACTGTTTGTTCAGAAATTTTAGAGACAGTAGGTCAGGTTGAAATCTTGGTCAATAATGCTGGACTGGCTCTAGGCTTATCGCCTTATCAGGACTATGAAGAGTTGGATATGTTGACCATGCTGGATACCAATGTCAAGGGTTTAATGGCTGTTACACGCTGTCTCTTGCCTTCCATGGTAGCAACTAATCAAGGGCATATTATCAATATGGGATCTACTGCAGGGATTTACGCATATGCAGGTGCAGCAGTCTATTCAGCAACCAAGGCTGCAGTCAAAACTTTTTCAGACGGGCTTCGGATTGACACCATTGCGACAGATATCAAGGTGACCACTATTCAGCCTGGTATTGTAGAGACTGACTTTTCTAAGGTCCGTTTCCATGGAGATGAGGCACAGGCGGCGATGGTCTATCAGGGACTTGAAGCCTTGCAGGCGCAAGATATTGCAGATGCTGTAGTTTATGTGACCAGTCAACCACGACGAGTACAAATCACCGATATGACCATCATGGCCAATCAACAAGCAACTGGATTTATGATTCATAGAGATTAATATTATTTTTAAAAAGGTTACAAATCTTGTAACTTTTTTTAATTTCCTTCGAATAGATAAGTAGGAGGATGAAAAAATGTTTAATAAAGTTATTCTTATCGGAAGAATCGTTGCAACACCAGAGTTGCACAAAACCAACAACGACAAGTCAGTGGCTCGTGCGACTATTGCCATTAACCGTCGTTTCAAGGACCAAAATGGGGAACGTGAAGCTGACTTCATCAATATTGTTGTTTGGGGCAAACTTGCTGAAACTTTGGCTAGCTATGCAAGCAAAGGTAGTCTCATTTCCGTAGACGGGGAGCTTCGTACCCGTAAGTTCGAGAAAAATGGTCAGACCAACTATGTGACCGAAGTTCTCGCTACAGGCTTCCAACTTTTGGAAAGTCGTGCCCAACGTGCTATGCGTGAAAATAATGCAGGCCAAGACTTAGCAGATCTAGTTTTGGAAGAGGAGGAACTTCCCTTCTAGTAATAATAAAGAAAGCTGGTTCGTCAATAGACCAGCTTTTTTGGTTTATAATAGTCAAATGATTCGGGAATTATTTCTTTGAAATAAAATAGTTAAATGCATTTGTACAATAAAATCAAGCACTTTTTTTGAAAAAATAGTAAAATAAAGTAAAGTATATTCAAAATTTTCAGAAAAAGGAACGAAGCTTGAAGGGAAACAAAGAGAAAAAAGAATTGTTGAAATGGCTGATAAAGCGTATATTATTGCTGCTCCCAGTGGTCTGTACTCTCTTTTGGATTTTTGGCCGTTGTCAAACAAGTGGCATCAAGGATCAGACTAAAATTGGTGTAACCTATATGACCATGAATAATGAGTTCTATAAAAGTATTCATTCGGAAATTAGTAGAATTTCCGATGAAAGAGGAGCTCTTGTTTGCGTCCGAGATCCAGAATTGGATGAAGAAAGGCAGAGCAAGCAGATTGATGATTTTTGTGCTCAAAAAGTTGATGTGATTGTGATCAATCCGGTCAAGGGGGATAGCCAGTCCATTTTAACTGCTCTTGAAAAAGCTAGAAAACAAGGAATTAAAATCATTGCAGTCGATACCCAACTGAAAAATTTTAAGCCCGATGCAAGTATTGTATCTGATAACTACCAAGCGGGAGTAATGATTGCTAAAGAGCTCATGAAACGTTCTTCTAGCGCTCGAGTCCTCCTTTTG
Organism: Streptococcus sp. Marseille-Q6504; assembly: GCF_965111625.1. NCBI lineage: Bacteria > Bacillati > Bacillota > Bacilli > Lactobacillales > Streptococcaceae > Streptococcus > Streptococcus sp. Marseille-Q6504. The sequence goes on from NZ_CBCOON010000002.1 coordinate 130,041, forward strand.
GAGCATAAAGGGACTGTCTCAGCAGATACGCGGATTCAGGGGTTTAAAGACACTATAGAGGGGCACAGTTCTTATCAGATTGTATCGGAACTAGAAACCAAGGGGCAAACGGAGATCGCCATGCCGGCTGTCCAGAATTTTTTACAATCAGGGGTTGAAATTGATACCTTGGTTGCCTTAAATGACCGCTCGGCTATAGGAGCTTTAGCTGCAATTAAGGAGCAAGGAAATAGCCAGTCCATTGCAATTTATGGAATTGATGGCTCACCAGATATGAAATCCTTGTTGCACTCGACGGATGATGTAGTGGGAACCGTTGCTCAATCTCCCTTGAAGATGGGAGACCGTGTTATGGAAGTTATCCAAGATATTTCTGAAGGGAAGAGCTATACCAAAGAGGTGATTATTCCAGTTGAAATGATGACAAAGGAAAACATTGATCAGTTTGATGTGAATGGGTGGCAGTAATGAGAAAGTTTAGAGGTGTTCGATACAGTTTGGCCATTCTTATGGTCGTGAATTTTATTGCTGTTATGCTCAACAGCATCATCTATCTTCAAGCAACCAACTATATCATCGCTCAACGCCAAGCCTCTCTATTATTGGAGCGCCTAGAGCGTATTCCTTTTGCTCCATCTACGACTTTTTGGTTGTCAGCAATCTTATTTGCTGGGATTGCCTTAATATCAATGAGTCGTTATAGACCTCAAACAAGTCGATGGTCCATTTTTGATAAGAGGAATCTTCTGGAGATTCTCCTGATGCTACTGTTGATGTGGGTTCAGAACATAGCTTATAACGGGCTCATTCTCTTGGTTTTTGCGGATATCTTCTATGGCTCCAAAGAGTTGAATACCAAGAGAGATCGGAAGTATTGGTTTGCCTTTATCCTAGTGAGCTTCTTGATGCTCCTTGTAACCAATTCAGACGTCTTTTCGCTTTTCTTCCCAATTCCTTCTCTTGATACCTATATTTATTTTTATCCTGAATCTATCCGTATTTTGGCCTTTTTCTTAAAGAATTCCCTCTACGCCTTGAATATGGTACTCTTCATTATTTCACTTTTATTTTATATCATGAATGTCCTTGCGGAAAATCATGAAGTTGAACAAGAGCTGGCCATGGTGTCCAAGGTTAATACCGAGTTGAACAACTATATGGCCTTATCTGAGAAGATTGCGGAGGATCGGGAGCGCAAGCGGATTGCTCGGGAGATTCACGATACCTTGGGACACGCGTTAACAGGGATTTCAGCAGGTTTAGATGCTGTCGGGGTCTTGATTGATATCAATCCAAGTCGTGCCAAAGAACAGGTAAAAAACGTATCAGAAGTCGTCCGTGAAGGAATCCAGGATGTGAGAGGCTCTCTAAATCGCCTTCGTCCAGGAGCCCTTGAGGAGCGAACTCTCAAAGATGCTTTAGAAAAGACAATCCGCGAATACCAAATTCTTTCAAACTTGCAAGTTGATCTCAACTATGAATGGATCGATGTCGATATGGACGTCATGATTGAAGATACAATCTTTCGTGTGATACAAGAATCTATGACTAATGCGGTTCGCCACGGTCATGCCAGCCACATGGTCCTCCATTTTTTTGAGGACGAAGAAGATTACATGATTGAGTTGCAGGATAATGGAGTTGGGTTTGAAACCTTGACCTATGGATATGGGCTCAAGCAGATGATGGAGCGTATTTCAATTCTAGGAGGCCAGCTTCAATTTGAAAGTCGCGATGGATTTTTCACACGTGTTAGTTTACCAAAATATAAAGAAGGGAGATAAGAGATGATGATAAAAGTAATGGTGGCGGATGACCAGTCCTTGATTCGAGAATCTTTGAAAATTATTTTGTCGGCCTACTCAGATATTGAAGTGGTAGCCACAGTGGAAGATGGGAATCATGTCTTATCTAGCATTCCACACTCGCATCCAGATTTAATCTTAATGGATATTCGGATGCCAGGCATGGATGGGGTTTTAGCTACAAAAGAAGTAAAAGAGCACTATCCGGATATCAAAATTATTATTTTAACAACCTTTGACGATGATGAATTTATCTATAGTGCGCTCAAGTATGGTGCTTCAGGGTATCTCTTAAAAGGAGCCTCGACAGAGGAGCTTTATGAAGCTATTAAGGTGGTGCATCAGGGAGGAGCAATGATCAACCCTGATATCGCAAGCAAGGTCTTTCAAATTTTCTCACAAATGGCCAAATCAAATTTCTCTATTGCTGTGGATGAGGATAACGTTAAGGATTTGAGTATGACGGAATGGCGCATTATCCAAGAGATTGGCTATGGTGAGTCAAATAAAGAGATTGCGGCTAAACTCTTTTTATCAGAAGGAACTGTTCGTAATTACTTATCAACGATTTTGTCGAAATTAAACCTAAGAGATCGAACGCAATTAGCGATTTGGTCAGTCCAAACAGGAGTGACCCGACGTGATTTTTCAAAAGGAAATACGGAATGAAATTGAAGCGAAAGCAACTTTGTTTAGGGATTTGTCTCCTTTTTATGCTCTCTTTGAGTGCTGGTTTTTATTGGTGGAAACAGCAACCGACCGTCCTTCATATAGGAGTTTATGCAGGTTCTAGTTGGGATGTACCGACCAGTCAACGTTCCCATGCATTGGATCTTGCGATCCAAAAATTTGAAAAGTCCCATCCTAATGTTCGTGTGGAATATGAAAATGGAATTCCGCAGTCGGAATATTCAAACTGGCTCTCAGAAAAAATTGTATCAGGAAAGACCCCTGATGTGTTTATGGTTTCTGAGAAAGATTTGTCCTTATTGGCGGCACGTGGCGTTTTAGAAAAGTTAAACGGCTATATGAATAAAGAAGACCAAGTTGCTTTTTATCCTGTTGCATTTGAATCAGGTGTCTATCAGGGGCAAACCTATGCCTTGCCATATGAAAGTAATCCTATTTTGATGTGTGTCAATAAAGATTTGCTGGATAAAGAAGGCATTGAGGTTCCCAAAGAAGGTTGGAGCTTGGAAGAGTTCTATACAATTTGTAAAAAACTAACCAAAGATACCAATGGAGATGGTCAATTGGATCAGTTTGGGAGTACAGAATACACCTGGAAAGAAGCTTTGGCAGCAAATGGGGGTAGTCTCTTTCAGGGTGGGATGCTCAAACTTACGGCTCCAGAAGTCAAAGAATCTTTGACTTTTTTACAAAAATTGGAAGAGCTGAATAAGAACTATAAGGTGAGTTCCAAAGATTTTGACCAAGGGAAAGTAGCGTTTTACCCCATGACTTTGGCTCAATATAGGACTTATAAACCTTATCCCTACCATGTTTCCAAATATTCAAACTTCACCTGGACCTGTATTCCTATGCCTGCTAAGTCAAAAACCACCAAGGCGACCTTGGTTACGACTACTTCTTTTGCTATGTCAGCTCGGACTCCTCATTCAAAGTTAGCTTGGGAATTGATGCAAGTGTTGACAGAGGATCCAGAAATTCAACAACTCCTCTTTGCACAATCTCAAGGGATTTCCGTTATGCCACAGGTGGTCCAAAGTCAGTCTAGTAAAGATCTTCTACAGGTAGATGATTTTGGCACGGATTCCTTGACCAATCAGACCTTAAATCGTATCATGGAACAAGCTGTTGAAAGTAGTCCCAAGAATGTATCCAAAGAAGTGTTAGAAAAGCTGGACTATTTAATTAGCAATGCTTTACGCGATCAGGATGTTGAGAACCGCCTGCCGCAAATTCAAAGGGAGATTGAAAGTAGTCTTCAGGTAGGAGTTTAAAGAAAATAAGATGACATCGTGTCAAGTGACAGATGTCATTTTTTTATTGCTAAATGTCATGTTTATAATGTGACATTTGACAATGTAAAAGCGCTTCCAAATAATCTACAATAGAGTCAAATAAAGGAGGCGTAGCAAAATGAAATACCTCATTTTAGTCAGTCATGGTGGATTGGCAGAAGGGCTAAAAACATCGCTAGCTATGTTTGCTGGTGACAAGATGAATCAAGTCATCGCAGTTGGACTCAAAGAAGGAAAATCAGTCGATGACTTTGCAGTTGACTTTAGAGAGAGCATTTCAGAATTGACAGCAGATGATTCTGTGCTGGTCTTGGCAGATATTGTAGGTGGTAGTCCATTAACCACGGCAGCCACTGTCCTAGAAGAAGCTGGAAAGCTAGATGGAACTTTGATCCTTGGTGGGATGAACCTCACCATGGCCTTGACAGCAGTTGTGATGAAGGATGTGTTGGATGGAGACGATTTGTCAGCAACTATCTTATCAGAAGCACAATCTGCACTACAACCTTTTGAAGTTTCAGCCACTAGTGCTAAAGAAGATGATGACGATATTTAATAGGGGGGTACCTTATGGTAGTAACATTTGTACGGATTGATGACCGCATGATTCACGGTCAAACAGTCACACGCTGGGCAAAAGAAAAACCATGTGATGGTTTGATTGCCGTAAATGATGCAGCAGCATCAAACAAGGTTTTGATCCAAGCTTACAAAGGCGCATCAGACAAGAAAACCTTTGTATGGACAAAAGAGGCCTTTAAAGAAAAGTCAGCAAAAGTAACGGAATCTGACAGTCGGTACTTCTTGATCACCAAAAATCCAATCGATATGAAGGAAATTTTGGTGGATCAAGGTTTTTTCCCAGGAGATGTTAAAGAAATCATCGTTGGCCCTGCAAATGATCGTCCTGGTGCAGTGAAATTGGGTAATAACCAATCCATCACTCAGGAAGAAGCAGAAGCCTTCCAAGCCATTCAAGCAGCAGGATATAAGGTGAAATTCCAGTTGTTGCCTGATGTTTCGATCGGTTATTGGGATGATTTCAAATCAAAATTTGGTTTTTAAAACTAACAGTTCAACTGTTAAATAAATTTACAAACAAAAAGGAGCGTTTGTTATGACAATTTCATGGATTCAAGCAATCTTGCTTGCTGTTTTCGCCAGCTTGTCTTCAATGCCTGGTATGGGTGGTTCCAGTATCGGGAACTATACACTCGGTCGTCCTTTGATTGGTGGGTTGATTTCAGGTTTAATTCTTGGAGATGTGACAACCGGTATTATGGTCGGGGTTGCCCTTCAAGTCGTTTATATCGCCTTGGTAACACCTGGTGGAACCGTATCTGCCGATGTTCGTGCCATCTCTTATATCGGTGTTCCTCTTGCTATCTTGTTTGTGCATGCAAATCACATCACAGACGAAGCTGGAATTGCAGCAGCTGCAGCCCCAATCGGTGCAGCCGTTGGGACAATCGGTACTGTTCTTTTCTACGGTACAGCTACCATGAACTTGCTTTGGCAACACATTGGTTGGAAAGCCGTTGAAGAAGGAAACTTCAAAAAACTCTACGCAGTTGACTGGGTTTACCCATGGATCTCTCACTTCCTCTTCTCTTTCCTTCCAACTATGATTATCACCAAATATGGTGAAAACATGGTTGATTTGATGAAACTTTACCTTCCTATGGATGGTTTCTGGATGAAAGCCCTCTTTACAGTTGGAGCCCTTCTCCCATGTGTCGGTATTGCTATCTTGTTGAAACAAATTGTTACAAAAGCAACTGACTTCATTCCATTCTTTGTTGGATTTACCTTGGCTAAATCTCTCGGCTTGAACTTGGTAGCTAGTGCAGTTGTTTCATTGATCTTTGCAGTAATCTACTATGAACTTGAAGTGATTAAATCTATGAAAGCTGCTCCGGCTGGGGTTGTTTACGTAGACGATGATGAGGAGGATATTTAAAATGGCTGATAGAAAGAAAATTTCAAAGAAAACATTAGCAAAAGCATTTCATCATTGGTATTATGGTCATTTGACTTGTTTCTCTCAAGAACACATGCAAACCTTCGGGTACTTGACTTCTATGCTTCCAATCGTAGAAGAAATGTATGATACAAAAGAAGAACAAAAAGATGCTATGCAAACTTATACCGCCTTTTTCAATACTGAACCGCAACTTGGATCTCTTGTTGTAGGGATTACAGCTGGTTTGGAAGAAGCGCGTGCAAACGGAGATGCAGTAGATGGTGAAACCATCAATGGGATGCGTGCCGGTTTGATGGGACCAATCGCTGGTATTGGTGACTCTTTGATCGTTGGTACCTTGATTCCAGTTCTTTTGGGGATTGCACTTGGTCTTTCTAAAGGTGGTAACGTCGCTGGTGCTATCTTCTACATCGTCGTATGGAACTTCCTAGTCTACTTTGGTATGCGCTTTGCCTTCTTCAAAGGGTATCAATTAGGGGATAAAGCTGTTGAATTCCTAGTAGGACCAAAAGGACAAGCTCTTCGTAAAGCAATCAGCGTTGTCGGTGGTATGGTTATCGGTGCCGTAGCAGCGACTTGGGTCTCTGTTACAACAGCCCTCGAATTCAAAAATGCTGACGGAGAAGCCTTCCTTAAAATTCAAGAAAAGATTGATGGTGTTTATCCAGGTCTCTTGACAGCAACCTTCATCACTATTTGCTGGTGGTTGATGTCTAAGAAAAAAGTTTCACCAAACAAAGTCATGTTAATTCTAGTTGTTGTCGCTTTAATTGGTGTTGCTCTAGGTATCTTTGACCCACATCTTAATTACTAAGGTCGAGAGTACCCCATATTTACTAGTAAAAATTTTGAGAATGAAGTAAACTAATCTCCTTCTCTTACACTTCATTCTCAATTTTTTTTCAGGAGGATTTTCATGGTTACAAAACAAGAACTTGTTAATGGATATGAAACAGAAATTAAGTATCAACGTCACATGCTTGAAAATCTGGGTCGTTGGTTCAGTTTGCTCTTTATCACTGCTAGTATTGGTGTAGTATTGATTTATCTTTTTCATAAAAGCTTCCTCCCACTCTTAATTTTCGGAATTTTACTTGCCTTGGTTGGAATCTTGGGCATGGTTGTTTTTGGATATGGTATCTACCGCGGGCGGATCAATCTCCAAAAGGTTATTGATGATTTCAATCAAAAGTTGACGATTCTCAATTAATATTAAAGGAACATCTCTTTCATTTTTGAGGTGTTTTTTTCTTGACTATTTCTGACTAAGTGATACAATAGAACTATGGTTTAGCACTCGTGTGTAAAGAGTGCTAACAATATGATTATCTTATGGAGGAAAACAGATGTTGAAACCATTAGGAGACCGTGTGGTCTTGAAAATTGAAGAAAAAGAACAAACTGCTGGGGGATTCGTCCTCGCAAAATCAGGCCAAGAAGAAACGAAAACAGCTACTGTAGTGGCTACTGGACAAGGTGTTCGTACCTTGAGCGGTGAGTTAGTCGCTCCAAGTGTAAAAGCTGGAGATCATGTTTTAGTTGAAGCTCATGCAGGTATTGATGTTAAAGATGGGGATGAAAAATACCTCATCGTGGGTGAAGCTAGTATCTTGGCAATCGTTGAAGAATAATAGGAGAAAGTAAGTATGGCAAAAGACATTAAATTTTCATCAGACGCTCGTTCAGCTATGGTTCGTGGCGTTGATATTCTAGCAGATACTGTTAAAGTAACTTTGGGACCTAAAGGTCGTAATGTCGTTCTTGAAAAATCATTTGGCTCACCATTGATTACCAATGACGGTGTTACTATTGCCAAAGAAATTGAATTAGAAGACCATTTTGAAAATATGGGTGCCAAATTGGTATCAGAAGTAGCTTCAAAAACAAATGATATTGCAGGTGACGGAACAACAACTGCAACTGTTTTGACTCAAGCAATCGTCCGCGAAGGAATCAAAAACGTCACAGCAGGTGCTAATCCAATCGGCATTCGTCGTGGGATTGAAGCAGCAGTTGCCGCAGCTGTAGAAGCCTTGAAAAACAATGCCATTCCAGTTGCTAATAAAGAAGCCATCGCTCAGGTTGCTGCCGTATCTTCTCGTTCTGAGAAAGTCGGTGAATACATTTCTGAAGCCATGGAAAAAGTTGGTAAAGATGGTGTCATCACTATTGAAGAATCACGTGGTATGGAAACAGAACTTGAAGTTGTTGAAGGAATGCAGTTCGACCGCGGTTACCTATCGCAGTACATGGTGACAGATAGCGAAAAAATGGTGGCTGATCTTGAAAATCCATACATTTTGATTACTGATAAGAAGATTTCAAATATCCAAGAAATCTTGCCACTTCTAGAAAGCATTCTTCAAAGCAATCGTCCACTCTTGATTATTGCGGATGATGTAGATGGCGAAGCTCTTCCGACTCTTGTATTGAACAAGATTCGCGGAACCTTCAATGTCGTAGCTGTCAAGGCTCCTGGATTTGGTGACCGCCGTAAGGCTATGTTAGAAGACATCGCTATCTTGACAGGTGGAACAGTCATCACAGAAGATCTTGGTCTTGAGTTGAAAGACGCTACTATTGAGGCGCTAGGTCAAGCAGCGAGAGTAACTGTGGACAAAGATAGCACGGTTATCGTAGAAGGTGCTGGAAATCCTGAAGCTATTTCTCACCGTGTTGCGATTATCAAGTCTCAAATTGAAACTACAACTTCTGAATTTGACCGTGAAAAATTGCAAGAACGCTTGGCAAAATTGTCAGGTGGTGTCGCAGTTATCAAGGTCGGTGCTGCAACTGAAACTGAGTTGAAAGAAATGAAACTCCGCATTGAAGATGCCCTCAACGCTACTCGTGCAGCCGTGGAAGAAGGTATCGTTGCCGGAGGTGGTACTGCCCTTGTTAATGTCATCTCAGCCGTTGAAACTTTGGAATTGACAGGAGATGAAGCGACAGGGCGCAACATCGTGCTTCGTGCCTTAGAAGAGCCAGTTCGTCAAATTGCCTACAATGCAGGTTATGAAGGTTCAATCGTTATTGATCGTTTGAAAAATGCAGAGCTTGGAACTGGCTTCAACGCTGCGACAGGTGAATGGGTTAATATGATTGAAGCAGGTATTATCGATCCTGTTAAGGTTAGCCGTTCAGCCCTTCAAAACGCAGCTTCAGTTGCAAGTCTTATCTTGACAACAGAAGCAGTTGTGGCTAACAAGCCAGAACCGGTAGCACCAGCTCCAGCTATGGATCCATCAATGATGGGTGGTTACTAATAAATAAAAACAGGTAGAAATCATGATTTCTACCTGTTTCTTTTGAATTACTTAAAAAGAGGGAGCACAGCTTCCTCTTTTTTTATCTGAAAATGTTATGGTTTGATAACTTCAGCTCCACCCATGTATGGACGAAGGATTTCAGGAATAGTAACAGAACCATCTTCGTTTTGATAGTTTTCAAGAATTGCTGCCACTGTACGTCCAACAGCAAGTCCAGAACCGTTCAAGGTGTGGAGAAGTTTAACCTTACCATCGGCTTCATCACGGTAACGAATTTGCGCACGACGTGCTTGGAAATCTTCTGTGTTTGAACAGCTTGAGATTTCACGGTAGGTATTTTGTGCAGGAATCCATACTTCCAAGTCGTAAGTTTTTGCTGCTGAGAAGCCCATATCTCCAGTAGAAAGAGCAACTACACGGTATGGCAAGTTGAGTTTTTGAAGGATGTTTTCAGCGTTGGCTGTCATCTTTTCTAGTTCTTCGTATGATTCTTCAGGTTTAGCAAATTTCACCATTTCTACCTTGTGGAATTGGTGCAAACGAATCAAGCCACGAGTATCGCGACCAGCAGAACCAGCTTCTGAACGGAATGATGGACTCATAGCAGTAAAGTAGATTGGCAAGTCTTTTCCGTCAAGAATTTCATCACGGTAGTAGTTAGTCAAAGGTACTTCAGCTGTAGGAATAAGGACATAGTTTGTGTCTTTCAATTCAAACGTATCTTCCTTGAATTTTGGATATTGGCCAGTACCAAACATAGAATCATGGTTAACCATGTAAGGGGTGATGACTTCAGTATAACCTTCCTTACCATGCTCATCTAGCATAAAGTTGTAGATGGCACGTTCCAAGCGAGCTCCGAGGCCTTTATAGAAGAGGAAACGAGCTCCAGTGACTTTTCCACCACGTTCCCAGTCAAGAATACCAAGATCTTCTCCGAGATCCCAGTGGGCTTTTGGTTCAAAGTCAAACTCACGAGGAGTTCCCCAACGGCGAACTTCTACGTTATCATCTTCGTCTGCCCCAATAGGAACACTGTCAGCTGGGATGTTTGGAAGAGTAGTGGTAAATTCTGTCAATTTAGCATCGATTTCAGCTAATTCTGCATCGAGTGCTTTGACTTCGGCAGATAGGGTTTGCATGGCAGCAATCTTATCATCGGCATTTTCCTTGTTGCGCTTAGCTTGGGCGATTTCAGCAGAAACCGTGTTACGCTCTGCCTTGAGGGTTTCAACCTTGACCAAGATGTCACGACGTTTAGCATCGATTTCTTTCATCTCGTTCAAGATAGCAGCGTCTACACCACGTGTAGCCAATTTTTCTGCGACAGCATCAAAGTCTGTACGAATACGTTTGATATCTAGCATATAAACTCCTTTATGAAAAAAACACACCTGACAAAGCGTTGGAGTGGCAGAGCCACGGTTCCATCCAACTTCACAGGTGTGCACTTGATTCTGTATTTGATTTAAAACAACGGTAGAATTTCACCTATCTCTCCTATCTGCTCGCAGCACCCGCAGACTTTCTGGAAGAAGAGGATAACCTACTTATCCGTTTCTATGATTATACTAAACTTTCTATTTTTTTGCAAATAGATTTTTGATTTTACGACCGATGATTTGGAGTAAGGTTGGAAGCTTCACAACCTTTTCATTTCCGATTTTTTCCCGAGCAATTTTAAGAATTTTTCCGGAGTCTTTTGAGGCAAAGAGGAATTTTCCTTGGTCTGTAAAAACTTCAAAATGACGACTAACCTTACGGCCTGAAACATTGGCTCCGATTTGATTAACGCTAGACCATGGGATTTGAATATAATCCTCAATATTGCGATCCGAGTAAAACTCCAAGGCTTGGTCTCCTACCAGAAATTTTCCAACTTTTCCTTGTATAGAGAGGTAAGAAGTTCCAGTAGTTTGTAAGTCAACGACTTTATTGAGAGATTGTGCCATGTTTAGTCTTCCTTACTTTCGCCGAAAAATGCTTGGTAGAGAGCCTTAAGAGCCGCTTTTTCTTGGTCTTTGTGGACAACGAACATGATAGAAACTTCACTAGAACCTTGTGACATCATTTGAATGTTGATATTGTTTTCAGATAAGGCACGAGTGGCTGTAGCAGTTACCCCGATATGGCGCTTCATTTTTTCGCCAACAATCATGATAATAGAGAGATCGTGTTCGATTTCAGCGTGGTCGACCTCTGCTTTTTGAACAAGTTGACGGAGGATTTCTTCCTCTTTGATTGGTGTAAGCTCGCGCTCACGAAGGATGATAGAAAGGTCATCGATACCTGTAGGCATGTGTTCCCAACCAATATTCAGGTCTTCTAGAATTTGAAGTACTTTACGACCAAAACCAACTTCGCGGTTCATGAGGTACTTAGACATATTGATGCTGACAAAACCAGAATCACCAGCAATCCCCACTACTGGGAATTCATCACTGCTGTGTTTCAGAACGATGCGAGTACCTGGATGGTCAGGATTATTGGTATTTTTGATAACAAGAGGGATTTTTCCGCGGTAGGCTGGAAGGAGTGCTTCGTCATGTAGTACAGAGAAACCTGCATAGGCTAACTCTCGCATTTCACGGTAGGTCAATTCAGGGATTGAGTGTGGCTTGTGAATGATACCAGGGTGGGCAGCAAAAATTCCGTCAACATCAGTAAAGTTTTCATAAAGGTCAGCTTTAACTCCAGCTGCGATAATTGAACCAGTGATATCAGATCCACCACGTGAGAAGGTACAGATTTGATCTTCCTTGGTCACGCCAAAGAATCCTGGGATAACTAGAACTTCTGTACCATTATTGAGCTCTTCGATTTTATCATAACTTGAAGGAATGATGCGAGCATTTCCAGGTTCGCTTGTAACAACAATACCAGCCTCTCGTGGATGAACATAGCGAGCTTCTAATCCATTTTGGTTAAAGTAAGCTGCAATGAGTTTAGCGTTGTTATTTTCTCCTGCAGCAAGGAAGGTATCGTAAAGAAATTCATTGTTTTCAATTGGAAGGGTAGCGAGAGTTCGGATACTTTTTGAGATTCGTTCTAAAACAGCTGGTTTAAGTCCTAGTTCGCTAACCATTGCAGCGTAACGATCGATAATCCAATTTTGACTAGCACTGATATCATTTCCTGCTACATAATCACGATAATATTTAATCAAAGCATCCGTAACCTTGGTATCTTTAGCATCGCGCTTTCCTGGTGCAGACACAACTACAAAACGACGTTCAGGGTCACTTTTTACAATGTTTAAAACCTTTTTCAATTGGCTTGCAGAGGCGAGTGAACTTCCTCCAAATTTTACAACCTTCATAAAAACTCCTCAGTTTGTATTTTATACGATTATAGCAGAAAGAAGGGCTTTTTTCAATCTGCAATAGGAAAGGCTACATCTTATTAGAGGTCTGGACATGATTAGCTTAACTTAGTTATTTTTAGTATAGAAAATACCCTTAAAAAATCGGCTGATACACTTTTAATCGATTTTTGCTTGTATAACTAAAAAGAAAAAGATATACTTTGAAGATAAAATAATTTAATCAGCTTTTTAAATTAAAGGAGTGGCTATGAATCATATTATCTTTCAAATTCAAGACGATTTAGCGGTGATTACTTTAAATCGTCCCGAGGTGGCAAATGGTTTCCATATTCCTATGTGTGAAGAAATTTTAGAAGCACTGGAATTAGCTGAAAAAGACGATTCTGTTTCATTTATTCTCATCAATGCTGCTGGTAAGGTGTTTTCTGTCGGTGGCGATTTAGTTGAAATGAAACGTGCTGTAGATGAGGATGATATTGATTCCTTAACTCGAATTGCTGAATTGGTCAATACTATTTCTTATAAGATTAAACAGATTCCTAAACCTGTTATCATGGAGGTGGATGGAGCAGTTGCTGGAGCTGCAGCCAATATGGCCTTGGCAGTTGATTTCTGTATCGCATCTGACAAGTCTAAATTTATCCAGGCTTTTGTAGGTGTAGGATTGGCTCCTGACGCGGGTGGATTATTCTTGCTGACAAGATCGCTCGGTGCAACTAGAGCAACTCAATTAGCTATGACTGGAGAAGCTTTCACCGCTGAAAAGGCAATGGAGGCAGGAGCTCTATATCGTCTATGTACTAGTGAACAATTAGAGAAAACTAGAGAACAATTGTTGAAGAAGTTGAGACGTGGTTCTTCAAATTCCTATTCTGCGATTAAGAAACTTGTTTGGGAAAGTGAGTTCAAGCAGTGGCATGAATATGCTCAGCTTGAATTGGAACTACAAAAATCACTATCCTATACGGAAGATTTTAAAGAAGGTGTTCGTGCACATTCTGAAAGAAGACGTCCAAAATTTATCGGGAAATAAAAAATACTTGCACTATTCTTTGAAGTTTGATATACTTTTCTTGTCAAATGTTTTGATTATTAAACTTTTTTTGATAAAGGAGGGAAGAGAAATGGACTACCAACAAGTCAATGATTATTTAACATCAATTTTTAACAACGTCCTAGTGATCGAGGAAGTAAGTTTGCGAGGTAGTCGTTTCAAAGACATCTCTATCAAAGAAATGCACACGATTGATGTTATCGGTAAGTATCCAGAAGTGACTCCGAGTCAAGTTTCCAAAGAGTTGATGGTAACTCTAGGGACTGTGACAACGAGTTTAAACAATTTGGAGAGAAAAGGATACATCGAACGTATCCGTTCAGATCAAGATCGTCGTGTAGTACATCTGCATTTGACAAAGAAAGGTCGTCTCGTTCACCGTCTTCATAAACGTTTCCATAAGGCCATGGTCGAAAGAATTATCGAGGGCATGAGTCCTGAAGAGATTGAAGTTATGGGAAAAGGGTTAACTAATCTTTATCACTTTTTGGAGGATTTGAAGTAATGGCTTTTGCAAAAATAAGCCAGGTCGCTCATTATGCTCCAGAGCAGATTATCACTAACGAAGACTTGGCTCAGGTCATGGATACGAGTGATGAATGGATTTCAAGTCGGACAGGGATTAAAGAACGCCATATTTCTAAGACAGAATCAACAGGAGATTTGGCTACAGAGGTTGCAAAACAACTTCTAGAGAAGGCAGGGATTTCTGCTGAAGAGCTAGATTTCATCATTATAGCGACTATGACACCTGACTCAATGATGCCCTCAACCGCAGCTCGTGTTCAGGCAAAGATTGGCGCTCATAAGGCTTTTGCCTATGATTTAACAGCTGCTTGTAGTGGGTTTGTTTTTGCCCTATCGACTGCAGAAAAGTTCATTTCTTCAGGAACATATCGTAAGGGGTTGGTTATCGGTAGTGAGACCATGTCAAAATCTTTGGATTGGTCTGACCGCTCAACAGCTGTCTTGTTCGGAGATGGAGCTGGTGGTGTACTACTTGAGGCAAGTGACCAAAAACATTTCTTAGCTGAAAGTCTCAATAGCGATGGTTCTCGTGGTGAGTGTCTCACTTATGGACAGACAGGATTGATTTCACCATTTTCGATTCAAGAAGAACCAGATGTTTTCTTGAAAATGGATGGGAGAGCAGTTTTTGACTTTGCAATTCGAGACGTGGCTAAATCTATTAAACAGACCATCGAAAAAAGTCCAATATCAGCAGATGAACTCGATTATCTCTTGCTTCATCAAGCGAATATTCGAATTTTAGATAAGATGGCTAAAAAAATCGGTGTCGATCGTGACAAGCTTCCTGCTAATATGATGAAGTATGGAAATACTAGTGCGGCAAGTATCCCGATTTTACTTTCTGAGTGTGTAGAAGAAGGACTCATCCATTTGGATGGTAGCCAAAAAATTCTCTTGTCAGGTTTCGGTGGAGGTTTGACATGGGGCACACTTATTGTTACAATTTAGGTAATCATGTGGTGATCACATTGTTATAAAAAAACTATTTATTTTAAAGGAGTCTATCATGGCAGTATTTGAAAAAGTACAAGAAATTATCGTTGAAGAACTCGGAAAAGATGCATCAGAAGTAACACTTGAATCTACTTTTGATGATTTGGATGCAGATTCATTGGACTTGTTCCAAGTAATCTCAGAAATTGAAGACGCTTTTGATATCCAAATCGAAGCTGAAGACAACTTGAAAACAGTTGGCGACTTGGTTGCTTACGTTGAAGAGCAAACTAAATAATTAGAATAAATAAAGAAGGAGTAGGGGAGACCCGCTCCCTCTTGTTTAGGTAATAGTTTGACCGTCAAATTATAATAAAGTCGAACTATTACGTAAGCAAGACTTATGGAGGCAATATGAAAACACGTATCACTGAATTATTAAATATTAAATATCCTATCTTCCAAGGTGGAATGGCCTGGGTAGCAGATGGCGATTTGGCTGGAGCTGTTTCAAAAGCTGGTGGTCTCGGAATCATTGGTGGAGGAAACGCACCTAAAGAAGTGGTTAAAGCCAACATCGATAAGATTAAATCTTTAACAGACAAGCCTTTTGGTGTCAATATCATGCTCTTGTCTCCATTTGTTGATGATATTGTTGACCTCGTTATTGAAGAAGGGGTTAAGGTAGTCACAACTGGTGCAGGGAACCCAAGTAAATATATGGAGCGATTTCATGAAGCAGGAATCACCGTTATTCCTGTAGTTCCTAGCGTAGCTTTGGCTAAACGTATGGAAAAAATCGGTGCAGATGCTGTCATTTGTGAAGGTATGGAAGCCGGTGGACACATTGGTAAATTAACAACCATGACCTTGGTCCGTCAAGTTGCGGCGGCTGTTTCAATTCCTGTTATCGCTGCAGGTGGTATCGCAGACGGTGAGGGAGCTGCTGCTGGATTTATGCTTGGTGCGGAAGCTGTGCAAGTAGGAACTCGTTTTGTAGTTGCTAAAGAATCAAATGCTCATCCAAACTACAAAGCTAAGATTTTAAAAGCTCGTGATATTGATACAACTATTTCAGCACAACATTTTGGTCACGCAGTTCGTGCCATCAAAAATCAATTGACTCGTGATTTCGAGCAAGCTGAAAAAGATGCCTTTAAACAAGAAAATCCAGACTTAGAAATCTTTGAACAAATGGGTGCAGGAGCCTTAGCCAAGGCTGTTGTCCATGGTGATGTAGATGGCGGTTCAGTAATGGCCGGCCAGATTGCAGGTTTGGTATCTAAAGAAGAAACAGTTGAAGAAATCTTAAAAGATATCTACTATGGTGCAGCTGAGAAAATTCAAAAAGAAGCCGCTCGTTGGGCAGGAGTTACAAGAAATGACTAAAACAGTCTTTCTATTTGCAGGTCAAGGAGCCCAGTACCTTGGAATGGGACGTGAACTATACGACCAATATGCTATCGTCAAGGAAACAATCGACCAAGCTAGCCAAGTCTTAGGTTATGATCTTCGAGACTTGATTGACAATGATGAAACAAAGCTACATCAGACTCGGTACACACAACCAGCTATTTTGGCTACATCCGTTGCCATTTACCGACTATTAAAGGAGAAAGGTTACCAACCAGATATAGTGGCAGGCCTGTCTCTTGGTGAATATTCTGCCCTTGTAGCTAGTGGCGCCTTGGATTTTGAAGATGCGGTGGCTCTAGTTGCTAAGCGCGGAGCTTATATGGAAGAAGCGGCACCTGCAGGGTCTGGTAAAATGGTAGCCGTACTCAATACTCCAGTTGAAGTTATTGAACAAGCTTGTCAAGAAGCTTCTCAACTTGGTGTTGTGACTCCAGCTAACTACAATACCCCAAGTCAAATTGTTATTGGTGGTGAGGTGGTTGCTGTGGATCGTGCAGTTGAACTCTTGCAAGAAGCAGGAGCAAAACGCTTAATTCCGCTAAATGTTTCTGGACCTTTCCATACAGCTTTATTGGAATCTGCTAGTCAAAAATTAGCTCAAGTCCTAGAAGATGTTGAGTTTAATGACTTTGCTTGTCCCCTTGTTGGTAATACAGAAGCAAAAGTCATGGAAAAAGAACGAATTGCAGAACTCTTGACTCGTCAAGTCAAGGAACCTGTTCGTTTCTATGAAAGCATTGCAGTTATGCAAGAAGCTGGTGTGACACGTTTTATCGAGATCGGTCCTGGGAAAGTCTTGTCAGGATTTGTTAAAAAGATTGATAAAACTGCTCAACTTGCAAATGTGGAAGATCAAGCAAGTTTACAAGCACTCTTAGAAAATTAGATCAGGATGATAGAAGTTCTGAAAGGAGAAAAATGAAACTAGAACAGAAAAATGTCTTTATTACAGGCTCAAGTCGAGGAATTGGTCTTGCCATTGCTCATAAATTTGCCAGCTTGGGAGCCAACGTTGTCTTGAATAGTCGTGGTGAGATCTCCGAGGAGCTTCTAGACGAGTTTAAACCATACGGGGTGAAGGTCCTTGCTATTTCTGGTGATGTTTCTGATTTTACGGATGCAAAACGAATGGTGGATCAAGCCATTGAAGAGCTAGGTTCAGTTGACGTCCTAGTGAATAACGCCGGGATTACTCAAGACACTCTCATGCTGAAGATGACAGAAGAAGATTTTGAGAAGGTCTTGAAAGTCAATCTAACGGGAGCCTTCAACATGACGCAAGCAGTCTTGAAGCAGATGATAAAAGCTCGTGAAGGGGCCATTATCAATATGTCCAGTGTCGTTGGTTTGATGGGAAATATCGGTCAAGCGAACTACGCTGCATCTAAGGCTGGTCTAATTGGATTTACCAAATCAGTAGCACGTGAGGTAGCCAATCGTAATGTGCGTGTCAATGCCATTGCACCAGGAATGATTGAATCAGACATGACTGCAGTCCTATCTGATAAGGTAAAAGATGCCATGTTGGCACAAATTCCGATGAAACAATTTGGTCAAGCTGAGCAAGTGGCAGAGGTCACAGCCTTTCTTGCAAGCCAAGATTATCTAACGGGACAAGTCATTGCAATTGATGGTGGACTTACCATGCAATAAGAGTTAAAATAGAGGTATGAAAATGAAACTAAATCGTGTAGTAGTAACAGGTTATGGATTAACATCTCCAATTGGGAATACGCCAGAAGAATTTTGGAACAGTTTAAAGAATGGAAAGATTGGGATTGGTGAAATCACCAAGTTTGATCACAGTGCTTTTGACGTCCATAATGCAGCAGAGATTAATGATTTTCCTTTTGAAAAATATTTTGTAAAAAAAGATACCAATCGTTTCGATGATTATTCTTTATATGCCTTGTATGCAGCTCAAGAAGCAGTGAACAATGCAAATCTTGACGTAGAAGCGCTTGATAAAGACCGCTTTGGTGTCATCGTTGCATCAGGTATCGGTGGAATCAGAGAAATCGAAGACCAAGTGCTTCGACTTCACGAAAAAGGACCAAAACGTGTTAAACCATTAACACTTCCAAAAGCCTTGCCAAATATGGCTGCAGGAAATGTAGCTATGCGCTTTGGTGCCAATGGTATCTGTAAATCTATCAACACAGCTTGCGCTTCATCAAATGATGCTATCGGAGACGCCTTCCGTTCTATCAAATTTGGTTTCCAAGATATCATGTTAGTTGGTGGATCAGAATCTTCAATTACTCCATTTGCTATCGCTGGTTTCCAAGCCTTAACAGCTCTTTCAACAACAGAGGATCCAACTCGTGCTTCTATTCCATTTGATAAAGACCGTAATGGATTTGTCATGGGTGAAGGATCAGGTATGTTGGTTCTTGAGAGCTTAGAACATGCTGAAAAACGTGGAGCAACTATCCTAGCGGAAGTTGTTGGTTACGGGAACACTTGTGATGCCTACCATATGACTTCACCACATCCAGAAGGCCAAGGGGCTATTAAAGCTATCAAACTTGCCTTGGACGAAGCTGAAATCACACCAGACCAAGTAGCTTATGTCAATGCTCACGGTACATCAACTCCTGCTAATGAAAAGGGAGAAAGTGGTGCTATCGTAGCAGTTCTTGGTAAGGAAGTACCTGTATCTTCAACCAAGTCATTTACAGGCCACTTGCTCGGTGCAGCAGGTGCAGTTGAGGCTATTGCAACAATTGAAGCAATCCGTAACAACTATGTTCCAATGACAGCTGGGACAACAGAAGTGTCAGACTACATTGAAGCAAACGTTATTTATGGACAAGGCTTGGAACATGAAATTCCTTATGCTATCTCAAATACTTTTGGATTTGGTGGACATAACGCAGTTCTTGCTTTCAAACGTTGGGAGAATAAGTAAAAATGAATTTAAATGAAATCAAAGACTTGATGGCACAATTTGACCAGTCGAGCTTGAAAGAATTTTCTTATAAAAATGGAACGGACGAGTTGGTCTTCAGTAAGAATGAAGCGAAACTTGTGGCAGAAACAAGTCCAGCACATCAACCTGTAGTTCCAGCAGCTGTACCGACAGTTGCACCACAAGCTCCAACTACACCAGCTGTAGAAGCAGTTTCAGAATCAAGTGCTAATGAATCTGTAGCTGAGGGGGATCTTGTAGAAAGTCCACTTGTCGGTGTTGCTTACTTGGCTGCCGGACCAGACAAACCTAATTTTGTTTCAGTCGGTGATACTGTTAAAAAAGGCCAAACCTTGGTCATCATTGAAGCTATGAAAGTTATGAATGAAATTCCAGCACCTAAAGACGGTGTCGTAACAGAAATTCTTGTTGAAAATGAAGAAATGGTTGAGTTTGGGAAAGGCTTGGTACGTATCAAATGATTGATATTCAAGGAATTAAAGAAGCTTTGCCACACCGTTATCCCATGCTCTTAGTAGATCGTGTCTTAGAAGTTAGTGAAGATACAATTGTTGCTATTAAAAATGTAACGATTAACGAACCTTTCTTCAATGGTCATTTTCCTCAATACCCAGTTATGCCAGGAGTCCTCATTATGGAAGCCTTGGCTCAGACAGCAGGTGTTTTGGAATTGTCTAAACCTGAAAACAAAGGGAAACTTGTCTTCTATGCTGGTATGGATAAGGTTAAGTTTAAGAAACAAGTTGTTCCTGGTGATCAGCTTGTCATGACAGCAACTTTTGTCAAACGTCGTGGCACAATCGCCGTAGTAGAAGCGAAGGCAGAAGTAGATGGTAAGCTTGCAGCAAGCGGTACTTTGACCTTTGCTATTGGAAACTAGGGAGGTTTTCCATGTTTCGTAAGATTTTAATTGCCAATCGTGGTGAAATTGCTGTTCGTATTATTCGTGCGGCACGAGAGTTAGGAATCGCAACAGTCGCTGTCTATTCGACTGCTGACAAGGAAGCTCTCCACACGCTTTTGGCTGATGAGGCTATCTGTATCGGCCCTGGGAAGGCTACAGAATCTTATCTGAACATCAATGCCATCCTATCAGCTGCGGTCTTGACTGAAGCTGAAGCTATTCACCCTGGATTTGGTTTTTTAAGTGAAAATTCCAAATTTGCAACTATGTGTGAAGAAGTCGGTATCAAATTTATCGGGCCATCAGCTCGAGTAATGGATGTCATGGGAGATAAAATTAACGCCCGTGCTCAAATGATTAAGGCTAATGTGCCTGTCATTCCAGGATCAGATGGAGAAGTCCATACTGCAGAAGAGGCTCTGGCTGTTGCCGAAAAAATTGGTTATCCAGTTATGCTGAAAGCTTCAGCTGGAGGTGGTGGTAAAGGAATTCGTAAGGTTGAAAAGGCAGAAGACCTTGTATCAGCATTTGAAACAGCCTCTAGTGAAGCCAAAGCTAACTTTGGTAATGGAGCTATGTACCTAGAGCGCGTGATTTATCCTGCTCGCCACATTGAGGTACAGATTCTTGCTGACCAGATGGGACATGTGATTCACCTAGGTGAGCGTGACTGTTCGCTTCAGCGGAATAACCAAAAGGTTTTAGAAGAAAGTCCTTCAATTGCCATTGGGAAGACACTGCGTAATGAAATTGGTGCTGCAGCAGTCCGTGCAGCGGAGTCTGTTGGTTATGAAAATGCGGGTACGATTGAATTCCTACTAGATGAAGCAACTGGGAAATTCTACTTTATGGAGATGAATACTCGTGTCCAAGTAGAACATCCAGTAACCGAATTTGTTTCTGGTGTGGATATTGTCAAGGAACAAATCCGTATTGCGTCAGGTCAACCTTTGACTCTTAAGCAAGAGGACATTGTTCTAAAAGGGCATGCTATTGAGTGCCGTATCAACGCAGAAAACCCAGCCTTTAATTTTGCACCGAGCCCAGGTAAGATTACTAATCTTTATCTACCAAGCGGTGGTGTTGGCTTGCGTGTTGATTCTGCAGTTTATCCAGGGTATACCATCCCGCCATACTATGATAGTATGATTGCTAAAATTATTGTTCATGGTGAAAATCGTTTTGATGCACTCATGAAAATGCAAAGAGCTCTTTATGAACTCGAAATTGAAGGGGTTGTCACCAATGCTGATTTTCAACTCGATTTGATTTCCGATCGTCGTGTGATAGCAGGAGACTACGATACTTCATTCTTGATGGAAACTTTCTTACCACACTATCAAGAAAAAGAATAATGTAAAAAGAATATGAGACTGAAAAGGGGGATGTATGGCTCTATTTAGTAAAAAAGATAAATATATACGAATTAATCCCAATCGTTCACTTAGAGAAAAGCCCCAAGCCAAGCCTGAGGTTCCGGACGAACTCTTCTCAAAATGTCCAGGTTGTAAACATACCATTTACCAGAAGGATTTGGGAAGTGACCGTATTTGTCCTCACTGTGGCTATACCTTCCGTATTTCAGCTCAAGAGCGTCTTGCTTTAACCATTGATATGGGAAGCTTCCTAGAGATGTTTACAGGAATTGAGACGCAAGATCCATTGGAATTTCCAGGCTACCAGAAAAAATTGGCCTCTATGCGTGAAAAGACAGGTCTTGATGAGGCTGTTGTTACAGGAACTGCTTTGATTAAGGGCGAAAAAGTTGCTCTCGGAATCATGGATTCTAACTTTATCATGGCATCTATGGGAACAGTAGTTGGTGAAAAAATCACTCGTTTGTTTGAATACGCGACAGCTGAAAAATTACCAGTCGTTTTGTTTACAGCATCTGGTGGAGCACGTATGCAAGAAGGAATCATGAGTTTAATGCAGATGGCCAAAATCTCTGCAGCAGTCAAACGTCATTCCAATGCAGGTCTCTTTTACCTAACAATCCTTACTGATCCAACAACTGGTGGTGTTACAGCTTCCTTTGCTATGGAAGGGGATATTATATTGGCAGAGCCTCAAAGTTTGGTAGGATTTGCTGGACGTCGTGTCATTGAAAATACCGTAAGGGAAGATTTGCCAGAGGATTTCCAGAAAGCAGAGTTTTTGTTAGAACATGGATTTGTGGATGCGATTGTTAAACGGAGAGAATTGCCAGATATGATTGCTCGATTAGTAAGGTTACATAAGGGGGATTGTTGATGAATATTGCAAAAATCGTCAGAGAAGCACGTGAACAAACCCGCTTAACTGCCTTGGACTTCGCAACAGGAATATTTGATGACTTTGTAGAGCTACATGGTGATCGCTCTTTCCGAGATGATGGTGCTGTTATTGGTGGTATCGGTTGGTTGGGAGACCAAGCAGTAACTGTTGTTGGAATTCAAAAAGGTAAAAGCTTACAGGATAATCTTAACCGTAACTTTGGACAACCTCATCCTGAAGGTTATCGAAAAGCCCTTCGCTTGATGAAGCAGGCTGAAAAATTTGGCCGTCCTGTTGTAACCTTTATCAACACGGCTGGTGCCTATCCTGGTGTCGGAGCAGAGGAGCGTGGTCAAGGTGAAGCTATTGCTCGTAACCTTATGGAGATGAGTGATCTTAAGGTGCCAATTATTGCCATTATTATCGGTGAAGGTGGCTCAGGAGGGGCTTTAGCTCTTGCAGTAGCTGACCGTGTTTGGATGTTAGAAAACTCGATCTATGCAGTTCTCAGTCCTGAAGGCTTTGCGTCTATTCTTTGGAAAGATGGCAGTCGTGCCATGGAAGCTGCAGAGTTGATGAAAATTACTTCTTTCGAATTGCTAGATATGAAAATTGTTGATAAGGTTATCTCTGAGGTAGGTCTATCAAGTAAAGATCTAATCAAGCAAGTCAAAGAACAACTCCGAGCAGAACTTGATGAACTTGGTAAACTGCCACTAGAGCAGCTCATTGAGGAACGTTACCAACGCTTTAGAAAATATTAAGAAATATAAAAAAGCTAGAACTAACTATAAGTTCTAGCTTTTTCTTGTTCTCGAAAAGAACCATTCATTTGATTGAAGTGAAATAAAAAAGTGTTTGATATCTGTCAAACACTTTTTATAGTTAATTTTCTTCAGTTACAAATTGACTGAGCAGTCCGTTAATGAAACGGGCTGATTTTTGATCTGAAAAGCTTTTTGCAAGTTCAATAGCTTCATTCACAGCTACGAGTTGAGGAGTATCAAAAGAAGTAATTTCGAAGACTCCTAAACGCAATAAATTCTTTTCAACTAAGGTTAAACGTTCAATCGTCCAACCAGATTTTAAATGCTGAGTGATTTGTTTGTCTAGTTCCTCTTTTTGAGCTTGAACACCAGATACAAGATCGATTAGGAAGCTAGGGAGTTTTACCTCGTCGTCTTCTCGATCATGAGTATAAGCGAAGCGACAAGCAGTTTCAATATCAGAACCATATTCAAGACTCATCAGTGCTTGGAAGGCACATTTTCGTAGTTCGCGTCTAGATTCTAATAATGGACTAGTCATTGAGGAAGTCCTCATCAAACAAATCTGTTAATGCTGGTTTTGGTGTTTTATCTGGTGCAATACCAGCAACGTGAATATTCACAGCATTGAGTTCTACATCAGCCATATTACGAACGGCATCTTTTACAGCTTTTTGAATAGCCATTGCAACCTTAGGAACCTTGACACCATACTCAAGATAGAGATAGATATCAGCTATTAGTTCTTCTTCAGATTCTTTTAGATAGACGCCACGACCGAGTGAAAGTTTTGAAAGGGTGTCAGATACTGATTTATTTGAAAAAGAGTGGACACCATCAACTTTAGCTGTAGCGATTGCAATGATTTTTTCAAGTACACGTGGGGCGATAACGATTTCGCCTAATTGTTCTTCAATTCCCATAGAATGACCTCTTTCTTAGAGATTAGGCACGAGAAACGTAAGTTCCTTCTGCAGTGTTAATAACGAGTTTTTGTCCTGCTTCGATGAAGTCTGGAACGTTAACGACAAGTCCAGTTTCCATTGTAGCTGGTTTACCAGAACCAGTAACAGTAGCACCTTTAATAGATGGTTGAGTTTCAGCAACTGTCAATTCAACAGTTGTAGGTACTGTTACACCGATTA
The DNA here is from genome assembly GCF_965111625.1 of Streptococcus sp. Marseille-Q6504. Lineage (NCBI taxonomy): Bacteria > Bacillati > Bacillota > Bacilli > Lactobacillales > Streptococcaceae > Streptococcus > Streptococcus sp. Marseille-Q6504. Next base: position 154,347 of record NZ_CBCOON010000002.1, read on the forward strand.
CTTCAGTTCCGTAAAATTGAATTTTAACTTCAGAATTTTCAAGGATGTAAAGCAATTCGTTTTCAACATTTACAACAGGAATTTCGTATTGGTCGTAAGTTTCAGTGTTCATGAAATAAGCTGTATCATCCATTTTGTACAAGTATTGTGCTGGCACAGTTTCGATAATCGCTTGTTCAAATTTTTCCTCTGGGCGGTAGCTAGTTTCAAATGTTGAACCAGTACGGACATCACGCAATTTCATACGCATGATAGTGTTTCCTTTACCTGGTTTGTGGTGGCTAGCTTCCAAAACGCGGATTAATTTTCCGTCAGCTGTTTCAAAGGTCATACCAGCCTTTAATTTACTTGCTTCAATCATGTTTTTACCTCTTTAATAAAATAATTTACTCTTTATTGTATCATAAGTCGTAAGATTTCTCAAATATCAGGGAAGTGAGATTAATTGACAGGAACGATGTTTCCTTCTTCATCTTTGGTTACTAATACGTACTTGCCATCGACCTCGATATAAAAGTTCTTACTTGTGGCTTGTCCATTGTTTTGAGCTGGAGCTTGTCCATTGTTTTGAGCTGGAGCTTGATTCTGAGCTTGTTGGGTGAGTTGGCCACCGAGAGTTTGACCAAGATTCATACCCATAAACATGTTCATACCATTGCCATTACCTTCGTTATTGGCTGCCGCAATGAGAGCTTCGTTACGAGCACGACGTTCTTCAATCTCAATGGTATTATATTTCATAGCAACAAGTTCGCTATCAAGTTTACGAACAATTTCTAGGCTTTCTTGGTCATAGCTGAGGTCTTCAAGCAAGATATTGGTTGCTTCAATACCATAAAGTCCTGTCCAAACCTTATTAACTTCTTGTTTAGCTACTTCATTGAAAGTGTCTTGGTTAGCATTTAGGCTATAGATATCAACTCCGTTTTCATTGGTATACTTAGCGATAGCAATTGCGATTTTTGGAGAGATATTTTGTCGAAGTGTTCCTTGAGCAATATCTTGGATTGTAAATGGTTTATGATCTTCAATTTGTTGGCTGATAGAGCTAACATAGAAAAGAACTGGATCAGCAACCTTGATATCAAATAATCCGTAAAAACGAATGTTGAGCAATTGTTGGTAACGTTCACTGAAATACTCTACAGCATTTTGGGTACCAAATTTATTCCCTGCAATTGGTTGCATACGGATAAAGATGATTTCTTGTCGAGTAATAACTTGTCCACCAAAAGAGAAGCGGTTTTTAAAGTTTTCCCAAGTACCCTTGATTCCACCTTTTTCAAGGAGCCAAGCGTTATCACCTGCACGCCATTCATGGCTTCCAGCTTCAAGTACATCCCCTAGGAAGGTACCGTTATTGACAAGGACAGCAACATATCCTTGAGGGACAATAACAACAGAACCGTCTGTTAAAAGACCAGTATTTTGGTTGCTTTGTCTTGAACCACCGTCAGGATCTTTTGTAAGCAATTGTCCCTTGATGGCCATGACGTCTGAAGAGATGTGGTCTGGAAGTACAACGGCTTCCTTGAATTTGCTATCATTAAAACTATTTAGCCCAGCTGAAAGGGCAGCACGAATAAATCCCATAATTTCCTCCTAATTATAAAGTTCGTCTTCATCCACAACTTCATAGGTATCAAGAACCCATTGATTTGGACTACGTGTGAGTTCAGCTCCGCAATAATCACATTGACTTATAGCTGAGATTCTAAGTGGAGCACCACAGTTTGGACAGTGGTCGCTAACAGCTTCATCTTGAACATTGTTTTCAGTTTGGCTACCATGTTTGCGGATGAAGTTCATTTGATAAACTGTAAATAGATCTTGTTGAGGATCTCCTTCGATAACCTTACGAGTCTTATCTTCGATGACATAGTCTCTCAAAGTAGATGAAAGGATAACCACTAAAGTATCATTTCCATCTGGATTTTCGTAGAAATCTTTGATTCGAACATTTTCAACGTAAACACGTTCCAAAACATTCGTTGTTTGAGATTGGATATAGTCTTCCAGTTGAGCACTGTGTTGAGAATAGAGGCTAGCACTTTCAAGTGAGCGCACCAAATTCCAATCTTTTTTAGTCCAGGCTGCCTGTAATTGGATGTAAACTTCTCTAACCCATGAAGTGAAAGCATCCGCATCAAAGTTTGGATCACCATGGTGTACACGATTAATAGCCAAGGTGTTATTTTCAACTCGACGGTGAAGTGTTGGTTCAACATTGTATCCAGTTGAGTTTCCATATGATTTACCAGATGACGAATTTTGGTCACTCAAATATTTGATGAGCATGAAGAGTAGGAAAGCCCCAACACCAAACATGATAAGAATGTTCATTCCGGTCCCTAGAGAACCTCCTGAACTTGAGTATCTATTGTTAGAATGATAACTGCTTCGTGAAGAAGAACTATTACTAGAACGACTTCGGCTACTGCTACTACTTCGAGAGCTGCTGCGGCTAGAGCTACCACTTCGAGAATGTCCGACACCTGCATCGATGGATTGTAGGGGTGTCACAAAGATAAGAAGCAAGAAGGTAGCGATAAGAGTATATAACTTTTTCATATGTCTCCTAACTATGTGAGTACAAAAATAGTTTTTGGTAAATTTTATGTCTATAAAGAGTTTTTGAGTTTTATAGTTTTATTTTCAATAAACCATCCTATAATCCAACCAAATACGAGTAAATAATTCTCGATAGCACCAATCGCATTAACAGGAGAATGATATTCAATAAAATTTAACAAATGATTTGTTCCTATTCCTATACCACCAATGATGAGGGCAAGAAGGGCAATTCTCAGGTAAAACCAATCGTATTTAATATTAACAGCAAGAATAATAATTAAAACGGCTAGATTCCAAATTCCAATTTCTCTTTGCCATCCTGCAGAAATACCGTAACCAGAATGCTCTCCCATATATGATGGGAGAAAGATTTGTAGAACAGAAGCACCCAACATGGCGACAATAACTAAAATAAATAGTACCCGTAAAAATTTGTTCATTTATTCTCCGTATTCTATTTTTTAGTAGAAAGGGTTATTAACGAAAGTATATTTCACTCACTATCTTTCGACTTAGCCAATTCTTGGGCAAGCAGTTTGAGGGCTACTTGTGGGTTGGCTTGCCCTTTAGTCGCCTTCATGAGGAATCCAGTAAAGGCCTTGTCAGCGTTTCGTTTTCCTGACTTGAAGTCGGCAACAGCAGCTTCATTATCCGCAAAGACTTGATGGATGATTGGAATCAAAACATCAGGATCTGAAATTTGAACTAAACCAGCTTTTTCAACGTATTCACGAGCACCTCCACCATTTTTAGCTAGGTGGACAAAGACTTTCTTAGCAATCTTAGATGAGATCGTTCCATCTTCGATGATAGCAATCATTTCTACCAAGTTTTCTGGAGTCAATTTGATTTGTTCAAGCGTCTTACCTTCAGCATTCAAGAACTGGGCGACTTCACCTTGGAGCCAGTTAGAGACTTGTTTAGCATCACCACCTAGGGCAACAGCTTTCTCAAAGAAGTCAGAAGTGACTTTATTGGCAGTCAACTGGCTAGCATCGTAGTCTGACAAGCCAAGGTCAGATACATAGCGAGCACGGCGCTCTTTTGGAAACTCTGGCAATTCCGTACGCATTTCTTCAATCCACTCATCAGAGATTTCAAAGAGTGGTAGGTCTGGCTCTGGGAAGTAGCGGTAGTCTGCAGCCCCTTCCTTGACACGCATGAGGATAGTTGCCTTGTTGGCTTCATCGTAACGGCGTGTTTCTTGGCGGATTTGACCACCTGAGCGAAGGATTTCAGCTTGACGTTGGACTTCGTATTCAAGACCCTTACGAACGTTTGAGAAGGAGTTGAGGTTTTTCAACTCTGTCTTGGTACCGAATTTCTCTTGACCATAAGGACGAAGGGAGATGTTGGCATCCACACGCATAGAACCTTCTTCCATCTTAACGTCAGAAATGCCAGCGTATTGGATCACTTCCTTGAGGGCTGTTAGATAAGCGTAGGCTTCTTCTGGTGAACGCATGTCTGCTTCAGATACGATTTCAATCAAAGGCACCCCTTGACGGTTGAGGTCAACATAAGAGTAACCATCTGTACCATGCGTGTTTTTACCGGCGTCTTCTTCCAAGTGAGCACGTTCAATACCGATTTTCTTAGTTGTACCGTCTTCTAGCTCCACTTCAATCCATCCGTTGTAACCGATTGGTTCATCAAACTGAGAAATTTGGTAGGCTTTAGGATTATCAGGGTAGAAATAGTTCTTGCGGTCAAAGTGCATCTTCTTATGGATGTCCATGTTAAGAGCGAGTGCAGCCTTGATACCAGCATCGACAACACCTTTATTGAGAACTGGTAGTACTCCAGGGAAAGACCAGTCAATCACGTTAGTGTTGGCATTTTGGTCATTCCCAAAGTGGGCAGAAGTAGGTGAGAAGATTTTTGAATTGGTGTTGAGCTCTACGTGGACTTCAAGTCCAATGACTGTTTCAAAGTTCATTAGTTATCACCTCCAAAAATCACGGGTTGTTGTTTGTGGTAGTCTGTTGTTGCTTCAAAAGCAGCAGCTACTTGGTAGATAGTTTCTTCTGAATACTTAGGACCAATCAATTGGAGTCCTACTGGTAGACCTTGAACAAATCCAGCAGGAAGCGAAATCCCAGGAAGACCAGCTAAGTTGACAGGAATTGTCAAGAGGTCAGCCAAGTACATAGCAACTGGATCATGGTTGAGTGAATCCAAGTCATAAGCAACGCTAGGAGCAGTTGGTCCCAAAATCAAGTCATAATCCGCAAAGACTTTTTCGAAATCTTGAATGATAAGGGTGCGAACTTGTCCAGCCTTCTTGTAGTAGGCATCATAGTAACCTGATGAAAGGCTGAAAGTACCTAGCATGATACGACGTTTAACTTCTTCACCGAAACCTTGACTGCGGCTGTTTACATAGATTTCATCAAGATTAGTCGCATCCTCTGCGCGGTAGCCGTAACGAATACCATCAAAACGTTGCAAGTTTGAGGAAGCTTCTGAAGAAGCGATGATGTAGTAGACTGCCACACCGTATTTAGAGTGAGGAAGGCTAACTTCTTCGACGATAGCACCAAGCTTTTCAAAGTGCTTAGCAGCATTCAGAATGGTTTCTTTGACTTCTGGGTCAATTCCTTCACCAAGGTATTCCTTAGGAAGGGCAATCTTCATGCCCTTGATGTCTTGGCCGATTTTTGAAGTAAAGTCGGCAATGCGGACTGGAGCAGAAGTAGAGTCTTTGGCATCTTCGCTAGCAATGGCATTGAGCAAGAGGGCGTTTTCCTTAACAGTTGGTGCAAAAGGTCCAATTTGGTCTAATGAGCTACCAAAGGCAATGAGACCGAAACGTGAAACTGTTCCGTAGGTTGGTTTGAGACCAACAATCCCGTTAAAGGCAGCAGGTTGGCGGATAGAACCACCAGTATCAGAACCAAGTGATAAACGGACTTGTCCAGAAGCTACAGCTGCAGCTGAACCACTTGATGATCCACCAGGGACCTTGCTGTGGTCCCAAGCATTTTTAGTAGCACCGTAGTAAGAAGTCTCACCTGATCCACCCATGGCAAACTCGTCCATGTTGGTTTTCCCAACGACAATCATGCCCTTGGCTTTTGCATTGGCAACAGCTGTCGCATCAAAGATTGGCTCGTAGTTATAAAGCATTTTTGAGGCTGCTGTTGTTAAGAGACCATCTGTAGAAATGTTATCCTTAACTGCGAGCGGAATTCCTGAAAGGACATTGTCAGCATCAATACCAGTTTCATCAATAGCTTTAGCCTGAGCAAGAGCTTGGTCCTCAGCGATAGTGACGAAAGCATTGATAGCTGTCTCACGAGATTTGATATCTTCAAGAGTTGCTTGTGTTAGTTCTGTTGCAGAAATTTCCTTAGAGACAAGGAGATTGTGCAACTCTTCAATCGTTTTATTGTTAAAAGTCATTAGGCATCTCCTCCATCATCTAGGATAGCTGGCACCTTGATATAGTAGTTATCTTTTTCAGGTACATTTTTAAACAAGCGGTCACGGTCTGTTCCTTTTTCAGCCACATCAGGTCGGAGAACAGTTTTACGGTCAGCCATCGTTGTAGTAGGTGCAACACCAGTTGTGTCGACTTCACTGAGCAATTCAACCATATCAACAATTTTTGAGAGTGTTGTCGCAAACTCTGCAGTTTCTTCTTCTGAGAATTTTAATTTTGAAAGATTGGCAACGTGAGTTACCTCTTCTTGCGTAATTTTCATCGGATATCCTTTCGTGAAATGATGATTCTTTATCTGTTCTATTTTACCATATTTTCCTATAAATAAGGCAAGCCAAGCTAAAAAGAAACAGAAATTGAAAAATACTTTTTATTTCGATATAATGGTTGAAATTAGAAGAAAGAATAACAGTCGTTTCTAGTTGGTAAAAAGGATGTAGAATTGACTCAACTAGAACACGTTAAGGATGACATATGACGCTTTGGGAGTTACTTTTTACCAGTAAAAAGACAGTTCCTCCTCATTTGGGAGCCTGGTACTTTTTATTACCTACATCTTTGGTAATCATAGCTGTTTTATCGATTCGTTTCGCATCATCTAAAGGTTACAGAAACTTTTGGTATTGGGGACAATTGATTCAGTTGCTCATTATCAACGCCTGGTATATTGCTGCACGTCTGCCCCTATCTGAGGCTCTCCCTTTTTACCATAGTCGCATGGCTATGTGGATAATTCTTTTTGCCCCTAATAAGACCTTTTTCAAGCAATATTTTGCCCTGGTTGGAGTTTTTGGTTCTATTATGGCCTTGGTTTATCCAGTCTTTTATCCTTTTCCTTTCCCTCATGTTTCGTCTGTGAACAATGTTTTCGGACATTGGGCCCTCTTGGCTAACTGCTTGATTTATCTTGTTAGATATTATGAGGTTGAAAAAGGAGATACTTGGAAAATATGCCAGATGACTTTTGGGGTCAATGCCATTATCTTTCTTGCCAACCTCTTGACAGGAGGAAATTATGGCTTTATGAGCCAGCCACCTGTGATTGGGGATCATGGTAGTTTGCTTAACTATTTGATAGTGACCAGTTTGATGACAGGTATTCTCATCCTTATCAATCAACTCGTTAAATATAAACATAAGAATAGTTAATATACAACTGAATTCGTTACCTTAAGGAGACTTTATGCATCATTTTATTACAAGAACCCAAACGACGCCACCGCCTATTCCGATTTTTTGGTATGGAGTTATGATAGGCCTTCTTGCCTTGTCTATTTATGCTTCTCTTACTTACTACAAAAATCCCAAATTTGTTCGATTGTTTAAGTGGATTCAAATAGCGCAACTGCTAGCGCTCTACACTTGGTATATTGGATTTGGGATTCCGTTTTCGAACAGCTTGCCTCTTTACCATTGTCGTTTGGCCATGTTCGCGGTTGTTTTCTTACCTGACAAATGGAAGACCAAGCAGTATTTTGCCCTTTTGGGAGCAAGTGGAGCAGTATTTGCCTTGGGCTACCCTGTTTTTGACCCCTATGACTTTCCGCATATTACCAGTTTTTCTTTCCTGATTGGTCATTATGCCCTCTTGGTCAATTCCCTGGTCTATCTCATGAATCACTACGATAAGACCTTGCTGAAAAAGTATCGAATTATTGCCTACACTTTTATTCTTAATCTTTTTCTAGTTGGAGTCAATCAAGTGACAGGTGGAAACTATGGGCTTTTGAATACCACACCTTTTATCCCAGATGCCCCTATATGGATAAAGTATCTTCTGGTTTCAATCATTCTATCTGCAGCCTTAGTGCTCTTTGATATTTTGTTTAAAAAACGTTGGGAAAAGAAAATTGCTCTAGAAAAAATTAAATTTTGAAGAGATTGTAACTAGCGATACAAAATAAATATTGAACAAAAGAATCTGAAGAGCAGGTCTAGTATCTTGACCTGCTTTTTCTTGTGTAAGCAATTGAAAAACTCTCTAAAATCCGATATAATGGAGTGTTGAAAGGAATGTTAGGGTCCGATGTAATAAAGAGTGATTATAAATTGAAATAATTAAAAAAGTAGAAAGAAAGAGAAGTTATGAGTATTCAAGAAGAAATTAAAAAACGCCGTACCTTTGCCATCATCTCTCACCCGGACGCGGGGAAAACAACCATCACTGAGCAATTGCTCTATTTTGGAGGAGAGATTCGTGAGGCAGGTACTGTAAAAGGGAAGAAAACAGGAAACTTTGCTAAGTCAGACTGGATGGATATCGAGAAACAACGTGGGATTTCAGTCACTTCATCTGTTATGCAGTTTGACTACGATGGGAAACGGGTAAACATCCTAGACACTCCAGGACACGAGGACTTTTCAGAAGATACCTATCGTACCTTGATGGCGGTGGATGCTGCGGTCATGGTAGTAGACTCTGCCAAGGGTATCGAGGCCCAAACCAAGAAATTGTTTGAGGTTGTCAAACACCGCGGGATTCCAGTCTTTACCTTTATGAACAAGCTGGACCGTGACGGTCGTGAACCACTAGATCTCTTGCAAGAATTGGAAGAAGTCTTGGGAATTGCGAGTTACCCAATGAACTGGCCGATTGGGATGGGGAAAGCCTTTGAAGGACTTTATGACCTTTATAACCAACGTCTGGAACTTTATAAAGGGGATGAACGCTTTGCCAGTCTAGAAGATGGCGATAAGCTCTTTGCTAGCAACCCATTCTACGAACAAGTGAAAGAGGATATCGAACTCTTGAATGAAGCAGGAAATGAATTCTCAGAGGAAGCCATTCTTGCAGGTGATTTGACACCAGTCTTCTTTGGCTCGGCCTTGACTAATTTTGGGGTGCAGACTTTCTTAGAAACCTTCCTCAAGTTTGCTCCAGAACCTCATGGGCACAAGAAGACAGACGGTGAACTTGTCGATCCTTATGATAAGGATTTCTCAGGTTTTGTCTTTAAAATCCAAGCCAATATGGACCCTCGTCACCGTGACCGTATCGCCTTTGTTCGAATCGTATCGGGTGAATTCGAGCGTGGTATGAGTGTTAATCTTCCTCGTACTGGTAAGAGTGCTAAACTATCAAATGTTACTCAGTTTATGGCAGAAAGTCGTGAGAATGTGACCAATGCCGTAGCAGGAGATATTATCGGGGTTTACGATACTGGTACTTATCAGGTTGGAGATACGCTAACTGTTGGGAAGAACAAGTTTGAGTTTGAACCACTACCAACCTTCACACCTGAGATTTTCATGAAGGTTTCGCCTAAGAACGTTATGAAACAGAAATCATTCCACAAGGGAATGGAACAGTTGGTACAAGAAGGAGCCATTCAGCTTTATAAGAATTACCAAACAGGTGAGTATATGCTAGGTGCTGTTGGACAACTCCAGTTCGAAGTCTTTAAACACCGTATGGAAGGCGAGTATAACGCTGAAGTTGTCATGACTCCTATGGGTAAAAAGACAGTTCGTTGGATTAAACCAGAAGATTTAGATGAACGTATGTCTTCAAGTCGAAACATCTTGGCCAAAGACCGCTTTGACCAACCTGTCTTCCTTTTCGAAAATGACTTTGCTCTCCGCTGGTTTGCGGACAAGTATCCAGATGTGGAGTTGGAAGAGAAGATGTAATTCAGTAAGTCTACTTGATTGCAAAGCAATCTAAGTAGACTACGGCAAGTCCTATAAGACTTGCCTAACTGCCTTACTAACTCATCGGCGAAAAATAATCGTTTTCGCCTCTTCGTGTCGTAATAGTTAGAAAGTAGTCTAGCTACCTGCCTCACTAACTTAGTTTGGAATCACTCAAAGAATAAACAAAAAGACTAGAAATTAAATAGATTTCTAGTCTTTTTATTAGTAGTGGAACTTCTATTTATTGAAAAGCATCTATACCAACAACCTTGATAAGGAATGTAAGGAAGATAAGCAATAGAATGCTGACTCCATTAATTACTAAATGGAGGAAGATAGACATCTCTAGTCGTTTGGTGCGATAAGCAGTCCAAGTTAGTACTGCAGACATCCAGCCATAGATCAAGAAAGAAGGGAGATTATTTGGTATATGGGCTATAGTGAAGAGAAACCAACCTAAAATATATCCAATTTTCTCGTATCCTTCGAAGAGTTTAGTAGGGATGATACCCCGACAGATAATTTCCTCACAAATAGGTGCCACTAGGGCAATTACGAAAAAGCTTGAAATGATAGAAGTTTCTGACATGAGGCTATTAATAGCCTCTTGATTCGAAGTAGTTGTTTGCTTCAGAAGTTGTAACCAAATCGCACCAATCAGATTTCCTGTGACAATGGCTACATAACTAAGAGCAATTCGAGGGGCGTCATTAATAGTAAAGAGTTTTGATTTTAGATTTAATAACTTACTTTTGTGAGCACCATATAAAAAGAGTGTAACAACAGCAGTAGAGACAAGTCCCACTATTAGAGATGACCAGATAGATCCAAGTTGAGTTTTTTGAAGTAACATTAAAGTTACGATAGGAACTTGCGATAGGCACATAGCGACAAGAAAGATTCCTAGCCAAATCAATCGTTTACGATAATCTTTAAAAAAATTCATTCATATATCTCCTAAAAAATTTATTTCATTATAGCATACTTCTGACAGGAATTCTATTAACTACCAGAACATAAGTGTCGATAATACAAGTAAGATATTTCGAATTAAATGACTATAGAAGGATAAATCTTGTCTTAAGGTTTTAGGAAATAAAAAGTTTAGAAAGCTGACTCCCAAAAGGATATAAAAACTGACAGAAAATATGGTTAAAGGATTGTGCAGAAAAAATAAACTAAGAAAGATAAGGGTTGTTAACCTGCCTGTCTTTTTATGAGTTGGTAATTTTCTCCATTTGTTTAACGGCAGAAAGGTAGCAATATCAAGTCCGAAAAGGAAAAAGAAAGAGATGAGTAACAAGTCAACGATTTCTTTTTGTAGTAGAGTGTCAGTGCTTATACTTTCAAATAAAATAAAACAGACTCCAGCAACGTTAATGATAACCATGCTGCTATACAATAAAAAGAAGGATCGACTACGATTATGTAGTTGACTTTTTACATGATTATGACCTGAAAGATAGTGGATAAATGTACAGATACCTGCTAAAAATAGTAAGAGAAGTAAAAAGTAAAAGCAGGATTGTTTGAGTGTTAAAGCAATACCAGGCCAAACTAAGCAACTACAGCAACCTAAATATACCAAGGAAATCAATAAAAGAAGTTGGATTGATTTGTTCATTTTTTCCATATAAAACCCCCACGTTTTTTAAAAATTATAACTAAAATGTTTCATGAAAAATCATCTTTTTCCAAAGTGTTATTTTTTGACTCTCAACTGTCTTTTAAAAATCTTATCAACAGAAAAAAACATCCCTCATTTTTGAGGGATGTGCTTTTTGATAATAACATTGTTAACGCTTAGACCAGGTTCGCTTCATAAAGAGTAGGATGATTGGATAAATTTCAAGACGTCCTGCAATCATTGCAAAGGATAGGAGGAGTTTTGAAAATGGACTAAAAATTGAGAAACTTGCAGTTGTTCCGAGAATTGGGCCGATATTGTTAAAGCAACTGAAAACGGCACTCGTAACAATCATTAAATTGTCAGCATCTAAACTGATAATGAAAATTAAGCTGAGTAGAATCATGACGTAAACTACAAAGTACTTGAGAATCTTGTGCTGGGTATCCTTATCAATTACCGTTTGGTTAACATGGAGAGTTAAAACACGGTGAGGTGATATGGTAGACAAAAATTGATTTTTAGCAATTTTAGCTAGAATAACTCCACGCATCACTTTGAGACCACCAGCAGTAGATCCAGCAGAACCACCAATGGCCATCAACATCAGTAGGATATACTGAGAAAACAAAGGCCAATTGGTTATGTTTCCGTAACCGAAACCAGTTGTAGTGATGATGTTAGAGACTTGGAAGAAGGCCATCTCAAAACTTTGTGAAACGCCACTATAAAGGTGGAGTGTATTGAGAGTAATTAAGCCGGTAGAAACGACGACAATCAAGAGATAAGCACGAAGCTCCTCATCGAAAAAGAATTCCTTGACTCGACGAAGCATGAGATAGTAGTAGAGGTTGAAGTTGACACCAAACATCAAGACCCCAACACTCGTCAGATAGGTAATGAGAGAACTATTATAGTGGGCGATTCCATCATTGTAAACAGTGAAACCACCAGTCCCAGCAGTTCCCATAGCGATGACAAAACTATCGTAGAGTGGCATACCGGCAAGATAATAAATCACTACAAAGAGGGCGAACATTGCCAGATATAGGATGTAGAGGATTTGTGCTGTATTTTTTAGCTTAGATACCACCTTACCAAATACTGGTCCAGGAACCTCAGCCTTCATAACCTCTAAGTGGCTATTTTTAGCATTGTCCATAATAGCTAGTGCAAAAACTAGCACCCCCATACCTCCGATGAGGTGGGTAAAGCTCCGCCAAAATAGAAGCGAACGACTTAGTACAGAAACGTCATTTAAGATAGTTGCTCCCGTAGTAGTGAAGCCGGAACTAGTTTCGAAGAAGGCATCGATAAAATTGGGGATTTGACCTGAAAAGACAAAGGGAAGGGAGCCAAAGAAAGACCAGAGGATCCAACATAGGGCAACAATTAAGACTCCTTCTTTGGCATAGATACGTTGTTTTTTAGGTTTACTGATGATTCCGAGTAGACCTAGGACAACAAGAATCCCGATGGTAGAGAAAAGAGCTGTAAAAACTTGACTAGATTCTCGATAGTAAAGAGCAATACCAACCGGAACTAAAAGTAGCCCAGCTTCAATCAAGAGTAGCTTTGCAAGAAGAAAGCGTACCATACTTCTATTCATAGCTTACCTCTCTAACAAATCATAAATCTTGGTGATATTTGAAAGCAAAGTGATAACCACTAGCTTATCACCGACCTGGAGGGTATCTTCTCCTGTTGGGAAGATCGTTTTCCCATTGCGGATAATAGCAGCAATCAAGACATCCTTTTTGAGCTTCAATTGAGTTAAAGGCTTGCCAGTCATTTTATTGGCTTCTTTGATTAGGAATTGAAGAGTTTCTACCTGTCCATTTGCTAGATGGTGCATAGCTTGAAGGTCAGAATATTGCGCATTTACACGACCATGGATAAAGTGCATGATGGTATCAACAGCGATTGTCTTAGGCGTGATAATACTTGAAAAATCTGTCGCATGAATGATTTCCAATAGGCTTGTTCGGTTTACCTTAGTAATATTCTTTTGAACGCCTACATTATCCAAGAACATAGAGGTAATGATATTTTCCTCGTCGACTCCTGTCAAAGTGGCAACAGCATCGTAGTTTTGGGCACTTTCTTCTAAGAGGGTGTCCTTAGTTGTTCCATCACCTTGGACTATATAGAGTTTAGGGAATTTTTCACTGAAAAAGGCGGCTCTTTCAGGATTGACCTCAATAACTTTTATATCGATACGACTGTCTTTTAGAATACCTAAAAGATAGTAAGCAATTTTTCCAGCACCAATAATGAGCAGACTCTTAACAACTCTGGACTTAATATAGTTGTGGAAGAGCATCATATCGACACGGCTTCCTGTCACGAAGATACGGTCTTTATCCTCTAAAATCATATCTCCGCTAGGAATCATGAGTTTGTGATCGCGTTCGATGGCACAGACGATTACATTGCCAAACTTTTTACGGAAATCAGCAATAGACATCTGACAAATATTACTGTCATTTCGTACCTTGAATTCCATTAAGCTGACTAATCCGCCTGCAAAACGCTCAACAGAAAGAGCATTAGGGAAGTCTATAATATTAGCGATAGCACGAGCTGCTAGGAGTTCAGGGTTTACAATGAGTGAAAATCCAAGAATATTTTTTTCTTTAAAGTAAGGGTTGGAATATTCAGGATTGCGTACACGAACAATGGTTTCCTTTGCTCCCATTTTTTTGGCCAAAACAGCCGAAACCATGTTGACCTCGTCGTATTGAGTCATGGCAATGAAAATATCACAATCTTGAACATTGGCTGCTTCTAACATAGCAAAGTCAGCTCCGTTACCTGCGATTCCCATAATATCAAAACGGCTAGTCAAGTATTTTAGAACAGTTTCGTTCTGTTCAATTAAGACAACATCATGGTTGTCAGCAACCAGTGAACGACAGAGAGCAGAACCGACTTTTCCCCCTCCGACAAGAATAATCTTCATAGTTAGTTAACCTACTTTTTCAATATGTCTCTATCATACCTTTTTTTAGAAAAAAATGCACTCAACAACCGACTGTTTCCTTCTTTAATAAAGGGATTAGGGGAATTCGAATAAATATTTTGCTTTAAACATCATATGTTTATGAAAAAACTTGTTCCGAAAATTCTCAATCTATGTAAATTCTATGATATTGCTTGCTGAAAGTTGAAATTTCAACTTTTGTAAATATGTTTGTAAAAAAATGAAAAAATCAAGTCATTTCTATTGACAATCAGGCTGAAAGTGTTATACTAAAAAAGTAGTTTCGCTGATTTACTTCAAACCTGTTGTGAGGTAAGTTAACGATGCCTTAACCACGCTGTTTGCTGAGCTTGACTCCGGGCAGTGTGGCTATTTTTTTGCACTAGTGAGAGGAAGCAAGGCATGGCCAATCATATTGTATTGTTTGAACCACAAATTCCACAAAATACGGGAAATATTGCACGAACCTGTGCGGCGACGAATGCGCCCCTTCATATTATCAAACCGATGGGCTTTCCGATTGATGATCGTAAAATGAAGCGAGCCGGGCTAGACTATTGGGACAAACTTGAGATTTATTTTTATGATAGTTTAGATGAATTTATGAAAAAAATGGATGGTCAACTCTACTTGATTTCCAAGTTTGCAGAAAAGGTCTATTCAGATGCTGACTTCACGATAGAAGGAAACCATTATTTTCTTTTTGGGCGTGAAGATAAAGGTTTGCCTGAGGAATTTATGCGAGAACATCCTGAAAAAGCTCTCAGAATTCCTATGAATGATGAACATGTTCGTAGTCTCAATGTATCCAATACAGTATGTATGATTGTCTATGAGGCCCTTCGTCAACAGAATTTTGCGGGTCTCGAACTGGTTCATACTTACGAAACGGATAAGTTGAAATAAACACTGATAAGAGATAAAATGCTTGCGCTTGCAAGCTTTTTTTGTTATCATTAGAGGGTCTTCAGGGCAGGGTGAAATTCCCGACCGGCGGTAAATTTGACTAGCTATTTTAGCTTTCTCTTCGTTGTCTTGTCTCGATATACTTTAAGTATTATCTTCGACTGCGACGTCTAGATAAATCTAAAATATCTTAGCCAAATAAGTCCGCGAGCGCAAGCTGATGTGGTGAGATTCCACAACCGACAGTATAGTCTGGATGGGAGAAGACGAAAGGATAGCTTTGTCTATTCTGCTTCATTATAATAGAAATAAAACCAGTTTCTTTGTAAGCTTAGGTTATTTTTTGAGATAGTTAAGAGAGTAGATGGAGAGAAACTTTCCAACTTCTTCTGATTTTATAGAAAATTGGAGGAACCTGTTATGACAAACACACGTCGACTTTCGACCATTGCAATTTTATCAGCACTTTCATTTGTGTTGATGTACTTTGACTTTCCGCTTCTACCGGCGGCACCCTTTTTAAGGATTGAGTTCAGTATCTTACCAGTTCTTATAGGTTTGGTAGTCTTGGATTTACCAGCGGCTTTAGGAGTACTATTCCTTCGGTCCTTGTTGAAAATCCTTCTGAACAACCAAGGAGTTAGTACCTATATTGGTTTGCCGATGAATATCGTAGCCTTAGGAGTCTTTGTTCTTGCTTTTGGTCTGATTTGGAAAAAAGAGCGTACAACCATGCGTTTTGTCCTAGCTTCCTTAGCAGGGACGATTGGTCTTACTTTAGCCATGTTAGTTCTAAACTACGTTTATGCTGTACCTTTGTACGCAAAATTTGCTAACTTCGATATAGAGAATATTCTAGGACTTAGTAATTACTTGTTGGCAATGGTCTTACCATTTAATTTGATTGAAGGAGTCATCTTTGCCATCTCATTCTGGTTATTATTTGTCCTCTTGAAACCAACTTTGAAATACTATGAAAGATAAACAAACATATTTAACAAAGGGCTCTTTTGCCCTTTTACTATTTGTAATTCTGGGTTATGTCGTTAAGTTTTATCCAGAACAATTGATACCATTTGATTCGTCTATCCAGACAGCAATCCGTGGAGATTTACCAGCTATATTGACAACTATCTTTCGAGGGATTACTCGTCTGATTGACTTACCAATCGTTATTTCTTGGGCAATTCTATTGACTGTTATTTTTTATCTAAAAAAGTGGAAGTCAGAAAGCCTTTTAGTAGCTGGCAATCTTAGTTTGGCTGGAATTTTAATTGTGTCCTTAAAACACCTCTATCAGCGTCCTCGACCTGAAATTTTACACTTGGTTGAAGAAGAGGGCTTTTCTTTCCCTAGTGGTCACTCGCTAGCAGTAACCCTCTTAATCGGTTCTCTAATTATCATTGTGGGACAGAGAGTGAAAGATAGGACTGTAAAGCTCATTCTCCAGATTTTACTGGGAATCTATCTAGTAAGTGTAATCATTTCCAGAGTCTATCTGGGAGTTCATTACCCATCAGATGTTCTTGCCAGTCTCTGTCTGGGTCTTGGAATTCTATTCATTGAATTTCCATTTTATGACAAACTTCGCTTTCAATGGCGCTTTACAGGCAAGCAAAAGTAGGATTTAGCCCTTCTTGAGGAGATAAAAATGGAAGTCAACATAAAAGATCTTCATCCGACCCAACTATACTTATCAGAAAAGAAGTTGCAAGATATCCAGATGCTTTATCACTCGGTAGAGAGACAAAATATAAATCCAATCAGTGTTCTTGCATTTGGAGATGGCTTGCTGATTACAGATGGGCATCACAGGGCTTATCAGGCTTTATTGGCAGGTCGGAATACGATTTCTGCTGAGTTTGATAGAGACGGTTGTGATGAACTATATCATCTCTATGCGCAAGCTTGTGAGAAAAGAAAGATATACTCTGTTCTGGATTTAAAGAATCATATCTTACCCCAAGATGAGTATCAAGCAAAATGGTATAACTGGTGTGATGGTTTTAATCAAGCAGTGACTCTCTTGTTGAAAAGGAAGTTAAAGTGAAACAAATCATTCAAATAGAGAGTTCTTTACGCTTGGTTCCTGACTTTTTAGCAGAACATCGTGATGTAGATTTGACTTAGTATCAGGAAGCGGACTTGGTTGAACACTTGTAGATGGAGTCAGAAGCTTCTAAAATGTATAAAAATTGAATGCTATTTATTCCAATTATCGCTCAAAACAGAGCGGTTTTTTGTTTGTGGTTCAGAACTCTTTCACGAAAGAAATAATAGCCAAATTCAGTAATAAAATTTCTCTAAAAATAGAATTTTTCTCTTGCATTTGAGATAGATTAGTGTATAATAGTAGGGTATGTGTAAAACATACTTGTGGGAGGTAAAAATCTCTAAATTACCGCCAAAACCACAAAGGAGGAATTAAAAATGGCTAAAAAAGTCGAAAAACTTGTAAAATTGCAAATCCCTGCTGGTAAAGCTACACCAGCTCCACCGGTTGGACCTGCTCTTGGTCAAGCTGGTATCAACATCATGGGATTCACAAAAGAGTTCAACGCTCGTACAGCTGATCAAGCTGGTATGATCATTCCAGTTGTTATCTCAGTATACGAAGATAAATCATTTACTTTCGTTACTAAAACACCACCAGCTGCTGTTCTTTTGAAAAAAGCTGCAGGTGTTGAAAAAGGATCAGGTACACCTAACAAAACTAAAGTTGCTACAGTTACTCGTGCACAAGTACAAGAAATTGCAGAAACTAAGATGCCAGATTTGAACGCTGCAAACATTGAGTCTGCAATGCGTATGATCGAAGGTACTGCTCGTTCTATGGGATTCACTGTTGTTGACTAATCAATAACTTCCCTATATAACCCGCAAGACTTCATCATTTCGAGAAGTGACGTGGGAGATGAAAATCGATTGAACCACTTACAAGGAGAATAGAAAATGGCTAAAAAAAGCAAACAACTTCGTGCTGCTCTTGAGAAAATCGACAGCACAAAAGCATACAGCGTAGAAGAAGCTGTAGCTCTTGCAAAAGAAACTAACTTTGCAAAATTTGACGCAACTGTAGAAGTTGCTTACAACTTGAACATCGACGTGAAAAAAGCTGACCAACAAATCCGTGGAGCAATGGTATTGCCAAACGGTACTGGTAAAACAGCTCGCGTTCTTGTATTTGCACGTGGTGCAAAAGCTGAAGAAGCTAAAACTGCTGGTGCAGACTTCGTTGGTGAAGACGACCTTGTTGCTAAAATCAACGACGGTTGGTTGGACTTCGACGTAGTTATCGCTACACCTGACATGATGGCTCTTGTTGGACGTCTTGGACGTGTCCTTGGACCACGTAACTTGATGCCAAACCCTAAAACTGGTACTGTAACAATGGATGTTGCTAAAGCAGTTGAAGAGTCTAAAGGTGGTAAAATTACTTACCGTGCTGACCGTGCAGGTATCGTACAAGCTATCATCGGTAAAGTTTCATTTGAAGCTGACAAGTTAGTAGAAAACTTCAAAGCATTCAACGAAACAATCCAAAAAGCTAAACCAGCTACTGCTAAAGGAACTTACGTAACAAGCTTGACAATCACAACTACTCAAGGTGTTGGTATCAAGGTTGACGTTAACTCACTTTAATTAGTAAATAATCAAAAGGTTGGGACATTTTGTCTCAACCTTTTTTCTATTAAAAGGTAAAAATACGTATAAACTTTCTAATCTATTTGATATTATAAAGTATCTAGATAGAAAATTCAGAAAATTGTTTCTTTTGTCTTGAAAATTTTTGAAAAAATGGTATTATAGAAACAAGTCATTTTATTGAGAAGAGAAAGGGGAACGATGGAGAAAATCATTTTAGACTCACCAAAGTCAGGTTCAGAACTCGTTTTGGAAACGCTCCGTGACCTAGGAATCGATACGATTTTTGGTTATCCAGGCGGGGCGGTATTGCCTTTATATGATGCTATTTATAATTTTAAAGGTATTCGCCATATTCTAGGTCGACATGAACAAGGTTGTCTTCATGAAGCAGAAGGTTATGCTAAGTCAACAGGGAAACTTGGTGTCGCAGTCGTCACAAGTGGACCAGGAGCTACCAATGCCATTACTGGTATTGCAGATGCTATGAGTGACAGTGTTCCCCTTTTGGTCTTCACGGGTCAGGTGGCAAGAGCGGGAATCGGTAAGGATGCTTTCCAAGAAGCAGATATTGTTGGTATTACCATGCCAATTACCAAGTACAACTACCAGGTTCGAGAGACGGCGGATATTCCACGTGTGATTACAGAGGCTGTGCACATTGCGACTACCGGTCGCCCAGGGCCAGTTGTTATTGACTTGCCAAAAGATGTTTCTGCTCTTGAAACGGACTTTGTCTATTCTTCAAAGATAGATCTACCAAGTTATCAACCAACTCTAGAGCCTAATGAGATGCAAATCAAGAAGATTTTGAAGCAACTCTCTAAGGCTAAGAAGCCAGTTTTGTTAGCTGGTGGTGGGATTAGCTATGCAGAAGCTGCTGCGGAGTTAAATGAATTTGCAGAGCGTTATCAAATTCCTGTTGTGACCAGTCTTTTGGGACAGGGAACAATCGCAACCAGTCATCCGCTATTTTTGGGAATGGGTGGGATGCATGGTTCCTTTGCGGCTAATATTGCGATGACAGAAGCTGATTTTATGATTTCGATTGGTTGTCGTTTTGATGACCGTTTGACTGGTAATCCTAAGACATTTGCGAAGAATGCCAAAGTTGCGCATATTGATATCGATCCAGCAGAGATTGGTAAGATTATCGCTGTTGATATCCCAGTTGTTGGTGATGCGAAAAAGGCCTTGCAGCAGTTGCTAGCGGAGCCAATCGTTCGTAACAATACTGAAAAATGGATTGAAAAAGTTACCAAAGATAAGAATCGTGTTCGTTCTTATGATAAGAAGGAACGTGTCGTCCAACCACAAGCAGTTATTGAACGTATAGGCGAATTGACTAAGGGTGATGCCATTGTCGTAACTGACGTCGGACAACACCAAATGTGGACTGCTCAATACTATCCATACCAAAACGAGCGTCAACTCGTAACTTCAGGTGGACTAGGAACCATGGGATTCGGAGTTCCTGCAGCCATTGGAGCAAAAATTGCTAATCCAGATAAGGAGGTCGTGCTCTTTGTCGGTGATGGTGGTTTCCAAATGACCAATCAGGAATTGGCAATCTTGAACATCTACAAGATTCCAATCAAGGTCATCATGCTTAATAACCATTCACTTGGGATGGTTCGTCAATGGCAAGAAGCTTTCTATGATGGACGAACATCTGAGTCAGTCTTTGATAGCCTTCCTGATTTCCAATTAATGGCTCAAGCATACGGGATTAAGAATTATAAATTTGATAATCCTGAAACCTTAGAGAAGGATTTGGAAGTCATCTTGGAAGATGTACCAATGTTTATCGAGGTAGATATTTCTCGTAAAGAGCATGTTTTACCAATGGTACCAGCTGGTAAGAGTAATCATGAGATGTTGGGGGTGAAGTTTAATGCGTAGAATGTTAACAGCCAAACTTCAAAACCGGTCAGGAGTTCTCAATCGTTTTACCGGTGTTTTGTCTAGACGCCAAGTCAATATTGAGAGTATCTCGGTAGGGGCGACAGAAAATCCTAATGTGTCTAGAATTACCATTATCATTGATGTTGCATCTCACGATGAAGTGGAGCAAATCATCAAACAACTCAACCGTCAGGTCGACGTTATTCGTGTCCGTGATATCACAGATAAACCGCATCTCGAGCGTGAAGTGATTCTGATCAAGGTCTCAGCGCCTGCGGAGAAGCGAGCAGAAATTTTAGCTATTATCCAGCCTTTCCGTGCAACTGTTGTTGATGTGGCTCCGAGCTCCATTACTGTTCAGATGACTGGGAATGCGGAAAAGAGTGAAGCTTTGATTCGGGTTATTCGACCATACGGTATCAAGAATATCGCTCGGACG
Organism: Streptococcus sp. Marseille-Q6504; assembly: GCF_965111625.1. Classification (NCBI taxonomy): domain Bacteria; kingdom Bacillati; phylum Bacillota; class Bacilli; order Lactobacillales; family Streptococcaceae; genus Streptococcus; species Streptococcus sp. Marseille-Q6504. The sequence goes on from NZ_CBCOON010000002.1 coordinate 175,504, forward strand.
GGAGCAACTGGATTTACCCGCGATTAAAAATCCAACCTAAATTTGTTAATCTAGCCTATCAGGCAATAAATAATAGAAAAGAGAGAAAAACTATGGCAGTTCAAATGGAATACGAAAAAGATGTAAAAGTAGCAGCACTTGATGGTAAAAAAATCGCTGTTATCGGTTATGGTTCACAAGGTCATGCTCACGCTCAAAACTTGCGTGATTCAGGTCACGATGTGATCATCGGTGTTCGTCCAGGTAAATCTTTTGATAAGGCAAAAGAAGATGGTTTTGGTACTTATACAGTAGCAGAAGCAACTAAATTGGCTGATGTTATCATGATTTTGGCACCAGACGAAATCCAACAAGAATTGTACGAAGCAGAAATTGCTCCAAACCTGGAAGCTGGGAATGCAGTTGGATTTGCGCATGGTTTTAACATCCACTTCGAATTCATCAAAGTTCCTGCAGATGTTGATGTCTTCATGTGTGCGCCTAAAGGGCCAGGACACTTGGTACGTCGTACTTACGAAGAAGGCTTTGGTGTTCCAGCGCTTTACGCTGTCTACCAAGATGCAACAGGAAATGCTAAAAACATCGCTATGGACTGGTGTAAAGGTGTTGGTGCAGCGCGTGTAGGTCTTCTTGAAACAACTTACAAAGAAGAAACTGAAGAAGATTTGTTTGGTGAACAAGCCGTTCTTTGTGGTGGTTTGACTGCCCTTATTGAAGCTGGTTTTGAAGTCTTGACTGAAGCTGGATATGCTCCAGAATTAGCTTACTTTGAAGTGCTTCACGAAATGAAACTCATCGTTGACTTGATTTACGAGGGTGGATTCAAGAAAATGCGTCAATCAATTTCTAACACAGCTGAATACGGTGACTACGTTTCAGGTCCACGTGTCATCACTGAACAAGTGAAAGAAAACATGAAAGCAGTTCTTGCTGACATCCAAAATGGTACATTTGCTAACGACTTTGTCAACGACTACAAAGCTGGTCGTCCAAAATTGACTGCTTACCGTGAACAAGCAGCTAACCTTGAAATTGAAAAGGTTGGTGCTGAATTGCGTAAAGCAATGCCATTCGTTGGTAAAAACGACGATGACGCATTCAAAATCTACAACTAATTTTTGAGAATAAAAATAGAAGGCGAGTTGGGGGGTACCTAACCCGCTTTTTATCTTGAAAAAGAATCAAGGAGAAGATTATGCTTAGTGCAAAAGATGTGGTGAAGGCCCACAAGGTTCTGAGTGGTGTCGTAGCCAATACACCACTTGACTACGATCATTATTTATCAGAAAAATACGGAGCTAAAATTTATCTCAAAAAAGAAAATGCTCAACGAGTCCGCTCTTTTAAAATTCGTGGAGCTTATTATGCTATCTCACAATTGACTAAGGAAGAACGTGAACGTGGAGTAGTGTGCGCATCAGCGGGCAATCACGCTCAAGGTGTTGCCTACACTTGTAACGAGATGAAGATTCCTGCAACAATCTTTATGCCCATTACAACACCTCAACAGAAAATTGGGCAGGTTCGTTTCTTTGGTGGAGATTTTGTAACTATCAAATTGGTAGGAGATACCTTTGATGCCTCGGCCAAGGCAGCTCAAGACTATACAGTTGCTGAAAATCGTACGTTTATTGATCCTTTTGATGATCCCTATGTTCAAGCTGGTCAAGGAACAGTAGCTTATGAAATTTTAGAAGAAGCGCGAAAAGAATCCATTGATTTTGATACTGTCTTGGTGCCTGTAGGAGGTGGAGGACTCATTGCAGGAGTTTCTACTTATATAAAGGAAACGAATCCGGATATTGAAGTTCTAGGTGTAGAAGCCAACGGAGCTCGTTCCATGAAGGCGGCCTTTGAGGCTGGAGGTCCGGTTAAACTTAAAGAAATTGATAAGTTTGCAGACGGGATTGCTGTGCAGAAGGTTGGACAATTGACCTATGAAGCAACCCGTAAAAATGTTGAAACGCTTATCGGAGTGGATGAAGGTTTAATCTCTGAGACCTTAATAGATCTTTACTCTAAACAGGGGATTGTAGCTGAGCCTGCAGGTGCTGCTAGTGTGGCGGCCTTGGAAGTACTGTCAGATTATATTAAAGGGAAGACTATTTGTTGTATCATCTCTGGAGGAAATAACGATATCAACCGTATGCCAGAGATGGAAGAGCGTGCCTTGATTTACGATGGCATCAAGCATTACTTTGTGGTAAACTTCCCACAACGTCCAGGTGCACTTCGCGAGTTTGTAAATGATATTTTAGGACCGAATGACGACATCACACGTTTTGAGTATATTAAACGTGCCAGCAAAGGAACAGGACCAGTCTTAATCGGTATTGCTCTTGCTAACAAGCATGATTATGCGGGCTTGATTCACCGAATGGAGAAATTTGATCCGTCTTATATTAACTTGAATGGGAATGAAACTCTATATAATATGCTTGTTTAATATCCTATAAAATTTTTATCATATCATTTGCCTAACCTATATACGAGTGCTATAATGTAAGTGAAGAAAGGGGGAGATTCCCATGGTTTTACAAGTTTTACTTGTTCTAGTGATTCTAATGCTTATTGTAGGAGCTATGTTAGTGAGCTCTGTTTATGTCGTTCGTCAACAGTCTGTTGCAATTATCGAACGATTTGGTAAGTATCAAAAGTTAAGTAATAGTGGTATTCATCTACGGGCACCATTTGGCATTGACAAAATTGCAGCTCGTGTGCAGCTACGCCTTTTACAAAGTGAGATCGTGGTTGAAACCAAAACCCAAGATAACGTTTTTGTGACTATGAATGTCGCAACTCAGTATCGTGTAAATGAGTTAAACGTTACAGACGCTTACTATAAATTGATGAGACCTGAAGCTCAAATCAAATCTTATATTGAAGATGCATTGCGCTCATCTGTTCCTAAGTTAACTTTGGATGAATTGTTTGAGAAAAAAGATGAAATTGCATTAGAAGTTCAAAAGCAAGTAGCGGAAGAAATGTCAACGTATGGGTATATTATCGTTAAGACGCTCATTACCAAAGTTGAGCCGGATGCAGAAGTCAAACAATCAATGAACGAAATTAATGCTGCCCAACGTAAGAGAGTGGCAGCTCAAGAATTGGCTGAAGCAGATAAAATTAAGATCGTTACAGCGGCAGAAGCTGAGGCAGAAAAAGATCGCCTCCATGGTGTGGGGATCGCAGAGCAGCGGAAAGCAATTGTTGATGGACTTGCTGATTCTATTAAAGAGTTAAAAGGAGCCAATGTCGAATTAACTGAAGAACAAATTATGTCAATCCTATTAACCAATCAGTATTTGGATACATTGAATAATTTTGCAGATAAACAAGGAAATAATACAATATTCTTGCCAGCAAATCCTAATGGAGTTGAAGATATTCGAACCCATATATTATCAGCTTTGAAAGCTAAATAATTATAATCTTAACGCAATAACTTTATTAATATATGTGTTTCAATTGACAAATACTATAAAAACATATAGAATGAAATTGCGTAAAGAAAAAAATAGGAGAATAACATGGCTAAGTCTAACTTTGAAAAAGTAGAAGCAGTTGTTAGCTGGGTTCGTGATAAGAAGATCACAGGGTATCGTATTTCTAAGGAAACGAATGCGCGTGAGATGTCTATCATTGCTTTGGCTCAAGGACGTGCAAAAGTTAAAAACATTTCCTTTGAAACAGCCCTCGGCTTAATTGATTTCTACAATAAAAATCATGAAAAATTTGAAGATTAGTCTTTGGATATAGGCAGGTTCGAAAAGAATCTGCCTTTTCATTTTTTGGAATATAAAAAAAGACTGCAATGGCAGTCTTTTCTCTTATCGAAGATAGCGTTGTAAAAATTCTCTTGTACGTTCTTCTTTGGGATTAGTAAATAGATCTTCTGGTTTGCCTTCTTCTGCAATGACACCCTTATCCATAAAGATGACACGGTGTGATACATCGCGAGCAAATTCCATTTCGTGGGTTACGACGATCATGGTCAAGCCTTCTTGAGCTAAATCTTGCATGATTTTGAGAACTTCACCGACCATTTCAGGGTCAAGGGCTGATGTAGGCTCATCAAAGAGAATGGCATCAGGATTCATGGAAAGTGCACGAGCAATAGCAACACGCTGCTTTTGCCCACCAGAAAGTTGTTTAGGTTTGGCTTGCCAGTAACGTTCTCCCATGCCGACTTTTTCAAGGTTTTCTTTAGCAACTTTCTCTGCTTCTGAGCGATCACGTTTGAGTACAGTTGTTTGGGCAACGATTGTATTTTCAAGCACGTTTAGATTTTCAAAAAGGTTGAAGGACTGGAAGACCATTCCTAGTTTTTCTCGATAGTGAGTGAGGTTATATCCTTTTTCGAGGACATTTTCACCGTGATAAAGGATTTTACCTTCAGTTGGTGTTTCAAGTAAGTTGATTGAACGTAGGAAGGTTGATTTACCACTACCGGAACTTCCAATGATAGAAATAACTTCTCCTTTATGGATAGTAAGGGAAATATCTTTTAGGACCTCGTTTTGTCCATAGGATTTTTTGAGGTGTTTGATTTCAAGAATGGGTTGATTCATTATTTCAAATCCTCCGTTTGCATTTGGTTAGCACCTGTAGTGTAGGTATCCATATCCATCCGTTTTTCGATATAGCGTAGGATACGTGTTACTGTAAAGGTGAGGACAAAGTAGATAACTGCGATAATAGTAAAGGTTTGGAAGTACTGGTAAGTCTGTGTTGCTACTGTATTTCCTGAGAAGTAAAGCTCCACAACCGAGATAACATTCAATACAGAAGTATCCTTGATGTTGATGACGAACTCATTACCAGTAGCAGGTAGGATGTTTCGAACTACCTGAGGTAGAACAATCTTACGCATGGTTTGATTATGAGTCATACCAAGTGCAGTAGCTGCTTCAAATTGTCCTTTGTCAACAGCTAGGATACCACCACGAACGATTTCGGTCATGTAGGCACCGGTATTGATAGAAACGATAAAGATAGCAGCGAGAGTACGGTCTAGGTTGATTCCGAAAGCCTGAGCAGTTCCATAGTAGATAACCATAGATTGTACAATCATAGGAGTTCCACGGAAAATTTCGATATAGATATTGAGAATCCAACCAACTATATTTTGAATGACATAGATAAATTGATTTTCAAATTGAGGCGCAGTACGGAAAACACCGATAGCAAGACCAATAACGAGACCTACGATAGTACCGATAATTGAAATTAAAAGTGTGATTCCAGCACCACGCAAGAGTTGTTGCCAGTTTTCAGTTAGAATTTTAGCAACTTGGCTAAAGAAATTACTGCTGTTTTCTTCAGTAGTTGTAGCTTCTACAGGTTGCTCTTTAATCATACGATCCATTAGGGCAACTTGCTCATCTTTAGAGATGGTTTCAATGCTAGCATTGATTTGGCTGATACGTTCGTCATCCTTACGAAGACCGATAGCGATAGAGGTATCCTCTTCTCCAGTTTTGAAACCAGGTTCAGGCTGAATCATTTTGAACTTTGCATTTGCTGACTCAGCAGTTAGTGCTTCTGGTCGTTCAGAAACATAGGCGTCAATGACACCAGCTTCAAGAGCTTGACGCATTTGAGCGAAATCACCCATGGCAGTTTCTTTTTTAGCGCCTGGAATTTGAGAAATCAAGTCGTAAAGGTAAACCCCTTGTTGAGAAGTGATTTTTGCATCTTTAAAATCATCTAGTGTTTTAGCATTTGCATAAGCTGAATCCTTTTTGACTAAAAGTACTGGTTCGCTGGTATAGTAACTGCTTGAGAAGGCAATTTCTTGCTTACGTTCAGCGGTTGGACTCATACCTGCAATAATCATATCGATCTTGCCAGAGGTCAGAGCTGGAACAAGTCCTTCCCATTTTGTTTTTACAATGAGTGGTTCTTTACCCAGATCTTTAGCGATTTTTTTTGCAATTTGAACATCGTAACCGTTAGCATATTGGTTTGTTCCATCAATCTTGACAGCGCCATTACTGTCGTCATCTTGAGTCCAGTTAAATGGTGCGTAAGCTGCCTCCATTCCGATACGTAAATATTCATCGGCTTGGACCTGGCTAACTAGTCCTAGAGTAAGGGCTAAGCTAGCAAGGATAGATAAGCATAATTTTTTCATGTTTTCTCCTATTTCTAGTCTAAAAATGGCTCCCTCTATTGTATCTAAAAATGGTAAGATTTTCAATACAAGTAAACCTTAACTTCTAAAAAATGATATAATAGTGAAAAAATATGAAAGGGAATGTAAAATGAAAAAGAGATGGCTTCTTGCTCTGGTATTTACCTGTTTGCTATTTGTGCCTCGTCTAGTTTTTGCAGTAGACTTCGATATTCTATCCTATAAAGGTGATTTGAATATTCATGCAGATAATACAGCAGTTTTCAAAGAAACAATCACCTACCACTTTAATGATGATTTTAATGGTCAATTGATTGGACTCGGAAAAGCAGGGAAAATGCCGAAGGGATTTGAAATTGATGACGAACCAACTGTCTTAGTATCTAAAAATGGCCAAATTGTTCAAGACGTCCTCTCATATACTAAGGAAGAAGAGGATGGCTACAAGGTCACCATTTTTAATCCGGGAAACGCAGGAGATACTGTTCGTGTGACTGTTACTTGGCAACTTAAAAACCTTCTTTTCTTATATCAGGATATTGCTGAGCTGAATTGGCAACCATTGACAGATAGTTCAGGGGATATCAAAGATCTGGAATTTCGAGTAACTTCAGATAGTCCGGCAGAGAAACTCTTTTTCCATACTGGTGAACTCCTCAATGAGGGAAAGGTTGAAAAAGTAAATGATATCTACTGGGTGAAGATGAAGAATCTTCCTAAAAAACGTCAAGTTGAACTACATGCCTATTGGCCGAGAGAAGCTTTCTCGAGTGCTCCAAGTCAAGGGTTGAATGAAGATGATTTAAGTAACTTCAAAAGAGTTGAGATAGAAATAAAAGCCGATAAAGTGCACGCCAAGGTCATGATAAAATGGATTTTTCCAATCTTCTTTATGGCTCTCTTACTAGTAACGTTCTACTATTATAGAGAATTTCGTCAGCATACGACTCTTAAAAAGGTATATCCAAAGAATCATCGTCTCTACGAACCCCCAATGGACCTACCTCCAATGGTTTTGGCAGAAGCAATCTATTCAACATCCTTAGAGGAAGTTAGCCCTCTAAATAAGCAGAAGTTTGGTAAATTCACCTTTGAACAACTAATCCAAGCAACCTTGTTAGATTTAGTCGATCGAGGGCATTTATCCATTTTTCAAGGTGAAGAAGAGCCTTGGATCAAATTTAACAGTGAAAAAGGTTTGTCTAATTTTGAGAAGGAGTGCCTGCGGATGACTCTTTCTACAAATAAAGAATTGGCTCTTTCAGACCTTTTCCCTGAATATCAAGTTTCTTCTGGATTGTTCCATGGAGCTAAGGAAGCTGATGAGAAGCATATTCGAGAATTCGGCATGCACCTCAAGCGTTCCTTTGAGAGACGACTTGAACGCATGCAAAGTTGTGTTCGAGACAAGGTGAAAATTTTACGAATTCCAAGTTATTATCGACCTTTAACGGAAAAAGAAAATAATCTTGTGAAAAAAAATGAAAGTCTGTTCGGCTGTAACAGGTGTTATCGGACTTATCATTTTCTACTATAGTTTTCGAACACATGGCTATTTCTCGCTTCCTTTACTTTCCTTAGGTTTAATTGGTTTACTAGCGAGTGGTTTGATTCATTTAGTAACTCGAGGACCTTCTCGTGATGGAGTCTTAAATGAAGAAGGGGCAGAAGTTGTTTATCTCTGGACCAGTTTTGAAAATATGTTGCGTGACATTGCACGACTGGATCAGGCTGAATTGGAAAGTATTGTTGTTTGGAATCGTCTATTAGTGTATGCAACTTTGTTTGGATATGCTGACAAGGTTAGCCATTTGATGAAGGTTCACCAGATCAAAGTTGAAAATCCAGATATCAATCTCTATGTAGCCTATGGCTGGCATAGCATGTTTTACCATTCAACAGCGCAAATGAGCCATTATGCCAGTGTCGCAAATACAGCAAGTACCTTTTCTGTATCATCCGGAAGCGGTAGCTCTGGTGGTGGTTTCTCAGGCGGTGGCGGTGGTGGAAGTGTTGGTGCTTTCTAAAGAAAACTAAACACATCCTTTAAAAGTATGATATAATGGAGGATAGAAAAAAGGAGTAATCTATGTATTTTTTTGAAATTTTAAAAGCTATCTTTTTTGGAATTGTTGAAGGAATCACGGAGTGGCTGCCGATTTCAAGTACTGGCCACTTGATTTTAGCAGAAGAATTTATCCAGTTTAAAGATCAAAATGAAACTTTTATGTCTATGTTTAATGTCGTCATTCAACTGGGTGCAATCTTAGCCGTTATGGTTATCTACTTTAACAAGCTTAATCCCTTCAAACCAGGTAAGGATAAAGTTCAAGTTCGTAGAACCTGGCAATTATGGTCCAAAGTATTTGTGGCTACACTTCCTTTATTAGCCGTTTTTAAATTTGATGATTGGTTTGAAACCCATTTCTATAATAAAGTTTCAGTAGCCATCATGTTGATTGTTTATGGGGTTGCCTTCATCTATCTTGAAAAACGTAATAAAGCGCAAGCGATTGAGCCAACAGTCACTGATTTAGATAAATTACCTTATAAAACAGCATTGTATATCGGTCTTTTCCAAGTCTTGGCCCTTCTACCAGGGACTAGCCGTTCCGGAGCAACTATCGTAGGTGGTTTGTTAAATGGAACTAGTCGTTCAGTGGTAACAGAATTTACCTTCTATCTAGGAATTCCAGTTATGTTTGGAGCCAGCGCTTTGAAGATTTTTAAATTTATCAAAGCGGGAGAAGTCTTGAGTTTTGGTCAATTCTTCTTGCTCTTGGTAGCAATGGTAGTGGCTTTTGCAGTCAGCATGGTTGCCATTTGTTTCTTGACTAGCTATGTCAAAAAACACGACTTTACAGTGTTTGGTAAATACCGTATTGTCCTTGGTAGTGTGTTACTACTTTATAGCTTTGTTCAATTATTTGTATAAGAAAAAACCTTGAGGGTAGATTCCTTCAAGGTTTTTAAAATCCTGTCACAGTGACTCCTAATAAACGGACGCCCTTGTCTTTATCACTCAGTGTTTCATAGAGTTGGATAATGCTTTGAGCAATTTCTTCAGAGTCTTGTGTTTGTTGATCCAGTGTTTTTCGTTTTGTCAAAGTAGAAAAGTCAGCATAGCGGATTTTCAAAATGACGATCTTACCACTTTTTTCATATTTTTGAAGACTAAGAGCAACTTTTTCCGAAAGGAGAGTTAGCTCTTTTTTAATATCTTCATCTAGACTTAGAATCTTACTGTAAGTTTTTTCTTTACCAATAGACTTACGGATACGATTGGATTTGACGGGAGAATTATCAATGCCACGAGCTTTGCGATACAGATCAAAACCGAGTCTTCCGAAACGATCAATGAGAGTGATTTCAGAAACCTCTAAAAGGTCAGTACCCGTATATACACCCATTTGATGGAGTTTTTCAACTGTTTTCTTTCCCACACCGTGGAACTTAGCGATATCCATTTGTTTGAGAAAATCTTCAGCTTCATCAGGAAGAATGACTGTCAAACCATGAGGCTTTTGATAGTCACTTGCCATTTTAGCTAAAAACTTATTATAAGATACACCGGCAGAAGCGGTCAGATGGAGTTCTTGCCAAATATCCTGCTGAATTAAGCGAGCAATCTTGACAGCAGACTTGATACCGAGCTTATTTTCAGTCACATCTAGATAGGCTTCGTCGATACTCATAGGTTCAATCCTATCCGTATAACGTTTAAAAATAGCTCGAATCTGTTGACCAACAGCAGTATATTTTTCGTAGTTTCCGGAAATGAAAACGGCTTGTGGACAACGTTCATAGGCCTCTTTGGAACTCATAGCTGAGTGGATGCCAAAGGTTCTCGCTTCATAACTACAAGTCGAAACAACTCCGCGACCTCCTGTTTTTCTTGGGTCGCTACCAATAACAACGGGTTTCCCTTTTAGTTTGGGATTGTCTCGAATTTCTACCGCAGCAAAAAAGGCATCCATGTCAATATGGATGATTTTACGAGATAAATCATTCATCAGTGGAAATATGAGCATGTAATGACCTTTCTTTGATAGAATTACTAGCTATATTATAACCTTTTTCAGAAAAAATAGAAAATAAGTAAATCTTTTTCAAAACTATAATACAGTTATCGCGAAAACAACAACTGTATTATAAAAGAAAGTGCCTAAAAAGTGTTATTTCACTTGTTGAAATCGTTTACTGTATGGTATACTTAACTCATGAATGTAACAGATGACTGTTACTAGAAAGAAAAATGAGGACATTAACATGGTTGTTAAGACAGTTGTTGAAGCACAAGACATTTTTGACAAAGCCTGGGAAGGCTTTAAAGGTGTTGACTGGAAAGAAAAAGCAAGTGTATCACGCTTTGTACAAGCTAACTACACACCTTATGATGGAGATGAAAGCTTCCTTGCAGGACCAACAGAACGTTCACTTCACATCAAAAAAATCGTAGAAGAAACTAAGGCTCACTACGAAGAAACTCGTTTCCCTATGGACACTCGTCCAACTTCTATTGCTGATATTCCTGCAGGATTCATCGACAAAGAAAATGAATTGATTTATGGTATCCAAAACGACGAACTCTTCAAATTGAACTTCATGCCAAAAGGTGGTATCCGTATGGCTGAAACTACTTTGAAAGAAAATGGATACGAACCAGATCCAGCTGTTCACGAAATTTTCACTAAATACGTAACAACTGTTAACGACGGTATCTTCCGTGCTTACACTTCAAACATTCGTCGCGCTCGTCACGCTCACACTGTAACTGGTCTTCCAGATGCATATTCACGTGGACGTATCATCGGTGTTTACGCACGTCTTGCTCTTTACGGTGCAGACTACTTGATGCAAGAAAAAGTAAACGATTGGAACTCAATTGAAGAAATCGATGAAGAAACAATCCGTCTTCGCGAAGAAATCAACCTTCAATACCAAGCATTGCAACAAGTTGTTCGCTTGGGTGACCTATACGGAGTTGATGTTCGCAAACCAGCGATGAACGTTAAAGAAGCTATTCAATGGGTAAACATTGCCTTCATGGCTGTCTGCCGTGTTATTAACGGTGCAGCTACATCTCTAGGACGTGTGCCAATCGTATTGGATATCTACGCAGAACGTGACCTTGCTCGTGGTACATTTACTGAATCAGAAATCCAAGAATTTGTTGATGATTTCGTTATGAAACTTCGTACAGTTAAATTTGCTCGTACAAAAGCTTACGACCAATTGTACTCAGGTGACCCAACCTTCATTACAACATCTATGGCTGGTATGGGTAACGACGGTCGTCACCGTGTTACTAAGATGGACTACCGTTTCTTGAACACTCTTGACAACATCGGTAACTCTCCAGAACCAAACTTGACAGTTCTTTGGACTGACAAATTGCCATACAACTTCCGTCGCTACTGTATGCACATGAGCCACAAACACTCTTCAATCCAATACGAAGGTGTTACAACAATGGCTAAAGATGGATACGGTGAAATGAGCTGTATCTCATGTTGTGTGTCTCCACTTGACCCAGAAAACGAAGAACAACGTCACAACATCCAGTACTTCGGTGCTCGCGTTAACGTTCTTAAAGCTCTTCTTACTGGTTTGAACGGTGGTTACGACGATGTTCATAAAGACTACAAAGTATTTGATATCGAACCAATCCGTGACGAAGTTCTTGAATTCGAATCAGTTAAAGCTAACTTTGAAAAATCTCTTGACTGGTTGACTGACACTTACGTAGATGCTTTGAACATCATCCACTACATGACTGACAAGTACAACTACGAAGCTGTTCAAATGGCCTTCTTGCCAACTAAACAACGTGCTAACATGGGATTCGGTATCTGTGGTTTCGCAAACACTGTTGATACATTGTCAGCTATCAAGTACGCTACAGTTAAACCAATCCGTGACGAAAATGGCTACATTTACGATTACGAAACAATTGGTGAATACCCACGTTGGGGTGAAGATGACCCACGTTCAAACGAATTGGCAGAATGGTTGATCGAAGCTTACACAACTCGTCTACGTAGCCACAAACTTTACAAAGACGCAGAAGCTACTGTATCACTTTTGACAATCACATCTAACGTTGCTTACTCTAAACAAACTGGTAACTCTCCAGTCCACAAAGGTGTATACCTCAACGAAGATGGTTCTGTGAACTTGTCTAAACTTGAATTCTTCTCACCAGGTGCTAACCCATCTAACAAAGCTAAAGGTGGATGGTTGCAAAACTTGAACTCACTTGCTAGCCTTGACTTTGGTTATGCAGCTGATGGTATCTCATTGACAACTCAAGTTTCACCACGTGCTCTTGGTAAAACTCGTGACGAACAAGTTGATAACTTGGTAACAATCCTTGATGGTTACTTCGAAAACGGTGGACAACACGTTAACTTGAACGTTATGGACTTGAACGATGTTTACGAAAAGATCATGTCAGGTGAAGACGTAATCGTACGTATCTCTGGATACTGTGTAAACACTAAATACCTCACTCCAGAACAAAAAACTGAATTAACACAACGTGTCTTCCACGAAGTTCTTTCAATGGATGATGCATTGAGCTAAGATTTATAAATAGTAAATCAAAAACCAGTCACTCTGACTGGTTTTTTGTTATAAAAAAATATTTTAAAAAAGTTGGTCAAAATTGGTCAAATCTATTGACTAAAACTGACCAAAGTGATATACTAAGAACATAAGGATAATGAAAGTCCTTAGAAAACCTTGATTTTAAGGTGATTGCATATACTATCTTAAGATCAAAGTATGGGTAAAACCTAGAAAAGAGGTACAACCTATGGTTAACATTAGTATTTTTAGAAGTCCAATCGAAAAACCTGTATTGGATAAAGAAAAACCTGAAATTATACGTAGAGTAGCAAATAGCTAGTCTAAATTTTTTAAAATAAAGGTCAGAGAAAGTCAAATTATCTTGACTAAGTAAATTTGAAAACAAACGAGGTATGAAATATGAATAACAACTTTAATAACTTTAACAACATGGATGATTTATTTAACCAATTGATGGGTGGTATGCGTGGATACAGTTCAGAAAACCGTCGTTACTTGATTAACGGCCGTGAAGTAACGCCTGAAGAATTCGCTATTTACCGTCAAACTGGTCAACTTCCAAGCGAAGGAAGTGAACAAGCTCAGTACGTTCAAGGTAAAGGTATGAAACAAGATGGGATTCTTGCAAAACTTGGACGTAACTTAACAGCAGAAGCACGTGAAGGGAAGTTGGACCCAGTGATTGGACGTAATAAAGAAATCCAAGAAACTTCTGAAATTCTTTCTCGTCGCACAAAGAATAATCCAGTTCTCGTCGGTGATGCTGGTGTCGGTAAAACTGCAGTAGTAGAAGGATTGGCCCAAGCTATCGTGAACGGTGACGTTCCTGCAGCAATCAAGAACAAAGAGATCATTTCTATTGATATTTCTGGACTTGAAGCTGGTACTCAATACCGTGGTAGCTTTGAAGAAAATATTCAAAACTTGGTAAACGAAGTCAAAGAAGCTGGAAATTTTATCCTTTTCTTCGACGAAATTCACCAAATCCTTGGTGCTGGTAGCACAGGTGATGGTCAAGGGTCTAAAGGTCTTGCTGATATCTTGAAACCAGCTCTTTCTCGTGGTGAATTGACAGTGATTGGTGCAACTACTCAAGATGAATACCGTAATACTATCTTGAAAAACGCAGCCCTTGCTCGTCGTTTCAACGAAGTGAAGGTTAATGCTCCATCTGCTGAAGATACTTTCAAGATTCTTCAAGGTATTCGAGATCTTTATCAACAACACCACAATGTTATTTTGCCAGATGAAGTCTTGAAAGCTGCCGTTGATTACTCTGTTCAATATATTCCACAACGTAGCTTGCCAGATAAGGCTATTGACCTTGTGGATGTGACAGCTGCTCACTTGGCGGCTCAACATCCCGTGACAGATGTACATGCAGTTGAGCACGAAATTCAAGCGGAAAAAACTAAACAAGAAGAAGCTGCGGCTAAAGAAGATTACGAAGCAGCTCTAAATGCAAAAGTCCGTATCGAAGAGCTTGAAAAGCAAATTGCTAATCATACAGAAGATCACAAGGTTACAGCAACAGTTAATGATGTGGCTGAATCTGTAGAACGTATGACGGGTATTCCAGTATCTCAAATGGGGGCTACGGACATCGAACGTTTGAAAGATATGGGGCACCGTTTGCAAACCAAAGTTATCGGTCAAGACAAGGCTGTTGAGGCAGTAGCAAAAGCGATCCGTCGGAACCGTGCAGGCTTTGACGAAGGAAATCGCCCAATCGGTAGCTTCCTCTTTGTAGGTCCTACTGGTGTTGGTAAGACTGAGTTGGCCAAACAATTGGCTCTTGATATGTTCGGAACGAAAGATGCTATCATCCGTTTGGACATGTCAGAATATAGCGACCGTACAGCCGTTTCTAAATTGATTGGTACAACAGCTGGTTATGTTGGTTATGATGACAATAACAATACTTTGACAGAACGTGTTCGCCGTAACCCATACTCAATCGTCCTTCTCGACGAAATTGAAAAGGCTGACCCTCAAGTCATTACTCTTCTTCTTCAAGTCTTGGATGATGGTCGTTTGACAGATGGTCAAGGTAACACTGTCAACTTCAAGAATACGGTGATTATCGCAACTTCAAACGCGGGCTTTGGTTACGAAACTAACTTGACAGAAGATGCTGATAAACCAGAACTCATGGATCGATTGAAACCATACTTCCGTCCAGAATTCCTCAACCGTTTCAACGCTGTGATTGAATTCTCACACTTGAGCAAGGAAGACCTTTCTAAGATTGTTGACTTGATGTTGATTGATGTCAATAAGACACTTTCTAAGAAAGAAATTGACTTGGCAGTGAGCGATGCAGCCAAAGAATACATGACTGAAGAAGGTTATGATGAAGTTATGGGTGTTCGTCCACTCCGTCGAGTAGTTGAACAACAAATCCGTGATAAAGTAACAGACTTCCATTTGGATAATCTTGATGCTAAACACCTAGAAGCTGATATGGAAGATGGTGTCTTGGTCATTCGTGAAAAAGCCTAAATCAAGATTTAGAAAATAAAAAAAGGAACCAGTTCAAAAGCTGGTTTCTTTTTTTTATTATTAGATAACATGACGTTCAAAGGCATCGTCTGAGATTCCTTGTTGGAGAATTAATTTTGCCCATTCTTTAGCCGAGAAGAGGCTGTGGTCCTTATAGTTTCCACAAGACTCAATGGTTGTTCCAGGAACATCTTCCCAAGTTGTAGTCTCAGCGATTTCCTTTAGTGAATCCTTGATGACAGCAGCGATTTCAGCGCTAGTATGACGTCCCCACATAATCATATGAAACCCTGTACGACAACCAAATGGTGAACAATCAATCATACCGTCGATGCGAGTACGGATTAGTTTAGCCAAGAGGTGCTCAATTGTATGAAGTCCAGCAGTAGGGATAGAGTCTTCATTTGGTTGAACCAAGCGGATATCAAAGTTAGAAATGATATCTCCTTTCGGTCCAGTCTCTTCTCCAATCAATCGGACATAAGGAGCTTTTACAATCGTATGGTCTAGTTCAAAACTTTCAACAATAACTTCTTTTGACATGGTATTTCCTTTCAACTTTCTTCTTTTATTATATCATAAAGATATAGTTGATAAATGTCAATGATTGAAATTTTCCTAAAAAGATTTTCATATTAGAAATGGAGGAAGAAAATATTTTCAAATCAATTTGAAAAATTCTGAAAATTGTATTGACACATGGCTGAAAAGGGACTATAATGTATAAAAAGTCATAAAGGAGTTTATTATGAAATTTTCAAAAGTAATGGCCCTAGCAGGAGTGACTCTGTTAGCGTCAGGTGTTTTGGCAGCTTGTTCAGGTTCAGGCTCTAGTGCAAAAGGTGAGAAAACTTTTTCTTACGTTTATGAAACAGATCCAGACAACCTCAACTATCTGACAACAGGTAAGGCTGCAACTGCTAATATCACTAGTAACGTCATTGACGGTTTGATGGAAAATGACCGCTATGGAAACTTTGTGCCATCTATGGCAGAAGACTGGTCAGTATCTCAAGATGGTTTGACTTACACTTATACAATCCGTAAAGATGCTAAGTGGTACACTTCTGAAGGTGAAGAGTATGCACCTGTGAAAGCTCAAGACTTTGTAACAGGTCTTAAATATGCAGCTGATAATAAGTCAGAAGCCCTTTATCTTGTTCAAGAATCTATTAAAGGTCTTGACGCTTATGTCAAAGGTGAAGTAAAAGATTTCTCAGAAGTTGGAATCAAGGCAATTGATGATCAAACTGTTCAATACACTTTGAATAAACCAGAAACCTTCTGGAACTCTAAGACAACCATGGGTATTCTTGCACCAGTCAATGAAGAATTCCTTACTTCTAAAGGAAGTGACTTTGCCAAAGCAACTGATCCAAGCAGTATTCTTTACAATGGTCCTTTCTTGTTGAAATCATTGGTAGCAAAATCTTCAGTAGAATTTGAAAAGAATCCAAACTACTGGGATAAGGACAATGTTCATATTGATAAAGTAAAACTATCATTCTGGGATGGTCAAGATACAGGCAAACTTGCAGACACCTTTAAGGATGGCGGCTTCTCAATGGCTCGTCTCTTCCCAACAAGTGCAGGATATCCTGAACTTGAAAAAGAGTTTAAGGATAACATCGTTTATACACCACAAGATTCTGCAACTTTCTTAGTTGGGACAAATATTGACCGTCAGTCTTACAAGTACACTTCTAAGACTACGGATGAACAAAAGACATCAACTAAAAAAGCTCTCCTAAACAAAGACTTCCGTCAAGCCATCGCCTTTGGTTTTGATAGAACTGCTTATGCTTCTCAAGTAAATGGAGAAAGTGGAGCAAGCAAACTTCTTCGTAACTTGTTCGTACCACCAGCTTTCGTACAAGCTGATGGTAAAAACTTTGGTGACTTAGTTAAAGAAAAATTGGTAACCTATGGTGACGAGTGGAAAGATGTGAATCTAGACGACGCTCAAGATGGTCTATACAATCCTGAAAAAGCGAAAGCAGAATTTGCTAAAGCTAAGACAGCTCTCCAAGCAGAAGGCGTTCAATTCCCAATTCACTTGGATATGCCAGTTGATCAAACTAATACTACAAAAGTTCAACGTGTTCAGTCATTGAAACAATCACTTGAAGCAACATTAGGAACTGACAATGTTGTCATTGACATTCAACAACTTCAAAAAGATGAAGTCTTAAATGTTACCTACTTTGCTGAAACAGCTGCTGGAGAAGATTGGGATCTCTCAGATAACGTTGGATGGTCTCCAGACTACATTGACCCATCTACTTACCTTGATATCATCAAACCATCTGTAGGTGAAAATACTAAGACTTATCTAGGATTTGATTCTGGTACAAACAACGCCGCTGCCAAACAAGTTGGTTTGGAAGATTACGAAAAGATGGTTGTTGAAGCTGACAATGAAGTCACAGATGTTTCAAAACGTTATGATAAATATGCCGCTGCCCAAGCTTGGTTGACAGATAGCGCTTTGATTATTCCAACAACTTCTCAAACTGGACGTCCAATGTTGTCTAAGATGGTGCCATTCACCCTTCCATTTGCATACTCAGGTAACAAGGGTATGAGTGAAGCCCTCTTGTACAAGTACCTTGAACTTCAAGATAAACCAGTAACTGCTGATGAATATCAAAAAGCTCAAGATAAATGGAAGAAAGAAAAAGAAGAATCTAATAAAAAAGCGCAAGAAGATCTTGCAAACCATGTAAAATAAAAAAAGGTGGAGTTAGTCATTAACTCCACTTTTTCATTAATAAAAGACCTAGAAAACATCTTCCTAGGTCTTTTAAGATTATTGTTGTCCTTGAGGATTTGGATTTTGTTGAGAATTTTGATTTGTATTTGGAACAGTTTGGTTTTGTCCATTATTTGGGCCAGTAGTTTCAGCTACTGTAGTTTGATTTTCGGTTGTTGTAGTAGGAGCTTCTGTAGTAGCTTGTTGGGTTGTTTGAGGGATCCAGTTACTACGAGCGCCAACTTTGAAGACATACTCACCATTACGATACAAGCCCTCAGGCATTGTCCAATCACCTGGGTGATCATCTTCGGAAAGGTACTCCATCATTGATCGGTAGATGTTGGCCGCTACTCTAAATCCATCTCCTTCGATTGGAGTGAGGCGGTTTGAATAACCAGTCCAGACAGCCATTGAATATTTGCGGGTATATCCTACAAACATTTCATCAGGTGCGACATAATCGTATCTCTTAATGTAATTTTCAATTTCATCATCTGTATAGTTAGATGTACCAGTTTTACCAGCTTGTGGAAGCCATGATAAGTAAGCGCCACGACCAGTCCCGTAGGTTAATACGGTTTTCATCATTTCAGTCATCATATAGGCTGTTGTTTCTTTCATGGCACGTGAGCCAGGATCAGAGTACTCTTTTGAACTACCGTCACTAAAGACAATCTTGTTGATATACATTGGTTTATGGTAGATACCACCGTTAGCAAAAGCAGCGTAAGCAGCAGCCATTTTCTCACTACTTGCTCCGTACTTTTTGTTTGACTCAGTCGTGTTACTTGAAATAGCGTTGGCATAGTGCATATCCGGATAGTCAATACCTAAACCATTCAAGAAAGTCTTGGCTTTGTCTAAACCAACCTTTTCAAGTGTTTCAACGGCAGGTACGTTACGCGATTGTTGGATTGCATATTGTAGTGTGATGTTTCCATAGTATGCTTTATCCCAGTTATAAACAGGAATATCTGTTCCAGGATAGTTATAAGGGGCATCTTTTATGATCGCTGCGGTAGAGTCGTAAATTCCGTATTCAAGTGCAGGTGCATAATCTGTGATTGGTTTCATAGTAGAACCCCAGTCACGGTTGGTTTCAACGGCCTGATTGAGTCCGAAGGATACATTGCTTGACTGGTGTCTTGAACCAAGCTGAGCAATAACTTTACCATTTGTAACGTCTACGATAGTAGAAGCTGCTTGAAGTTCATCATCCGGATAATAAACATACTCATCTGTGTTGTATACATCCCAAAGACGCTTTTGAACGTCTTGGTCTACGTTAGTGTAGACATCCATTCCAGTAGTTAAAAGGTTGTAGCCTGTCTCTGTTTCAACTTGTTCAATCACTTCTTTGAGGTAATTGTCTAAGTATGGAGGATAGGAGTTGCTTCCTTTCAGACTTTGTAAACCATCAGTAATAGGTGTATTTATAGCCGTTTCATATTGTTCAGCTGTTAAATAACCTTGCTTTTGCATCTCTGATAGGACTAGATTACGACGTTCTGTTGCTTCTTCTGGATGAGAATAAGGATCGTATTGGTTAGGTGCCTGTGGCATTCCGGCTAGAAGAGCAAGTTGTGGAATTGATAGGTCTTTTAAATCTTTACCATAGTAACTTTGAGCTGCAGTTTGCATACCATAGTTACCATTTGACATGTATACCTTATTGATGTAATATGTCAAAATTTCCTGTTTAGTTGCAGTTCTTTCTAACTGAATAGCTAGCCAAGCTTCTTGGGCCTTACGTGCGATTGTTTGGTCTGATGAAGAAGTTGAGAAATATGTCAGCTTAATCAACTGCTGCGTCAAGGTTGAACCACCTTGGAGGCCACCTCTACTAGTTAAGTTTCGCAGGAAAGCTCCAGCTATTCGAATGCTATCGATTCCTCTATGGTTAAAAAAACGGTGATCCTCGATAGAGACAATTGCATTGACCAGTTCAATAGGGATTTCATTGCTTTGAGCATTGACACGACGTTCGGCTCCTAAGTCAGCAATCAATTCGTTTTTACTGTCGTAAATTTTACTTGAAGTTGTTGCGACAAGTTTGCTTTCAGAAAGTTCTGGTGCTTTAGATACATAGTAGAAGAAGACACTTCCACCAATCAATATTGCAGCAATAAAGGCTGCTAAAAATCCAATTCCTAGATATTTAGCAATGCGCCAGATAAGTTGTTTGTTCATATTGTTTTACCACCTAGTAAATGTTGTTTGACGATATCGAGATAAGGTATTTGAGGGAAGGCTTGTTGTTCAATCACATAACCATGCTCTCGAATATAATCAAGCGGCATTGATTTTTTCCCCATATCCTGTTGATAAAAACGGATAAGGTCAATCGCCGGTAATAAATATGTTTCCTGATAAGAAGAAAAATGGATTAGGACGAAGCAAATTCCCTTTTGTTCAAGAACCTGTTCCATATGCTGTATCTGATGAGAATGGAAGTTCTTCATCGGGAAAGCATTTTTTTGTCTGGTTTCCTTTGCTTCGAAATCAATGTAAAATCCTTCATAAACACCCGAGTAGTCAGTAGTTGAAGCTTGTCTAAAATAGGCTTCAACAATTTTAGCGCGACTCCGTTGAGGGTAGTCGACCCGAACAATCTGAACTGGGGTTGGCTTTTTGTGAATGACTGCTATTCCATGTGATAGATAGTAGTCATTGGTAGCATTAATCATCTTTTCAAAGCTCATACCTCGATTTGCGAAATTTTTAGTTTGAGGTAGAGAAGTTTTGCTTGGTTTAGATGAAAGTTTATGTGGATAGTTGACCATAGTCCTCCTTATTGGTACAATAACATCACTCTATTATACCACAAAGGTTTTCAGAAAGGGTGAAAAAATGCATACAGCCTTGGTTTTGGGATACTCAGCTTTTGATTTGGGAGTGTTTAATGAAAAGGACATTCGCTTAAAAATTATCAAAAAAGCCATTCGAAGAGATTTGGAAAGAATGGTTGAGGAAGGGTTGCAATGGCTAGTGTTTACAGGTTCTCTTGGTTTTGAACATTGGGTTTTAGAAGTCGCCAAGGAAATGAAAGATGACTATGGATTCCAACTAGCGACTATTTTTGACTTTGAGACACATGGTTCGAATTGGAATGAAGCTAATCAGATCAAATTGAGTGATTTTAAACAGGTCGATTTTATTAAGTATGCCTATCCGGCTTATGAGCATAAAAGCCAATTGAGAGATTACCAGATTTTTTTACTTGAAAATACAGATGGAACCTATCTTTTTTATGATCAAGAAAACGAAACAAAACTGAGATTTTTTTACGAACTGATGAAAAAGAAAGACAACTATATTACAAAAAGATTAACATTTGAGGATTTAAACGAAATAGCCGAAAATTTTTCCGAAAATTGAGGCTTTGACCTTGCTTTTTGTTTGCCTTTTTTTATATAATAATACTAGTAACTGAGAATGGAGAGAGACATGGCAAGTATTATTTTTACAGCAAAGGATATTTTTGAGCAGGATTTCGGAAGAGAAGTACGTGGATACAGTAAAGCAGAGGTAGATGAATTCTTAGATGACGTTATCAAGGATTATGAAACCTATGCAGCGTTGGTTAAATCATTGCGTTTGGAAGTCGCAGAATTGAAAGAACAATTGGCGAACAAACCTCAAGTGGAACCTGTATCTGTAACGTCTGAGCCTGCTGAGCTTGGAAGTACGACTTCTATGACTAACTTTGATATCTTGAAACGATTGAATCGTCTTGAAAAAGAAGTATTTGGCAAACAAATCGTAGAAAATTCTGATTTCTAGAATCATACAGTTGTGCAATTTTTGGATAATCGCGTGGAGAGTTTATCTTTTCATGAGGAAAGTCCATGCTAGCACAGGCTGTGATGCCTGTAGTGTTTGTGCTAGGCGAAACCATAAGCCTAGGGACGAGAAATCGTTACGGCGAGTGAATAGACTAAGTTTTCGGATATGTTTTAGTAGCTCTGAAAGTGCCACAGTGACGAAGTCTCTCTGGAAACAGAGAGAGTGGAACGCGGTAAACCCCTCAAGCTAGCAACCCAAATTTTGGTCGGGGCATGGAGTGCGCGGAAACGAACGTAGTACTCTGACTGCTAGCAGCTTCTAGCTGTTAGTGGTAGACAGATGATTATCGAAAGAAGTGGTCCTAGTCACTTCTGGAACAAAACATGGCTTATAGAAAATTGCATATAGGTTGGGGCTGAGAAATTTTCTCAACCTCATTTTTTAAAGGTGAACAAGAGAAAGGTCTTTAAAGACTGACATGAAACAAACATTTAACTTAATCGCGACTGCTGCAGCAGGCTTAGAGGCTGTTGTAGGTCGGGAAGTGCGTACACTTGGCTATGACTGTCAAGTTGAGAATGGTCGCGTTCGCTTTGGAGGAGATGTAAAGGCAATTATTGAAACCAATTTGTGGCTACGAGCTGCAGATAGGATTAAGATTGTTGTTGGGACTTTTCCTGCAAAAACATTTGAAGAACTTTTTCAAGGAGTTTTTGCCTTAGATTGGGAAAACTATTTACCACTTGGAGCGCGTTTTCCAATTTCAAAGGCTAAGTGTGTCAAATCAAAACTTCATAATGAGCCTAGTGTTCAAGCTATTTCTAAAAAGGCAGTTGTCAAGAAATTGCAGAAACATTATGCTCGACCAGAAGGCGTTCCCTTGATGGAAAATGGTCCAGAGTTTAAAATAGAGGTTTCAATTCTTAAAGATGTTGCGACTATCATGATTGACACAAGTGGTTCTAGTCTTTTCAAACGAGGTTATCGTACTGAAAAAGGTGGTGCTCCTATTAAAGAGAACATGGCAGCAGCAATTCTGCAATTATCAAACTGGTATCCAGATAAACCTTTGATTGATCCAACCTGTGGTTCAGGAACCTTCTGTATTGAGGCAGCTATGATTGCTCGTAATATGGCGCCAGGCTTACGACGTTCCTTTGCTTTCGAAGAATGGAATTGGGTTAGTGATCGTTTGATTCAGGAGATTCGTACGGAAGCTAGCAAGAAGATTAATCGTGAGATTGAGCTAGACATCATGGGCTGTGATATCGATGGCCGCATGGTGGAAATTGCTAAGGCAAATGCTCAGGCTGCGGGGGTTTCTAAGGATATCTACTTTAAGCAGATGCGCGTGCAGGATTTGCGAACAGATAAGATTAATGGAGTTATTATTTCGAATCCACCATATGGGGAACGCTTATCAGATGACGCAGGAGTAACAAAGCTCTATGCTGAGATGGGAGAGGTATTTGCACCACTTAAAACCTGGAGTAAATTTATCCTGACTAGTGACGAAGCTTTTGAAAGTAAATATGGTAGTCAGGCAGATAAAAAACGGAAACTCTATAACGGTACTTTGAAAGTTGATTTATATCAATATTTTGGTCAACGAGTGAAAAGAGAAGATGTCAAAGTAGAAAGGAATGCAAATGAGTAAGAAAAGACGCAATCGCCATCACAAGGGTGAGCAAGAATCTAAATTTGAATTTGAAGAGGCTAAAGATTTAACGGTTGGTCAGGCTATTCGTAAGAACGAAGAGGTTGAAGCGGGTGTGACTCCAGATGATACCATCTTAGATAAATATATCAAGCAACACCGTGAAGAAATCGAAGCAGACAAATTTGAAAATTTACAAACGAAAAAAGAGGAGTCTACTCAAAGCTTGGATGATATGATCCAAGAAGTGAGAGAAACTACTGAACAAGAAAATGTGTTAAGTCCGGAAGAGGAAGCAATTGCTCTTGCAGTAGCCA
This sequence comes from Streptococcus sp. Marseille-Q6504, assembly GCF_965111625.1. Taxonomy (NCBI): domain Bacteria; kingdom Bacillati; phylum Bacillota; class Bacilli; order Lactobacillales; family Streptococcaceae; genus Streptococcus; species Streptococcus sp. Marseille-Q6504. The sequence continues at coordinate 199,248 of NZ_CBCOON010000002.1, forward strand.
CAGAGACAACTGAAATCGTTGCTCAAGAAGCCGAAGAAGAGGAAACGAGAGTTCTCGAGCAACCTTTTAAGGATGAATTGGAAGCTGTGGAAATGGCTGAGGTTGATAACTCCGAAGTTGCAGTGGTTTATGAGGAAAATGAAGATCAACTTCAACCCTTATCTCGTTCTGCTCAAGCAGATGATGAACCTCAAAATAAAAAGAAATGGGCAATTTTGTCAGCCATTATTTTACTATTCCTCTTGATTTTTGGAGGTGGCTATTACGTTTATCGTCAGATTACGCGTTCTTCTCAAGAGCTTCAAACGAAGGCTGCAGATTCAGGCTTGGTAAGCAATCAGTCGGTCTATGAACAATTTAATGCGCTCTACGACACGTTTTATACTGATGAAAACAAAACAGCTCTTAAAAATAGCCAGTTTAGTCAACTGAATCAATTGAAGGAACTTCTAGATAAACTTGAAGGAGCGAGAGAACATACTCTAGCCAAATCAAAATATGATAGCTTAGAAACACAGATAAAAGCAATTCAAGAAGTAAATTCTCAATTTGAAACTCCAGCTATTACAGATGGTGTTTTGGATACAAATGCAAAAATCAAAGCGGATGCTAAATTTACAGATATCAAGACTGGTAATACAGAAATTGATAAACTTCTAGACAAAGCAATCAGTCTTGGTAAGAGTCAATTAGCAAGTACAACAACAAGTGCAGCTTCAACGTCAGCCGCTAGCCAAGAAGCGTCAAGCCCAACGACAGAAAGCAGTCCATCTACTTCAACAAATGAGACTGCGTCATCTACGAATGGTGGCTTGTCGAGCGAAGGCGTTAATTTGCAAAGAAGTGTCAGTCGAGTACCGTATAATCAAGCCGCTGTAAGTGATAGTAGTAATCCTGCTTGGACTTTTGCAGATGGTGTCCTTGAACGAATACTTGAGACATCCCGTGCACGTGGATATATCACTGGAAACCAATATATCTTGGAACCTGTAAATATCGTTAATGGCAATGGTTATTACAACCTTTATAAACCAGATGGAACTTATCTCTTCACTCTAAACTGTAAGACAGGATACTTTGTTGGGAATGGTTCTGGCCATGCGGATGATTTAGACTACTAGTCAAATTGTTATAAAATTCTTTCTTTTCACAGATAAACGTGATAAAATAAAACATATTAAATAAGAGGAGTGTCACATGACAAAAGCAAACTTTGGTGTTGTTGGTATGGCCGTAATGGGTCGTAACCTTGCCCTTAATATCGAATCTCGTGGATACACAGTTGCTATCTATAACCGTAGTAAAGAAAAAACAGAAGATGTTGTTGCTTGCCATCCTGAAAAGAACTTTGTGCCAAGCTATGATATCGAAAGCTTCGTAAACTCAATCGAAAAACCACGTCGTATCATGCTTATGGTTCAAGCAGGACCTGGTACAGACGCAACCATCCAAGCCCTTCTTCCACACTTGGATAAAGGCGATATCTTGATTGATGGAGGAAATACTTTCTATAAAGATACTATCCGTCGTAATGAAGAATTGGCGAACTCAGGTATCAACTTCATCGGTACAGGTGTATCTGGTGGTGAAAAAGGTGCCCTTGAAGGACCATCTATCATGCCTGGTGGACAAAAAGAAGCCTATGAATTGGTGGCTGACGTTCTTGAAGAAATTTCTGCAAAAGCACCAGAAGATGGGAAACCATGTGTGACTTACATCGGTCCTGATGGAGCAGGTCACTATGTGAAAATGGTTCACAATGGTATCGAGTACGGTGATATGCAATTGATCGCAGAAAGCTATGACTTGATGCAACACTTGCTCGGTCTTTCGGCAGAAGACATGGCTGAAATCTTTACTGAGTGGAACAAGGGTGAATTGGACAGCTACTTGATTGAAATCACAGCTGATATCTTGAGCCGTAAAGATGATGAAGGTCAAGATGGACCAATCGTAGACTACATCTTGGATGCTGCAGGAAACAAAGGAACTGGTAAATGGACTAGTCAATCAGCTCTTGACCTTGGTGTGCCATTGTCACTCATTACTGAGTCAGTATTTGCCCGTTATATCTCAACTTACAAAGAAGAACGTGTTCATGCAAGCAAGGTGCTTCCAAAACCAGCTGCTTTCAAATTTGAAGGCGACAAGGCTGAGTTGATTGAAAAAATCCGTCAAGCCCTTTACTTCTCAAAAATCATCTCTTACGCACAAGGTTTTGCGCAATTGCGTGTAGCTTCTAAAGAAAACAACTGGAACTTGCCATTTGCGGACATCGCATCTATCTGGCGCGATGGATGTATCATCCGTTCTCGTTTCTTGCAAAAGATCACAGATGCATACAACCGTGATGCAGATCTTCCTAACCTTCTTTTGGATGAGTACTTCTTGGATGTAACAGCTAAGTACCAACAATCAGTTCGTGATATCGTAGCTCTTGCTGTTCAAGCAGGTGTACCAGTACCAACATTCTCAGCTGCCATCACTTACTTTGATAGCTACCGTTCAGCTGACCTTCCAGCAAACTTGATCCAAGCACAACGTGATTACTTTGGTGCCCACACATACCAACGTAAAGACAAAGAAGGAACATTCCACTACTCTTGGTATGACGAAAAATAAGTAGGTCAGCCATGGGGAAACGGATTTTATTACTTGAGAAAGAAAGAAATCTAGCTCATTTTTTAAGTCTGGAACTCCAAAAAGAGCAATACCGAGTTGATCAGGTAGAAGAGGGACAAAAGGCCCTCTCCATGGCTCTTCAGACAGACTATGACTTGATTTTACTGAATGCTCATCTAGGGGATATGACAGCCCAGGATTTTGCAGATAAGTTGAGTCGAACCAAGCCAGCTGCGGTGATCATGATCTTGGACCATCGAGAAGAATTGCAAGACCAACTTGAAACAATCCAGCGTTTCGCTGTTTCATATATCTACAAGCCAGTCATTATTGATGATTTGGTGGCTCGTATTGCAGCAATTTTCCGAGGTCGGGATTTTATCGACCAACACTGTAGTCAAATGAAGGTTCCGACATCCTATCGCAATCTGCGTATGGACGTAGAACATCATACAGTCTATCGTGGTGAGGAAATGATTGCCCTCACACGTCGTGAATATGACCTTTTGGCTACCCTTATGGGAAGCAAGAAAGTTTTAACTCGAGAGCAGTTGCTGGAAAGTGTTTGGAAGTATGAAAGTGCGACCGAAACCAATATTGTGGATGTTTATATCCGTTATCTACGTAGCAAACTTGACGTAAAAGGTCAAAAGAGTTACATTAAAACCGTACGTGGTGTGGGTTACACCATGCAAGAATAGAAAAGCAGTTACCTTGTGTAACTGCTTTTTTTGAAATTATTATATATTGACATATAGTTCAGTTTTTGCTATAATCATTTTGGAGGAAGCAAGAATGAAATTTTTGAAAAAAATGATGCAAGTTGGACTAGCAGTATTTTTCTTTGGTCTGTTAGCAACAAATACAGTATTTGCGGACACTACAGGTGGACAGTTTGTCGATAAGGACAATAGAAAATATTATATAAAAGATGACCATAAAGCAATCTATTGGCATAAAATAGACGGTAAAACTTACTATTTTGGTGATAAAGGAGAAATGGTAGTTGGCTGGCAATATATAGAAATTCCTGGAACAGGTTATCGTGATGATTTGTTAGATAACCAACCAGTTAATGAAATCGGTCTTCAACACAAGTGGTACTATTTTGATAAAGATGGCGTACTACAAGAGTTTGTTGGCTGGCAACAATTAGAGGCTAAGTATTCGTTAACTGTTGGCAAAAAGCATGGTGAAGGCTTTGAAGGCCCAGAAGTTCTTAAATTAGCAAACTACTACTTTGATCAAGATCACTCATTAAAAACAGGTTGGCTTTATGATCAGTCTAACTGGTATTACCTAGCAAAAACAGGTTCTTCAGGAAAAGACTACCTTGGTGGAGAAAGACGTGCTGGTTGGATTAACGACAATTCGACTTGGTACTATCTCGATCCAACAACCGCTGCAATGCAAACTGGTTGGCAGTATCTTGGTAACAAGTGGTACTATCTCCGTTCATCAGGTGCTATGGCGACCGGTTGGTATCTAGATGGTTCAACTTGGTATTATTTAGATGCTCAAAATGGTGATATGAAAACTGGCTGGATTTATGTCGATAATACTTGGTATTATCTTCGTTCGTCAGGAGCTATGGTGACAGGCTGGTTCCAAGTTAACGGTAAATGGTACTATGCCTATAGTTCAGGTGCCCTAGCTGTGAATACCACAGTAGGTGGCTACCAGGTCAACTATAATGGTGAGTGGGTACAATGATGAAAACAAGCGATTGTGAAAGGAAACAATCGCTTTTTTTGTGAAAATATAATAAAATAGAAAGGAATAAAGTTCTAAAATTTTATCTAGAAATAGATGATTTTCATCTGATAGTAGGATTAAATGACAAAAGAAGTTGGTGTCGGTCAGGCACATAGTAAAATTATTTTAATAGGGGAGCATGCAGTCGTTTACGGCTATCCAGCCATCTCTTTGCCTCTTTTAGAGGTAGAGGTGACTTGTCGGGTTGTACCGGCAACGACACCATGGCGTCTTTTTGAAGAGGACACCTTGTCCATGGCAGTTTATGCTTCTCTCGAGTATCTGAATATCAAAGATGCATACATCCGTTGCCAAATTGACTCTGCTATTCCAGAAAAACGTGGAATGGGTTCTTCGGCAGCCATTAGCATTGCGGCTATTCGCGCTGTATTTGATTATTACCAAGCAGAACTACCGCGAGATGTGTTAGAAATTCTGGTCAATCGCGCTGAGATGATTGCCCATATGAATCCTAGTGGATTGGATGCTAAGACCTGCCTTAGTGACCAGCCTATTCGTTTTATCAAGAATGTTGGTTTTGAAGAACTAGCCATGGACTTGTCGGCTTATCTGGTCATTGCAGATACAGGAGTCTATGGACACACTCGTGAAGCTATTCAAGTTGTAGAGAGCAAGGGTAAGGAAGCTTTACCTTTCTTGTATGCACTTGGAGAGTTGACCCAGCAAGCAGAAGAAGCAATAAAGGCAAGAGATGCCATGATGCTGGGAGAGATTTTAACAAAAGCACATGGAAATCTAAAAGAAATAGGAGTTAGTAGCCTTGAGGCTGATGCCTTGGTTGAAACTGCTCTCGAACATGGAGCTTTAGGTGCTAAGATGAGTGGTGGTGGTTTAGGTGGCTGTATTATAGCCTTAGTAGCTGACTATCACCAAGCTCAAGATTTAGCTGAAAGATTAGAAGAGAAAGGAGCTGTTCAGACATGGATCGAAAGCCTGTAACAGTACGTTCCTATGCCAATATTGCTATTATTAAATATTGGGGAAAGAAGGCAGAAAAAGAGATGGTTCCTGCGACTAGCAGTATCTCTCTAACTTTAGAAAATATGTATACGGAGACGATACTTTCTCCTTTACCAGTAGATGCAACCGCTGATGTCTTTTACATCAATGGTCAGTTGCAAAACGAAGCTGAGCATGCCAAGATGAGTAAAATCATTGACCGCTACCGTCCTGAAGGAGCAGGGTTTGTTCGTATCGATACCAAGAACAATATGCCAACAGCAGCAGGCCTTTCTTCAAGTTCCAGTGGTTTATCTGCCTTGGTCAAAGCTTGTAACGCATATTTCCAACTTGGGCTGAATCGCAGAGAATTGGCCTTGGAAGCTAAGTTTGCATCGGGTTCTTCATCTCGTAGTTTTTATGGCCCCTTGGCAGCCTGGGACAAGGATAGTGGAGAGATCTATCCAGTTGAGACTGACTTGAAACTCGCTATGATTATGTTGGTCTTGGAAGACCAGAAAAAACCAATTTCCAGTCGAGATGGGATGAAGCTCTGTGTGGAGACTTCGACAACTTTTGATGAGTGGATTCGTCAATCTGAACAAGATTACAAGGATATGTTAGTCTACCTCAAGGAAAATGACTTTAAGAAAGTTGGAGAATTAACAGAGAAGAACGCCTTGGCTATGCATGCTACAACAAAAACTGCAACTCCATCCTTCTCTTATCTGACAGATGCTAGTTATGAGGCTATGGATTTTGTTCGTCAGCTTAGAGAACAAGGAGAATCTTGCTACTTTACCATGGATGCGGGCCCTAATGTCAAGGTTCTTTGCTTGGAAGAGGATTTGGAACATTTATCAGAACTTTTAGGTCAACGATATCGCTTAATCGTTTCAAAAACAAAGGATTTGAGCCAAGATGACGATTGTTAAAACTTGTGGGAAGCTCTATTGGGCTGGGGAGTATGCCATTTTAGAACCGGGACAGTTGGCACTAATAAAGGCTATTCCCATCTATATGACGGCTGAGATTAAAGCGTCTAATAATTATCGACTCTACTCAGATATGTTTTCCTATAGTGTAGACTTGCGACCGGATTCCTCTTATACCTTGATTCAAGAAACAGTTGCCTTGGTGGAGGAGTATCTAACTGCCCAAGGAGTTGAACTGCAGCCTTTTTCTTTAGACATTCGTGGGAAAATGGAGCGTGAGGGGAAGAAATTTGGCCTGGGTTCTAGTGGTAGTGTGGTTGTTTTGGTCATCAAGGCCATGCTTGCCTTCTATGAAAGATTAGCTGATAGAGAACTCTTGTTTAAATTGGCGAGTGCTGTACTTCTTAAACGTGGGGACAATGGCTCCATGGGGGACATTGCCTGTATCGTATCAGAAGACCTCGTCCTCTATCAGTCATTTGACCGTGAGAAAGTGGCAGATTGGCTAGAAAAAGAAGACTTGCAAGCTGTATTAGCACGTGACTGGGGCTTTTCTATTAGGAGCGTTGAACCGGCCTTGAAGTTTGATTTTCTGGTTGGTTGGACCAAGGAAGTGGCTGTATCAAGTCATATGGTCAAGCAAATCAAGGATAATATGAACTCTAGCTTTTTACAGGCTTCAAAAGAAACAGTAGCTAACTTGGTAAAGGCTTTGGAGGTGGGTCAAGAAGAAACCATTATTGACTTGCTGGAACAAGCTAGCCAACTTTTAGAAGGCTTGAGTTCAGATATTTATACACCTTCGCTCAGGCAATTAAAAAATGCCAGCCAAGACTTAAAAGCTGTTGCTAAGAGCAGTGGTGCTGGTGGTGGAGACTGTGGGATTGCACTTGGCTTTGACCAAGATTCGACCACATTACTGAAAAAACGCTGGGCTGATCTAGGAATTGAGCTCTTGTATCAAGAAAGGATAGGACATGACGACAAATCGGAAGGATGAACACATCCGCTATGCCCTTGAACAAAACAGTACTTATAATAGTTTTGATGAAGTGGAGTTGATCCACTCCTCGCTACCTTTATATGACTTAGATGAAATTGATCTTTCGACAGAATTTGCAGGTCGAAAGTGGGACTTTCCTTTTTATATCAATGCCATGACGGGTGGAAGCGATAAGGGGAGAGAAATCAATCAAAAATTGGCTCAGGTGGCTGAATCCTGTGGGATTTTATTTGTAACAGGTTCTTACAGTGCTGCTCTTAAGGATCCTTCAGATGACTCTTTTTCAGTCAAAACTAGTTACCCTAACCTCCTTCTTGGAACCAATATTGGCTTAGACAAGCCTGTAGAACTAGGATTACAAACAGTGAAAGAGATGAATCCACTCCTCTTACAAGTTCATGTTAATGTCATGCAGGAATTACTTATGCCAGAGGGTGAACGTCAATTTAGATTATGGCAGCATAATCTGAAAGATTATGCTGAGCAAATCTCTGTACCTCTTGTTTTAAAAGAAGTTGGCTTTGGCATGGATGTGAAAACCATTGCTAAGGCTTATGAGATGGGAATACAAACCGTTGATTTGTCTGGCCGTGGGGGGACTAGCTTTGCCTATATCGAAAATCGTCGTAGCGGTCAACGGGACTACCTCAATGACTGGGGTCAATCGACCATGCAAGCTCTTCTGAATGCCCAAGACTGGAAAGACAAGATGGAACTTTTGGTTAGTGGAGGAGTTCGCAATCCACTAGATATCATCAAATGCTTGGTGTTTGGAGCCAAGGCAGTTGGTCTATCACGCACTATGTTAGAGCTGGTTGAAAATTACTCTGTTGATGTCGTTATTTCCATTGTTGAAGGTTGGAAGGAAGACCTACGCTTGATTATGTGTGCCCTTAATTGTAAAAAAATTGAGGATTTGCAAGAGGTTGACTATCTCCTATATGGAAAATTGAAAGAAGCAAAAGATCAAATGTAAAGAGATCGGGATTTTAGTCCCGGTCTCTTTATCATTCCTCAGACTGATGTGACTTTTGGGATTTGTGATACAATTAAATGGAGAGGACGGATACATGCGAAAATTTCAAATTTTTCTATTTATTGAAGCTTGTTTATTAACAGGAGCTCTGATTATGATGGTATCAGAGCATTTTTCCCGTTTTCTACTGATTTTGCTCTTGTTTTTACTGCTGATTCGATATTATACTGGAAAACAGGGGAACAATTTTATTTTAGTAGCAGTGAGCATCCTATTTTTCTTTATCATCATGCTCAATCCCTTTGTCATTTTAGCCATCTTTGTAGCCTTGATTTACAGCCTGTTCCTGCTTTACCCTATGATGAACCAGGAAAGAGAAGATACCAATCTGGTTTTTGAAGAAGTTGTGACAGTAAAGAGGGAGAAAAATCGTTGGTTTGGAAATCTCCACCATTTTTCAAGTTACCAGACCTGTCGTTTTGATGATATCAATCTCTTTCGCCTTATGGGGAAGGATACCATTCATCTAGAGCACGTGATTTTGAGCAATCATGATAATGTCATTATCTTGAGAAAACTGGTTGGTACGACTAGAATTATCGTACCAGTGGATGTAGAAGTCAGCCTAAGCGTCAATTCTCTGTACGGAGATTTAACCTTTTTTGACCAGCCTAAACGTGCTTTGCGTAATGAGCAATTTCATCAAGAAACCAGAGATTATCTCAAGAGTCCCAAGAGTGTTAAGATTCTTTTGACAACGATGGTTGGAGATGTTGAGGTGGTGAGAGGATGAAAAAGCAACCCTATATTTTAATTGGTGTCACCTCTTTTCTCTTTGTCGCTTTTCTGTTTCGAAGTATTTTTAAGGTCTTAGATTTGGAGTGGACTTCTCTCTTCCAAGATTTAGAAAAGACAGAAAAAGTCCTATTTCTAGCTTTGATGTTTAGTCTTGCCCTTGCTTTTTTATTGGTCCTATTTTGGACAATGGTTGACGAAATTTCAAGAAGAAGAATCCAAGCAAATCTTAAGAATCTGCTGGCTGGTAAAGATATTAAAAGTCTAGGGGATGACGACTTAGACGCAAGTTTTAAAAACCTGTCAGGCAAGCTTGGTTTATTGACAGAAGCCATTCAAAAAGCGGACAATCAAGCCTTGGTCAAGGAAGAAGTGATTATTGAAAAGGAGCGCAAGCGAATCGCGCGTGACTTGCATGATACGGTTAGCCAAGAAATTTTTGCTGCCCATATGATTTTATCAGGACTCAGTCAACAAGCTTCCAGATTAGACAAAGAGAAGATGCAGACACAACTCCAGAGTGTAACAGCTATTTTGGAGACAGCCCAAAGAGATTTGCGTATTCTACTCTTGCATTTGCGTCCTATTGAACTGGAACAAAAGAGTCTGGTTGAGGGGATACAGTTGCTTCTCAAAGAATTGGAAGAAAAAAGTGAACTCAAAGTCAGTTTTAAATATGAGGTAGACGAATTGCCTAAAAAGATTGAGGAGCATGTCTTTCGTATCGTCCAAGAATTGATTAGTAATACTCTCCGTCATGCCCAAGCTTCTTGTCTAGATGTTTATCTTTATCAAACGGAAACTGAATTGCAGTTGAAGGTAGTAGACAATGGTCTCGGTTTTCAGTTAGATGATGTTGATGAACTAAGCTATGGACTACGCAATATCAAAGAACGAGTGGAAGATATGGCAGGGACCGTACAACTACTAACAGCACCGAAGCAGGGTTTGGCAGTGGATATTCGGATCCCCTTGCTTGATTGATTAACAAAAGGAAATAAAATGAAACTATTATTAGTAGATGACCACCAAATGGTGCGTCTTGGTTTAAAAAGTTATTTTGAACTACAAGATGATGTAGAGGTTGTTGGAGAAGCAACTAATGGAGCCGAAGGGATTTCCATGGCCTTGGAGCTTCGTCCAGATGTGATCGTCATGGATATTGTTATGCCTGAAGTCAACGGAATTGACGCAACTCTAGCTATTCTCAAAGAATGGCCGGAGGCTAAAATTTTGATTGTGACTTCTTATCTAGACAATGAAAAAATCATGCCAGTCTTAAATGCTGGGGCTAAAGGCTATATGCTCAAAACTTCGAGCGCAGATGAGTTGCTACACGCAGTTCGTAAGGTAGCAGCCGGTGAATTTGCAATTGAACAAGAGGTCAGCAAGAAGGTAGAATATAACCGTAATCACGTCGAACTGCACGAAGAATTAACTGCGCGAGAACGCGATGTCCTTCAACTGATTGCCAAGGGCTATGAAAATCAGCGCATTGCAGATGAGCTCTTTATCTCCCTTAAGACAGTCAAGACCCATGTCTCCAATATCCTAGCCAAACTTGAAGTTAGTGATCGTACCCAGGCAGCTGTTTATGCTTTTCAACACCATCTGGTGGGTTCTGATGAATTTTAGGGGACATAGGATGTAACTGAAGCATGGACGAAAAGCGCATCCATTACTTGAAAAAGTTCGCTACTATGTGGTATAATGGACTGTATTAAAAATTTTAAGGAGAAATGACAGAATGTCTGTATCATTTGAAAACAAAGAAACAAACCGTGGTGTCTTGACTTTCACTATCTCTCAAGACCAAATCAAACCAGAATTGGACCGTGTATTTAACTCAGTAAAGAAAACTCTTAACGTTCCAGGTTTCCGTAAAGGTCACCTTCCACGTCCTATCTTCGACCAAAAATTTGGTGAAGAAGCACTTTACCAAGATGCAATGAACGCTCTTTTACCAGACGCTTATGAAGCAGCTGTTAAAGAAGCTGGTCTTGAAGTAGTTGCTCAACCAAAAATTGACGTAACTTCTATGGAAAAAGGTCAAGATTGGGTTATCACTGCTGAAGTTGTTACAAAACCTGAAGTAAAATTGGGTGAATACAAAAACCTTGAAGTATCAGTTGATGTAGATAAAGAAGTAACTGACGCTGATGTTGAAGAGCGTATCGAACGTGAACGCAACAACTTGGCTGAATTGGTGATCAAAGAAGGTGCTGCTGAAAACGGCGACACTGTTGTTATCGACTTTGTTGGTTCTATCGACGGTGTTGAATTTGACGGTGGAAAAGGTGAAAACTTCTCACTTGGACTTGGTTCAGGTCAATTCATCCCTGGATTTGAAGACCAATTGGTTGGACATTCAGCTGGTGAAACTGTTGATGTTATCGTAACATTCCCAGAAGACTACCAAGCAGAAGACCTTGCAGGTAAAGAAGCTAAATTCGTAACAACTATCCACGAAGTTAAAGCTAAAGAAGTTCCAGCTCTTGACGATGAACTTGCAAAAGATATCGACGAAGAAGTTGAAACTCTTGACGAATTGAAAGAAAAATACCGCAAAGAATTGGCGGCTGCTAAAGAAGAAGCATACAATGATGCCGTTGAAGGTGCAGCAATTGATAAAGCAGTTGAAAACGCTGAAATCGTAGAGCTTCCAGAAGAAATGATCCACGAAGAAGTTCACCGCTCAGTAAATGAGTTCCTTGGAAACTTGCAACGTCAAGGTATCAACCCTGATATGTACTTCCAAATCACTGGAACTACTCAAGAAGACCTTCACAAACAATACGAAGCAGAAGCTGAGTCACGCACTAAGACTAACCTTGTTATCGAAGCAGTTGCGAAAGCTGAAGGATTTGACGCTACTGAAGAAGAAATCCAAAAAGAAATCGAGCAATTGGCTGCAGATTACAACATGGAAGTTGCCCAAGTACAAAGCTTGCTTTCAGCAGATATGTTGAAACATGATATCACAATCAAGAAAGCTGTTGAATTGATCACAAGCACTGCAACAGTAAAATAATCTGAAAAGATAAAAAACCACCGGAATTCGGTGGTTTTTTTGTGCTTTATTTTCCGAAAAACTCATCAAGGTCATCTTGGCTAATCCCAATCATGGCTGGGATACTAGTCCAGTTTTCTTCAGTCAGAATGTAAGGTTGATGAGGGTTAATCTGATTTTCTGTTTCAAGAATTGGCTCATTTATTTCTTCAGAGCTTTCGGTTAAATCGCTGAAACGTTCAATCAGATAGGTTTTTCGAGCTGTTCCGATATGTTTAGTTGCATAATCAAAGGCTTGAAGTTCACCGAGTAGGATGAGTTTGCTTTTAGCCCGAGTAATAGCAGTGTAGATGAGGTTACGCTCCAGCATGCGCTTGCTAGCACTGGTGATGGGAAGAAACACAACTGGGAATTCACTTCCTTGAGATTTATGGATACTCATGGCGTAGGCAAGACGAATCTTGTACCATTCGTTGCGTGGATAGACGACTTCGTTCCCATCAAAATCAATCATCATTTCATCTTGTTTAGATTCAGTGTATTTTCCAGGAATGAGGTCTGTGATGTAGCCTAGGTCTCCGTTAAAAACGTTAACTTCTGCATCGTTAACCAAATGAATGACCTTATCACCACTACGATACTGAAACTGACTTGCTTCAAAACTAATCTGTCCCTTTTGAAGAGGATTAAGCAGTTCTTGCATGAGTTGATTGATGGCATCGATTCCTGCTGCTCCACGATACATAGGAGCTAGAACTTGGATGTCTCGTGCAGGGATGCCACTTCTGATGGCAGCGTCTAGGATTTTTTCAATGGTCGCTGGGATCTGGTTACTAGCGATTTCAAAGTAGGAACGGTCTGCTTTTTTCTGGGTGAAATCTGCAGGTAAAATTCCTTGACGAATCTGACTCGCAAGCGTGACAATGGTTGATTCTTCGCTCTGGCGGTAGATTCTTTCCAAGCGTGTTTGCGGAATACTTGGAATCTGGAGCAAGTCAGCCAGAACTTGGCCTGGGCTAACCGATGGCAACTGATCACTATCTCCAACGATGAGAATTTTACTAGTAGAGGAAATATTTGAGAAGAGTTGATTGGCTAGCCAAGTATCTACCATAGAGAACTCGTCTACGATGATAAAGTCAGCATCTAGATAATCTTCTAAATGGCTTGTGTCGTCGTCACCAGTCATACCCAAGTGGCGGTGAATGGTTGCACTCGGCAAGCCTGTTAGTTCATTCATGCGACGAGCCGCACGACCAGTTGGAGCAGCAAGGAGAATCGGTAGATTACTTTTCTTTCGAAGGTCCAGTCCTTCTAATCGAGCATAGACAGCAATAATCCCATTGATAACAGTGGTTTTTCCAGTTCCAGGTCCGCCAGTCAGGATAAAGACCTTGTTTTGGATAGCATCGCAGATTGCCTGTTTTTGAATGGCATCGTATTGGATACCTAATTCTTCCTCAACAATTGCGATCTGCTCCTGGATGATTTCTGTTTCTTGTTTATCGGTTTCTTCTTTTTCAAGGATACGAATCAGGTGATTATGAATTCCTTCTTCTGCGAAAAAGAGACTGTTATCAAAGATTTTGGTGTCAACTTGTTGGACTTTTTCTTCTCCAATGAGATTGGACAATTCTTGAGCAAGTTGACTTGGTTCCAGTTCTACAGGACGTGAGGATTCCAGTAGATTTAGAGTTTTTTCTAATAAGTCTCTAGCTTCAACATAAGTATTCCCACTTTCCATACAAGCGTTTAAAAGGCTATGAATGAGGCCAGCTCGGAAACGTTCTGGAGCCTGGCTTTCAATGCCCAATTCTTGCGCCAATTGGTCAGCGATGGTAAAACCCAAGCCCTTGATATCTTCTACCAACTGATAGGGATAATTTTCAACGATATCGATAGTTTCCTCTTTGTAGGTATCCTGAATTTGAATAGCTAATTTATTAGGGATTCCGTAGTTGGCAAGCTTGGCCAAGACCATTTCTGTACCGTAGTTGAGACGGAGTGTGGATACAAAGGCCTCACGACTTTTAGAAGACAGCCCTGAGATAGTCTCAAGTTTTTCAGGATGTTCCAGGATTTCATCGATAGTATTTTCCCCATAGAGTTCCACAATCTTTTGGGCAGTTTTAAGACCAATTCCTTTGAAATGGCTGCTAGAGAAATATTTGACCAATCCCTTACTAGTTGGTTTTGCTCTTTCGTAACGGGAAATCTGCAGTTGTTCTCCGTATTTGGAGTGTTGAACAATCTGCCCCCAGAAAGTGTATTCTTCTCCCTCGATGACATCAGCCATGGTCCCTGTAACAATGATTTCGAAATCATCAAAGTCCTCAGCATTGGTATCCTCTATATCTAAAAGGAGAATACGGTAAAAGTTGCTGACATTTTCAAAAATAATACGTTCAATCGTACCTGTAAAATAGACTTCCATATAATTCCTTTACATTCCTGAATGAAATCTATCATTCAGAATAGAATGAGAAGAGGCTGAGATTTATATTTCTCGGCCTCTTAGTGTTCTTAAAATGTTCCGATACGTTTGAGTGGCCAGAAACGGAATTTTGCCTCTCCAATAATATCTTTTGCTTTAAAAGTACCAACATGTCGGCTATCACTAGATACCAGACGGTCATCACCAAGTAGGAGGTATTGTCCCTCTGGAACAGTGAAGGTAAAGCTAGTATTGAAGTTAACATCTAAGGTAAAGGCATCAGCTTTTTCAGCAAGACTTCTGAAGTACTCGCCTTTTTTCCCATCCCAGCTATCTCCGGTATAGGTTGATTGGAGTTTATCCTCTTTAAAGCGTTTGAGATAATCTGCTAGGTAAGGCTCATCGGTTTCTTGATTGTTGATGTAGAGCTTATCATTTTCGTAACGGATGGTATCACCTGGCAATCCGATGACTCGCTTCACGATATCTTTATTCCCTTCATCCTCATGAGCGACAACTATATCAAAGCGATCGATAGGGAGATGTTTGACAACGAAGAGAATTTCTCCATCAGCTAGAGTAGGGTCCATAGAGTGTCCTTCTACACGAACATTGCTCCAGAGAAAGAGACGGCTGAGACCTATTAATGCAATAATCAGGAAGAAAATTCCCCACTCTTTTAAAAATATTTTAAAATAATTCATACTTTTACCTTTCTAGAAGTTGCTTAGCTTTTTCAGTGTTTTTAAAATGCAGCTTTGCACAGAAGCCGAGCCCTTTCATTCCATATGCTTGAAGGATTTGGCTAGCTACCTTGTCAGAAGCAGTTCCAGCACCACTTGGAAGTTGATAGCCTAGCTCTCGTCCTAGGTTTTCAAGATTTTCTAGGAAGAGATCACGCGCAATGATAGAACTTACTGCGACAGCCAAGTACTTACCTTCAGCTTTTTCCTCTAGGCTGACTGGATTAGAAAAATGATTGGCTTCATTTTTTAAGTACTTGTCATAGTTTTGAGCACTCGTAAAAGCATCGATCACAATCTTTTCTGGCTGGACTCCCTTTTGGAGGAGGAGAAAAATCGCTTGATTGTGCAGAGCTACCTTTACGGAAACGGCATTGTAGCGCTCCCCAATGACTTCATTATACTTACTTGGAGAAAGAAGCAGCGCTTGGTGCTGGATTCTCTCCTTAAGAAGGGGAGCAAGTTGACGAATTTTTTGGTCTGTCAGAGTCTTAGAATCCCCTACACCTAGTTTTCGTAGGAAGTCATGTTGGTCAGGAGTCACAAAGGATGCCACTACAGCCAGACCACCGAAGTAGGAACCATTTCCAACCTCATCTGTTCCAATCAAGGGGAAATTTTGCCCGCTAACTACTTGTGCTTCTTGATAACCAAAAAAGCTAGCATAGCTTTCAGCGGCTTCTCCTTGCAAGAGGACTTTCCCAGATGTATAGACGGAAACACTGGCTTGAGGAAGCTTTAAAAAGTAGCGAATATAGGGATTTTTACTAGGAGTGAGTGCATGTTCATGCTTTTGAATAAAAGCCTGAATTTCCTTTTCACTCGGAGTTAATGTGATACTTGCCATAGTCTCTATTGTACCATAAAAGCGCTAGAATTGGTAAAAACTGACAAACTAAGTGAAATTTGGTATAATATCTTGAGGTGAATTTTATGGCAAATTTAAATCGATTCAAGTTTACATTTGGGAAAAAAACATTAACGCTGACAACTGAACATGACAATCTTTTCATGGAGGAGATTGCTAAAGTTGCGACGGAAAAGTATGAAGCAATCAAAGAACAAATGCCTGGAGCTGATGATGAGACAGTAGCTATTCTCTTAGCAGTCAACTGCCTATCTACTCAGCTCAGTCGTGAGATTGAATTTGATGATAAGGAGCAAGAGTTAGAATCGCTCCGTTATAAAGTGGTTGCGGCTAAACAAGAGCAGAGTAAGATTGAGGATTCCCTATGATTTCCATTCTACTCTTATTAATCCTTGCTTGGAGCTTTTATATTGGCTACCGCAGAGGAATTATTTTACAAGCATATTATCTTGTAGCAACGATTGTCTCTGCTTATTTTGCAAGCAAATATTACCTAGCTTTAGGGCAGAAGTTCAATTTATTAATCCCTTATGCTAATCCGCAGGAAGGACAGGGAACTTTCTTTTTCCCATCCAATCAACTTTTCCATCTAGATAAGGTTTTTTATGCAGGCGTTGGCTTCCTATTAGCCTTTACGATTTTTTACTGCATCGGCCGTTTGCTTGGTCTTTTTCTAAACCTAGTACCAAGTAAGATACTTGATGGGAAATACTACCGTATCGGTGCGGGTGTGCTATCAATCGGTGTGACCTTGTTTGTCCTCCAGATGATGCTAACGATTCTCGCGACTGTGCCATTACAAATTGTTCAAAATTCACTTGAAAATAGCTTTGTAGCTAGACATATCATCCAAAGTATTCCATTCACAACTAATTTTATTAAACAGCTTTGGGTTACCAAATTAATCGGATAAAAAGGGCGGGAACTATTCCTAGCCTTTTGTTTACAATTTCGAAAAGCAAGAGATTGAATTAAAAAACTTGAAAATGAAAAAAAGCCATAACTTTTTTACTAAGGAAATGAAATGAATACAAAAATATTAGAAACGTTAGAATTTAACAAGGTCAAGGCCCTATTTGAACCCCATCTTTTGACAGAACAAGGCCTAGAGCAGTTAAAAGAGCTAGTCCCAACAGATAAAGCTGATAAAATTAGACAGGCCTTTGCAGAGATGAAGGAGATGCAAGAACTCTTTGTTGAGCATCCTCATTTCAGCATTTCGGCAACAAAAGATATTGCGGCTACCTGCAAACGTTTGGAGATGGGTGCTGATCTCAACATAGAGGAATTTCTCCTTCTCAAACGTGTCATATTTGCCAGCCGTGAACTGAAAAATTTCTATGATAATCTTGAGAATGTACGCTTGGACCACTTGGCAAATTGGTTTGAAAAACTTCACGACTTCCCACATCTGCAGGGAAATCTCCAAGCCATCAATGAAGCTGGATTTATTGAGAATTTTGCTAGTGAAGAACTAGCACGAATCCGCCGTAAAATCCATGATAGCGAGAGCCAAGTTCGTGACGTCTTGCAAGACCTTCTCAAACAAAAGGCTCAGATGTTGACTGAAGGTATCATCGCTAGTAGAAATGGTCGCCAGGTTCTTCCTGTCAAAAACACCTATCGTAATAAGATTGCCGGTGTGGTTCATGATATTTCTGCCAGCGGGAACACTGTCTATATCGAACCACGTGAAGTAGTCAAACTGAGTGAAGAAATCGCCAGTCTTCGTGCAGATGAACGCTATGAGATGATGCGTATCCTTCAGGAACTTTCTGAACGAGTAAGACCGCACGCAGCTGAAATCGCAAATGATGCCTGGATTATTGGACATTTGGACTTGATTCGGGCTAAGGTCCGCTTTATCCAAGAAACTGGAGCAGTAGTGCCTCAAGTCTCTGAGGGACAGGAGATTCAACTTCTTCATGTTCGCCATCCCTTGGTGCAAAATGCTGTTGCTAATGATGTACACTTTGGTAAGGATTTAACAGCCATCGTCATCACTGGTCCCAATACGGGTGGTAAGACCATTATGCTTAAAACCTTAGGTTTGACGCAATTGATGGCCCAGTCAGGTTTGCCGATTTTGGCGGATAAGGGAAGTCGTGTGGGAATTTTTGAGGAGGTCTTTGCGGATATCGGAGACGAACAATCCATCGAACAAAGTCTTTCAACCTTCTCTAGTCACATGACTAATATTGTAGATATTCTTGGTAAGGTCAATCAAAACTCGCTCTTGTTACTAGATGAGCTTGGAGCAGGAACAGATCCCCAAGAAGGTGCAGCCCTTGCTATGTCTATCCTAGAAGACTTGCGCTTGCGTCAGGTCAAGACTATGGCAACCACTCACTATCCTGAACTCAAAGCCTATGGGATTGAAACGGCTTATGTTCAGAATGCCAGCATGGAATTTGATACAGCTAGCCTGCGCCCGACCTATCGCTTTATGCAAGGTGTACCTGGTCGAAGCAACGCCTTTGAGATTGCTAAACGTCTCGGCTTGTCAGATGTCATCGTAGGTGACGCTAGCAAGCAGATTAATCAAGACAATGATGTCAATCGTATTATTGAACAATTGGAAGAGCAGACGCTTGAAAGCCGTAAACGTCTTGAGAATATTCGCCAAGTTGAGCAAGAAAACCTCAAGATGAATCGTGCCCTCAAAAAACTTTACAATGAGCTTAATCGTGAGAAGGAAACAGAACTCAATAAGGCGCGTGAGCAAGCTGCGGAGATTGTTGACTTAGCTCTGGCAGAAAGTGATGATATTCTTAAAAATCTTCACAGTAAATCTCAGCTTAAACCACATGAAATTATCGAAGCCAAGGCCAAACTCAAGAAGTTAGCTCCTGAAAAAGTTGATCTTTCTAAAAACAAGGTTCTCCAGAAGGCTAAGAAAAAACGAGCTCCAAAAGTTGGGGATGATATCATCGTTTTAAGCTATGGTCAACGAGGTACCTTGACTAATCAACTCAAGGATGGTCGCTGGGAAGCTCAAGTTGGCTTGATTAAGATGACGCTTGAAGAAAAAGAGTTTGACTTGGTTCAGGCTCAGCAAGAAGCACCAGTCAAGAAAAAACAAGTCAACGTTGTCAAACGGGCAGGCGGTAAAGGTCCACAGGCTCGACTGGACCTTAGAGGCAAACGTTATGAGGAAGCTATGGAAGCCTTGGATGCCTTTATCGACCAAGCCCTGCTCAACAACATGGCCCAAGTGGACATCATCCATGGTATCGGTACAGGAGTCATCCGTGAAGGAGTAACCAAATATCTCCAAAGAAACAAGCAAGTCAAGAGCTTTGGCTATGCGCCACAAAATGCAGGTGGTTCTGGAGCGACTATCGTTACCTTTAAAGGCTAGCCAAGCTATAGAATGAAATGTCAAAAGAGTACCTATCAAGTGATAGGTACTCTTTTGATGAATTTATTTTAATCATTATTGTTAGTGAGTATTTTAAAAGGGGACAATCGTTTTATAGCCAAAAAAATTTATGAAGCCTTGTCTAGCTGAGCTTTATTTATGCTATACTGATAGTAACGTCATTTTCGGAGGTTGGTATGAAAAAACTCCCCTTAGCCTTTTCAGGTTGCTTATTGGGATTGGCTGGAGCAGGAAATCTCATTTTGGATATTTTTCCGCTTTTATCACACATCTTTAGTTTGTCAGGCTTGATTCTATGGTTTTATTTTCTTTACAGTCATCTTAGTGATTGGCAAGAAAGCAAGCAAGAACTGAAGAAAGCACCCGTCTTGTCAGGAATGGCGACCTTTCCCATGGCAGGGATGATTTTATCAACGTATTTATTACGAATCTTACCCCCGAACATGAGTATTGTTGCACAGATTCTCTGGTGGTTTGCTTTTCTTCTAGATGTTTACCTCATCTTATACTTTACAAAGAACTATGCCTTGGTTAAACAAAGGGCCAATGCAACACCAACTTGGACGGTTCTTTATGTAGGAATTGCAGTAGCAAGTTTGACCTACCCAGTGGTGGGCATTGTTGGGATTGCCTATGGAGCTTGGATTTTTGGTTTTATCTTAACCCTTATCCTTTACCCTCTAATTTATCAAGATTTGAGGAAAAATCCATTACCGCTCGCTTTGCTGGGGCAAGAAGGAATCTATTGTGCTCCATTTTCTCTCCTTTTGGCAGCATTAGTGAGAGTAGGAGGATACAGTCTTCCTAGTTGGATTTTACTAGTTATGATCCTTGCATCACAGACCTTCTTTTTCTTTGTCCTTAGTCGCTTGCCAAGGATTTTAAAACAAGGTTTCCAACCAGCCTTCTCAGCTCTAACCTTTCCAACCATCATCACAGCAACTTCATTGAAAATGTCCCAAGGCATTCTGCAGTTTCCGGTCCTCAACCTCCTCGTTTGGTTAGAGATTATCATTTGTTTAACAATCCTCATCTACGTATTAGTAGAGTATATACGATATTTAAGGAACTAAAAGACCCCCTAGCACGGAGAAGTGAGATGAAGAAAGGTGCAGACCTATAACGGTGTAAGGGATAGCTAGAATAAATAAATACGAATAAAGAGAGTGTGTAAAATGAACCATAAGATTGCAATTTTATCAGACATTCATGGCAACACGACAGCCTTAGCTGGAGTGCTTGAGGACGCTAAAAATTTGGGAGCGACTGAATATTGGCTTCTGGGAGATATTTTTCTTCCTGGGCCGGGAGCAAATGACTTGGTGGCTCTTTTGAAAGATCTTTCCATTACAGCATCTGTTCGAGGCAACTGGGATGATTGTGTGTTAGAGGCTTTAGATGGGCAATATGATTTAGAGGATCCCCAAGAAATCCAGCTTATGCGATTGACCCAGTATCTGATGGAGCGTCTAAACCCAGAGCATATTGATTGGTTGAGAAAGCTACCTATGATAGCCAAGAAAGAAGTCGAAGGCTTGCGCTTCTCACTTTCTCATAATTTGCCTGAGAAAAATTATGGTGGTGATTTGCTGGTTGAAAATAGTACCGAAAAATTTGACCAGTTACTTGATGAGACTACTGATGTAGCCGTCTATGGTCATGTTCACAAGCAGTTGCTTCGTTATGGTAGCCAAGGTCAACAAATCATCAATCCAGGTTCTATTGGTATGCCTTATTTTGACTGGGTAGGGCTGAAAAATCACCGTGCCCAGTATGCCTTACTTGAGGTTGAAAATGGTGAGTTAGTCAATATTCAATTTCGAAAAGTTGCCTATGACTATGAAGCAGAGCTAGAATCAGCCAAGGAAAAAGGCCTTCCTTTTATCGAAATGTATGAAGAGTTGCGACGCGAGGACAACTATCAAGGACATAATAGAGATTTGTTAGCTAGTTTAATTGAAAAGCATGGCTATGTAGAGGATGTGAAGAATTATTTTGATTTTTTGTAAGAGTTGCTTTAATTAACAGATACTAAATAAACGATTGGACGAGCCAATCGTTTTTAATATATCTTATTGTAATTCTGATGCATCTGGTAAGTAAGAACCACCGAGATAAGATTTGCTGAGTTTTTCAAGGGTTCCATCTTGGTAGAGTTCTTTGAGAACCTTGTCAAATTGTTCTTTAAATTCTTTTTCGTCTCTTGAGAAGATGATGTAGTTGTTTGGATTATCATTGCTCTCCAAGTCGACTACGTTCAAGTCTAAACCTCGGTCTTGGATAATTTTTTGAACAGAGATTTTATCAAAGATTAGGAAATCAAATTCACCGTTGGCGAGGTCAGTCAGACGCTTAGCCACATCTTCGCCAGAATATTGGATGGTAGCAGGATTGTCGGAGTGGCTTTGATTCCAGTCTGTAACAACCTTGGCAGTAGAGGTTCCAGTGTCATCCTGAGTAGTTTTACCAGCGATGTCTTGAAGAGAGGTAAGAGCCTTGTCTTTTCTGCTCACAAGAACCAAAGGATTTTTTGCGATAGGTAGCGAGTAGAGGTA
Source organism: Streptococcus sp. Marseille-Q6504 (assembly GCF_965111625.1). Taxonomy (NCBI): domain Bacteria; kingdom Bacillati; phylum Bacillota; class Bacilli; order Lactobacillales; family Streptococcaceae; genus Streptococcus; species Streptococcus sp. Marseille-Q6504. The sequence continues at coordinate 221,286 of NZ_CBCOON010000002.1, forward strand.
TTTGTCGGCTCTCTCTTTGGTGTAGCTCAAGTTGTTGGCAGCAGCTTGGTAACGGCCAGCATCAACTCCAGGGAAGATACTCTCCCAAGCAGTTTTTTGAAATTCAATCTTGTATTGATCTAGTTTTTCATCGACTGCTTTTAAAACTTCAACATCATATCCAGTTAAATGACCATCTTTTTCAAAGTCAAAAGGAGGGATGTCTCCAGCAGTTGCTACGACAATGGTTTTAGGGCTAGCAGTGGAAGTTGAAGTACTATCTTGTTTGGCTTGTCGACAGGCGACCAACAAGGGACTAATGGCTAATAATAAGAATAATTTTTTCATGTGTGTCTCCTTTACTTAATGGTATCTAGCTTACCAGACAATCAATCAAATAGCCAATATATATTTTTTATGGAAGTGATAGAAAAATATTATAATTTTCAGTTAGAGTTTGTAATCTAAAATTTAAATCAGATAAGAAAAAGATAATTTAGGCCACAAATGAAAAATCTCTGCAAGCTCTTTCAGAATGTGGTAAAATGGAAGCAGTAGAAATAGAAAAGGAAATCAATTATGAAATTTCTTGAGTTAAATAAAAAACGTCATGCGACTAAGCATTTTATTGATAAACCGGTTGATCCCAAGGATGTTCGAACAGCTATTGAAATCGCAACCTTGGCACCGAGTGCTCACAACAGTCAGCCTTGGAAGTTTGTTGTGGTTCGCGAGAGAAATGCTGAACTAGCAAAATTGGCTTACGGTTCAAACTTTGAGCAAGTAGCATCTGCCCCTGTAACCATTGCCTTGTTTACAGACACTGACCTAGCTAAACGAGCTCGCAAGATTGCCCGTGTTGGTGGAGCAAAGAACTTCTCAGAAGAACAACTTCAGTACTTTATGAAAAATCTTCCAGCAGAGTTTGCGCGTTACAATGAACAACAAATCAGTGACTACCTAGCCCTTAATGCAGGGTTGGTTGCGATGAACTTAGTCCTTGCATTGACTGACCAGGGAATCGGTTCAAACATTATCCTTGGTTTTGACAAATCAAAAGTCAATGAAGTCTTGGAAATCGAAGAACGCTTCCGTCCAGAACTTTTGATCACAGTAGGATACACAGACGAGAAGTTGGAACCAAGTTACCGCTTGCCAGTAGATGAAATTATCGAAAAAAGATAGGAAGTAAAAATGACAGTTATTGATTTTACAGCAGAAGTAGAAAAACGTAAAGAAGCCCTCTTGGCTGACTTGTTTAGCCTTTTGGAAATCAACTCAGAACGTGATGACAGTAAGGCAGACGCGGAGCACCCATTTGGACCTGGTCCGGTAAAAGCTTTGGAGAAATTCCTTGAAATCGCAGACCGTGATGGTTACCCAACAAAAAATGTCGACAACTATGCAGGACATTTTGAGTTTGGTGAAGGGGAAGAAGTTCTTGGAATCTTTGCCCACATGGACGTGGTGCCAGCAGGTAGCGGTTGGGATACTGATCCTTATACTCCAACTATCAAAGATGGTCGTCTCTATGCGCGTGGTGCTTCAGATGACAAAGGTCCTACAACGGCTTGTTACTATGGTTTGAAAATCATTAAAGAATTGGGCCTTCCAACTTCTAAAAAAGTTCGCTTTATCGTCGGAACTGATGAAGAATCAGGCTGGGCAGATATGGACTACTACTTTGAGCATGTAGGACTTGCGAAGCCAGATTTTGGTTTCTCTCCAGATGCTGAATTCCCTATTATTAATGGTGAAAAAGGAAATATCACAGAATACCTCCACTTTGCCGGTGAAAACAAGGGTGCAGCTCGTCTTCACAGTTTCACAGGTGGATTGCGTGAAAATATGGTACCAGAATCAGCGACAGCAGTCGTTTCAGGGGACTTGGCTGACTTGCAAGCGAAACTAGATGCTTTTGTTGCAGAGCACAAACTTAGAGGAGACATTCAAGAAGAGAACGGCAAGTACAAGGTTACGATTATCGGTAAATCTGCTCACGGTGCTATGCCTGCTTCAGGTGTCAATGGTGCGACTTATCTTGCCCTCTTCCTCAGCCAATTTGCCTTTGAAGGACCTGCAAAAGACTTCCTTGACATTGCTGGTAAGATTCTTTTGAATGACCATGAAGGCAAAAACTTGAAAGTGGCTCATGTGGATGAAAAGATGGGTGCCCTTTCTATGAATGCTGGTGTCTTCCGCTTTGATGAAACAAGTGCTGACAATACCATTGCCCTTAACTTCCGTTATCCAAAAGGAACAAGTCCAGAGCAAATCAAGTCAGTTCTTGAAAGCTTGCCAGTTGCTTCAGTTAGCCTTTCTGAACATGGACACACACCTCACTATGTACCAATGGAAGATCCACTTGTCCAAACCTTGTTAAATGTTTATGAAAAACAAACTGGACTTCAAGGTCATGAGCAAGTTATCGGAGGTGGAACTTTCGGACGTCTCTTAGAACGTGGTGTAGCCTACGGTGCTATGTTCCCAGATTCTATCGATACCATGCACCAAGCCAACGAATTTATCGCCTTGGATGATCTCTTCCGTGCAGCAGCCATCTACGCTGAAGCTATCTATGAATTGATCAAATAATGTTATAGAAGTCTGAGATTTTATGCTTAGACTTCTTTTTGGAGGAAGAGTAGATGTCTCAAATCGAAAGAATCAAGCAAGCCATCATGGCTGATCCACAAAATCAACACTATACTGAGCAAGGAATTGAACCTCTCTTTGCAGCTCCAAAAACTGCTCGCATCAATATCATTGGGCAGGCACCTGGTCTCAAAACCCAAGAAGCAGGACTTTACTGGAAGGATAAAAGTGGCGACCGCTTGCGAGAGTGGTTGGGTGTGGATGAGGATACTTTTTATAATTCAGGTTATTTTGCAGTCATGCCCATGGATTTCTACTTTCCAGGTCATGGGAAATCCGGAGATCTACCACCTCGTCCAGGTTTTGCAGAAAAATGGCATCCAGAACTCTTGAAGGAATTGTCAGATATTCAATTAACACTCTTGATTGGCCAGTATGCCCAAGCCTACTATCTACATGAGAAAGTCAGTGGCAAGGTAACAGACCGTGTGCATCGCTTTAAGGATTATTTGCCAGATTATTACCCTTTGGTGCACCCGTCACCTCGGAACCAAATCTGGATGAAAAAGAATCCTTGGTTTGAAGCAGATGTTTTGCCTGACTTGAAAGAAAGAATTCAAAAAATTCTCGGAGAAGAAAAATGAAAGAAATTACTTTTAATGATTTTTACCAACTATACCAGAAAGAGTCGCTTTCTGTATTAGATGTGAGAGAAGTAGAGGAATTTGAGACTCTTCATTTAGAAGGCGCTCGTAATTTACCTCTCAGCCAATTAGCTGATACTTATAAACAACTAGATAAGGATAATCTTTACTACGTGATTTGTAAATCAGGAATGCGTTCAGCACGCGCTTGTCAATTTTTAGCAGAACAAGGATATGAGGTTATCAATGTCCAAGGTGGCATGGATGCCTTAGAATAAGAAAATCTACCTTTAAGACCGAAAATAAGAAAGGTTTTAAAGGGAGTTTATTTGCTCTAAAAATCAGAAAATTGAAAACATTTTAAAATTATTCCGAGATAGCCTTTTCAAGCCTTTAATCATGTTATACTAAGAAAGTATTTTATTTTTTATAAGGAGAGTTTATGGCTAAAAAAGGTGCTTTAACAGGATTACTCCTGTTTGGAATATTTTTTGGTGCGGGTAATTTGATTTTCCCCCCTACCCTAGGTGCTCAATCTGGGGAACACTTTCTCCCTGCCATTGCAGGATTTGTACTTTCAGGTGTCGGACTTGCCGTCTTGACCTTGATCATCGGGACCTTAAATCCTAAGGGCTATATCTATGAGATTTCTACAAAGATTTCCCCTTGGTTTGCAACGATTTATCTAGCAGTTTTGTACTTGTCGATTGGTCCATTCTTTGCCATTCCACGTACTGCAACAACTTCTTATGCAGTAGGGATTAGTCCCCTCTTGGCAGATGCTGACAAAGGTCTAGGCTTGATTGTCTTTACCCTTATCTACTTTGTTGCAGCATACTTAATCGCGCTTAATCCTTCAAAGATTTTGGATCGTATCGGCCGTGTTTTGACTCCAGTTTTTGCCCTCTTGATTATCATCTTGGTAATCCTTGGAGCCCTCAAATATGGTGGAAATGCTCCACAAGCATCTACAGCAGCTTATCAAGCTTCAGCATTTGGAGCAGGATTCCTTGAAGGATATAATACTCTAGATGCTCTCGCATCTGTTGCCTTTAGTGTAATCGCGGTTGAAACCTTGAAACAACTTGGATTTTCGAGTAAAAAAGAGTACATCTCAACCATTTGGGTAGTCGGAATTGTCGTAGCGCTTGGCTTTAGTGCTCTATACATTGGCCTAGGTTTCCTTGGAAATCACTTCCCGATGACAGAAGAAGCGATGAAGGGTGGAACTCCAGGGGTTTATATCTTGTCACAAGCGACCCAAGAAATCTTTGGTTCAACAGCTCAATTATTCCTAGCAGCCATGGTAACAGTAACTTGCTTCACAACGACTGTAGGTTTGATTGTTTCAACTGCTGAATTCTTTAACGGACGTTTCCCACAACTCAGCTATAAGGTTTATGCGACTGTCTTTACCTTGATTGGTTTTGCAATTGCCAACCTCGGTCTTGATGCAATCATCAAATATTCTATCCCTGTCCTAGTTATCTTGTATCCAATTACCATTGTGATTGTTATGATTGTGATTGTGAACAAGTTTGTACCACTTTCAAAACCAGGCATGCAATTGACGATGGGTCTTGTTACAGCTATTGCCGTAGCTAGTGTCTTGGGAAGTTCATTTGAAGTGACCTTCCTTGCCAACATTGTGAATGCTCTACCATTTGCTGAGGCTTCATTGCCATGGTTAGTACCAGCGATCATTGGGATTTTACTTTCCCTTGTTCTTCCAAATAAGCAAAAGAGTGAAGCTTTTGAGATGGAATAAAAAAATCTTGGCTTATGCCAAGGTTTTTTTATTACTCTTAGTTCGTTTTTTCAGTATATCCAAGGTCCTCAAGCATCTTTTTAGTTTTTGAAAAACTCACACGTTTTCCAGCTCCTGAATATTCATTTGGCATTGCTTTCTTCATCTCATCAAGATTAACTACAGTCATGTCAATGACCATGGTATGAATGACTTTTCCATCTTTGAATTCGATATTTTGTGTAACACCTTTGATTCCCTCATACCCTTTATAAGTTTTCACGATAAGTTCTTTAAGCTCATCAGCGCTCTTATTGAGTATTTCAGGTTCAAAAACATTATAAACTTCTTGTTTCATAACGTCATCACCCTCAACAGTATATGTCAAGGTAGAATGTCTTCCAGGATTGCTGTCATGAACAAAGACTACAGTTTTTGATTCAGCTTTCTTTTCTGTAGTTTCAGCTTCAGTCGTTTTTACCTCAGTTGTCTCTGCTTTTGAGGAGTTAGAAGTTGTTGATGATTGTTTAGAACATCCCAACAAGAATGCCAACGGTAAGGCTAAGAGAAGCGTCATTTTGAAATATCTGTTCATATTTTTTCCTTTCATCATAAGAACTTTTTTCATTATATCATAAAATACTTTTGCAATCAAAGTATTTTCGTTTTTCCTTTTTACACATACTAAAATGGGAAAAGTGATATAATATTAGGAAGAGGTGAAGAAATGAATCAAACTGTAGAATATATCAAAGAACTAACTGCTATCGCATCACCAACTGGTTTCACACGTGAGATTACGAATTATTTGGTTGAGACTCTTGAAAAACTAGGTTATCAACCAATTCGTACTGCCAAAGGTGGTGTCAACGTTACTGTCAAAGGGGAAAATGACGAGCAACAGCGTTATGTGACCGCCCATGTGGATACCTTGGGTGCTATCGTTCGCGCTGTTAAACCAGATGGTCGTCTTAAAATGGACCGTATTGGTGGCTACCCTTGGAATATGATTGAAGGCGAAAACTGTACAGTTCATGTGGCTAGCACAGGTAAGACTATTTCAGGTACGATTTTGATCCACCAAACTTCTTGTCACGTATACAAGGACGCTGGAACTGCTGAACGCACTCAGGACAATATGGAAGTGCGTTTGGATGAAAAAGTGACCAATGAAAAAGAAACACGCGCACTTGGTATTGAGGTTGGTGACTTTATCAGCTTTGACCCACGAACTGTCGTGACTGATTCAGGATTTATCAAATCGCGTCATTTGGATGATAAGGTCAGCGCGGCTATCCTCCTTAATCTTCTTAAAGTCTATAAAGAAGAAGGGGTTGAACTTCCTGTCACTACGCATTTTGCCTTCTCGGTTTTTGAAGAAGTAGGGCACGGTGCTAACTCAAGTATTCCAAGTCAGGTTGTCGAATATCTAGCGGTAGATATGGGAGCAATGGGAGATGACCAGCAGACGGATGAGTACACAGTATCAATCTGTGTCAAAGATGCTTCAGGTCCTTATCACTACGAATTCCGTCAACATCTGGTTGCCCTGGCAAAAGAGCAGGACATTCCATTTAAACTTGATATCTATCCATTTTACGGTTCAGATGCTTCTGCAGCTATGTCGGCTGGAGCAGAAGTCAAACACGCCCTTCTCGGAGCTGGTATTGAGTCTAGTCACTCTTACGAGCGAACTCATATTGATTCTGTTCTTGCTACTGAGCGTATGGTAGACGCTTACCTCAAGAGTGAGTTGGTGGACTAAGATGTGCTTGATTTGCCAACGAATTGAATTGATAAAGTCAGGGGATAATCCCTACTTTGTGAAAGAACTGGAAACAGGCTATGTTGTCATTGGAGACCACCAGTATTTTGAAGGCTACACTCTATTCCTAGCAAAAGAACATGTCACAGAATTACATCATATGGAAGCTCCAGTTAAACTTCGCTTTTTAGAAGAAATGAGTCTGGTTCAGGAAGCCGTCTCTAAGGCTTTTTCTGCTCAAAAGATGAATGTAGAGTTGTTGGGAAACGGTGATGCACATGCCCACTGGCATATTTTTCCGAGACGAGAGGGTGATATGAAGGGACATGGTCTTAATGGTCGTGGTCCAGTTTGGTGGGTTCCTTGGGAAGAAATGGTTGCTGAAGAATATCAGGTTAAGGGAAGCAAATTAGAAGGTTTGGTTGAAACCTTATCTAAAACTTTGGACCAAATGATAGAAATGAAAGGATAAACAATGAAAAAAAGATACCTTGTATTATCAGGATTGCTAGCCTTGACATTGGCAGCTTGTTCGCAAGAAAAGCCAGCGACTTCAGAAACGCAGACTTCAACTGAAGAAAAAACCGTCCAAGAAGGGACTGTCGGTAGTAAATCTCAAGAAGCAAGCCAGAAAAAGGCAGAAGTAGTTAATAAAGGAGATTACTATAGCGTTCAAGGGAAGTACGATGAGATTGTTATCGCTAATAAGCATTATCCCTTGTCTAAAGACTATAATCCTGGAGAAAATCCTTCAGCAAAGGCAGAGTTGTTGAAGCTTATTGCTGCTATGCAGGAAGCAGGTTTCCCAATCAGCGACCACTATAGTGGTTTCAGAAGTTATGAAACTCAAACTCAACTTTATCAGGACTATGTCAACAAAGACGGAAAGGCAGAGGCTGACCGCTATTCTGCTCGACCTGGCTATAGTGAACATCAAACTGGACTAGCATTTGACCTTATCGGTACAGATGGAGATTTAGTGACAGAAGAAAAAGCTGCCCAATGGCTTTTAGATCATGCTGCAGACTATGGTTTTGTCGTTCGCTATCTCAAAGGTAAGGAAAAAGAAACAGGCTATATGGCTGAAGAATGGCACCTTCGCTACGTCGGGAAAGAAGCCAAGGACATCGCTGCAAGTGGTCTCAGCTTGGAAGAGTATTACGGCTTTGAAGGTGGGGACTATGTTGATTAGTCGCAAAATATCTTGCAAGAATGCTTGAAATTTGATAAAATGAATAATAATTAAATAGGAATCTGCAAGACTAGTATCTCAGGGGAAGTATATCAGGGAGGAGAGCCGTGACTGAAAGCTCTCTATATGAAAGCTGGGTGAATTCACTTGCCTATGGATTCAGAAATAAAGGTCTGATTTGTCAGATGAAAACGGATGGTACCGCGTGTCAACGCTCCGAGTGGAGTTTTTGGCATGTGGTTTTCTTTTTATCTACGAGAGACTGATGGAGGAATTATGTCAACTATTGAAGAACAATTAAAAGCGCTTCGTGAAGAAACGCTAGCTAGCTTGAAGCAGATTTCTGCTGAAAATAAAAAAGAGCTGCAAGAATTGCGCGTCTCTGTCCTTGGTAAAAAAGGTTCCCTTACTGAAATTCTTAAAGGGATGAAGGATGTATCAGCAGAAATGCGCCCTGTTATCGGAAAACACGTCAATGAAGCTCGTGATGTTTTGACAGCTGCATTTGAAGAATCAGCTAAGCTCTTGGAAGAAAAGAAAGTTGAAGCTCAACTAGCAAGTGAGAGCATTGATGTTACGCTTCCAGGTCGTCCAGTTGCGACTGGTCACCGTCACATCCTCACACAAACCAGTGAGGAAATTGAAGACATCTTCATCGGGATGGGTTACCAAGTAGTGGATGGTTTTGAAGTAGAACAAGACTACTATAACTTTGAACGTATGAACCTTCCAAAGGATCACCCAGCTCGTGATATGCAGGACACTTTCTATATCACAGAAGAAATCTTGCTCCGTACTCACACGTCTCCAGTTCAGGCGCGTGCGATGGATGCCCATGATTTTTCTAAAGGCCCTTTGAAGATGATCTCACCAGGACGTGTATTCCGTCGTGATACAGACGATGCAACCCACAGTCACCAATTCCACCAAATCGAAGGTTTGGTTGTTGGGAAAAACATCTCTATGGCGGATCTACAAGGAACCCTCCAGTTAATTGTACAAAAAATGTTTGGTGAAGAGCGTCAAATCCGTTTACGCCCATCTTATTTCCCATTCACTGAGCCTTCTGTTGAGGTGGATGTTTCGTGCTTCAAATGTGGAGGAGCCGGCTGTAACGTCTGTAAGAAAACTGGTTGGATCGAGATTATGGGTGCCGGTATGGTTCACCCACGTGTCCTTGAGATGAGTGGTATCGATGCAACTGTATACTCTGGTTTTGCCTTTGGTCTTGGACAAGAACGTGTAGCTATGCTTCGTTACGGAATCAACGATATCCGTGGATTCTACCAAGGAGATGTCCGCTTCTCAGAACAGTTTAAATAATGATTAGAAAAGTGGAAATAGCAGATGTTGAGGTGTTGGCAAAAATTGCCAAACAAACCTTTCGTGAAACATTTGCTCATGATAATACGGAAGAGCAGTTACAGGAATACTTTGAAGAGGCTTATAATCTGAGAGTTTTGTCAACTGAGTTGGAAGATCCTGACTCCGAAACCTATTTCATTATGCATGAAGAGGAGATAGCTGGTTTTCTCAAAGTCAACTGGGGAAATGCTCAAACCGAGAGAGAATTAGAGAACGCTTTTGAAATTCAACGCCTCTACGTGCTACAAACATATCAAGGATTTGGACTTGGTAAGCAACTATTTGAATTCGCTCTGGAACATGCCGAAAAAAATGGTTTTTCCTGGGCTTGGCTAGGTGTTTGGGAGCATAATACAAAAGCTCAAGTATTTTATTATCGATATGGTTTTGAAAAATTTAGCCAACATCGTTTTATGGTTGGGCAAAAGGTAGATACGGATTGGTTACTGAAAAAGAAATTAAGGTAAGAAGATGATTCTTCTAATGAAATGATAGGAAAGGAAAAAAACTAGAGTGACAACTGTCATTCTGGAGAACTAAATTATGCTTGTATCTTATAAATGGTTAAAAGAATTGGTGGACATTGATGTACCATCACAAGAGTTGGCTGAAAAAATGTCAACCACAGGGATCGAAGTAGAAGGTGTGGAATCACCTGCTGCTGGTCTCTCAAAAATTGTCGTCGGTGAGGTCTTGTCTTGCGAAGATGTGCCCGAAACTCACCTTCATGTTTGTCAGGTTAACGTTGGTGAAGAAGAAGCCCGTCAAATCGTCTGTGGAGCACCAAATGTGCGTGCAGGTATCAAGGTTATGGTGGCTCTTCCAGGTGCTCGCATTGCGGACAACTACAAGATTAAAAAAGGGAAAATCCGTGGCTTAGAGTCACTCGGAATGATCTGTTCACTTGGTGAATTAGGGATTTCTGACTCCGTTGTACCAAAAGAATTTGCAGATGGCATCCAAATCTTGCCAGATGATGCCGTTCCAGGTGATGAAGTCTTCTCCTATCTAGACTTGGATGATGAAATCATCGAACTTTCTATCACTCCAAACCGTGCAGACGCTCTCTCTATGCGTGGGGTAGCTCACGAAGTAGCAGCTATCTACGACAAGGCAGTCAATTTTAAAGAATTTACTTTAACAGAAACTACCGAAGTTGCAGCGGATGCTCTTTCTGTCAGCATTGATACAGACAAGGCTCCTTACTATGCCGCTCGTATCTTGGACAATGTGACCATCGCGCCAAGTCCACAATGGTTGCAAAACCTCCTCATGAACGAAGGCATCCGTCCGATTAACAATGTCGTCGACGTGACCAACTATATCCTGCTTTACTTTGGTCAGCCTATGCATGCCTTTGACTTGTATACCTTTGAAGGAACTGATATCCGTGTACGTGAAGCACGTGCTGGTGAGAAATTAGTGACCTTGGATGGGGAAGAGCGTGAGTTGGAAACAACTGATTTAGTCATTACTGTTGCTGACAAACCAGTAGCCCTTGCAGGTGTCATGGGTGGAGAGGCTACAGAAATCTCTGAAAAGTCTACTCGTGTCGTCCTTGAAGCTGCTGTCTTCAATGGCAAATCTATCCGTAAGACAAGTAGTCGTCTCAACCTACGCTCTGAATCATCTTCACGCTTTGAAAAAGGCATCAATGTGGCAACCGTTAATGAAGCCCTTGATGCGGCAGCAAGTATGATTGCGGAATTGGCTGGTGCGACCGTGCGTAAGGGTATCGTTTCAGCAGGTCAGTTGGATACATCTGATGTGGAAGTTTCTTCAACTCTTGCAGACGTTAACCGTGTCCTTGGTACTGAGCTTTCCTACGCGGATGTAGAGGATGTTTTCCGTCGTCTAGGATTTGGCCTTTCTGGAAATGCAGAAGCCTTCACAGTTAGCGTTCCACGTCGCCGTTGGGATATCACTATCGAAGCGGACCTCTTTGAAGAAATCGCTCGGATTTATGGTTACGATCGCTTGCCAACCAGTCTTCCAAAAGATGATGGGACAGCTGGTGAGTTGACAGCGACACAAAAATTGCGCCGTCAAGTTCGTACCATTGCAGAAGGAGCAGGCTTAACTGAAATCATCACCTATGCTCTGACAACCCCTGAAAAAGCAGTGGAGTTTACGACTGCACCAAGTAACTTAACGGAGCTCATGTGGCCAATGACCGTGGACCGTTCAGTTCTCCGTCAAAATATGGTTTCAGGTATTTTGGATACCGTTGCTTACAACGTAGCGCGTAAGAACAAAGACTTGGCTCTTTATGAGATTGGAAAAGTCTTTGAACAAACAGGTAACCCAAAAGAAGACTTGCCAAATGAAATCAACAGTTTCGCCTTTGCTTTGACTGGTTTAGTCGCTGAAAAAGACTTCCAAACAGCAGCTGTTCCTGTTGACTTCTTCTATGCTAAGGGAATCCTTGAAGCACTCTTTACTCGTTTGGGTCTTGAAGTGACTTATGCAGCAACGCAAGAGATTAAGAGTCTTCACCCAGGACGTACAGCTTTGATCTCACTCGATGATCAAGTAGTCGGTTTCCTCGGTCAAGTGCACCCTGTGACGGCTAAGGCTTACGATATTCCAGAGACTTATGTAGCTGAGCTTAACCTTTCAGCTATTGAGGCAGCTCTTCAACCAGCAGCAGCCTTTGTGGAAATTACTAAATTCCCAGCAGTCAGCCGTGATATCGCCCTTCTCCTCAAAGCAGAAGTGACTCACCAAGAGGTGGTTGATGCTATTCAAGCCGCTGGCGTGAAACGTTTGACAGACATCAAACTCTTTGACGTCTTCTCAGGTGAAAAACTAGGACTTGGCATGAAGTCTATGGCCTACAGCTTGACCTTCCAAAATCCAGAAGATAGCTTGACCGACGAAGAAGTCGCACGCTATATGGAAAAAATCCAAGCATCACTCGAAGAAAAAGTAAATGCAGAAGTGCGTTAATAGTCTAAAATCCATCCCTAGGGATGGATTTTTTTGTCTTTGTATATGCCGAATATTGGAAAGAAAAATGTAGTTGAATCTTCTTCGTTTTAATATAAAAAATGCCTAGTAAATTCTACTAATAAAAATGTACATAAATCCTTGTAATGACTAAAAAAAGGAGTATAATGAGGGTAAGATTAGTAGGAGGTGGATTATGTTAGAAGTCCGCAATCTTGAAAAAAGTTTTGGTCCCAAGCAAGTCTTGTTTGGCGTTGACTTTCAAGCTCAGCCTGGAAGAATTTTAGGTCTAGTTGGGAAAAATGGAGCTGGGAAAACAACCATTTTTCACAGTATTTTGAAATTTTTAGATTATCAAGGAAAAATTCAGTTTGATGGTCAAGAAATTCGTCAGGAAACCTATGCTCGGATTGGCTATCTACCCGAAGAACGTAGTCTCATGCCTAAGTTGACAGTTCTAGAGCAGGTTCGTTACCTAGCCATGTTAAAAGGCATGGATGCAAAAGAAGTCAAAGAAAAACTCCCTCAATGGATGGAGAAGCTGGAAGTCAAGGGAAAATTGACAGACAAGATTAAGAGTCTCTCAAAAGGAAATCAACAGAAGATCCAGCTGATCATTACTTTGATGCATGAACCAGATCTGATCATTTTAGATGAACCTTTTAGTGGCCTGGATCCAGTCAATACTGAATTGCTTAAGCAGGTTATCCTCAAAGAAAAAGAACGTGGTGCGACCATTATCTTTTCAGACCACGTCATGACCAATGTCGAAGAGCTATGTGATGATATCCTGATGATTCGTGATGGACAAGTGGTCTTGCATGGACCAGTCCAAGATGTTCGTAATCAATACGGCAAAACGCGACTCTTTGTAGCAAGTGAAAAGAGTCAGGAAGACTTGGAAAAACTCCCGCATGTCATTCATGCTAGCTTGACCAAGCAGGGGATTTGGAAGCTCATCCTAGATGATGAAAATGCTGGACAGGAGCTTTTTGCTATCTTGACTCAAGGACACTATATTGCGACCTTTGACCAGCAAGCTCCGACAATTGATGAAATCTTTAAACTAGAATCAGGGGTGGAAGTATGAGAAATATGTTGGTTGTAATCAAAGAAACTTATCTACGTCATGTCAAATCCTGGAGTTTCTTCTTTATGGTAATCTCGCCATTTCTCTTTATCGGCTTGTCTGGCGGGATTGGCTATCTCCAAGGTTCCTCTCTGGCTCAGAATAATAAGGTGGCAGTAGTTAGTTCGGTGCCTGCTGTAACAGAGAGCCTTAAATCGACCAATGGCATTAATTTTGACTATAAGGATGAAGCAAGCGCACAAGAAGCTATCAAGGATGAAAAAATCAAGGGCTATCTAACGATTGATCAAGAAGGTAGTGTCCTCAAGGCAGTCTATCACGGTGAAACTTCACTAGAGAGTGGCATTAAATTAGCTGTGACAACTAAGTTGAATGAACTCCAATACCAACTCAATCGTTCAGAGGCACATTTATCTCAGGAACAGGAACAGCACTTGGCACAAACGATTCAATTCTCAGAGCAGATTGATGAATCTAAGGAAAGTAAAAAGATGGTCCAAACCTTTGCGGCAGCAGGACTAGGCTTCTTCCTCTATATGATCTTGATTACTTATGCCAGTGTCACTGCTCAAGAGGTAGCCAGTGAAAAAGGGACAAAAATTATGGAAGTGGTCTTCTCAAGTATTCGTGCTAGTCACTACTTTTACGCGCGCATGATTGCCTTACTTCTTGTCATTTTGACTCATATTGGTATTTATGTTGTAGGCGGACTTGGAGCTATCTTATTCTTTAAGGATATGCCTTTCTTGGCTAATTCAGGTATTCTAAGTCATTTGGGAGAAGCTTTTTCGGTCAATACCTTGTTGTTTGTATTGGTCAGTCTCTTTATGTATGTGGTCTTGGCAGCCTTCTTAGGTTCTATGGTTTCTCGCCCTGAAGATGCAGGAAAGGCCTTATCTCCGTTGATGATTTTGATAATAGCTGGTTTTGTTGGCGTTACTTCCCTAGGCGCTGCAGGAGATAATTTGATTTTGAAAATTGGATCTTATATCCCATTCATCTCAACCTTCTTTATGCCTTTCAGAGCTATTAATGGTTATGCAAATAGCATCGAGGCTTGGATTTCTCTTGCGATAACAGTTGTATTCGCCGTGACTGCAACAGCATTTATCGGACGTATGTATGCTAGCCTAGTCCTTCAAACAGATGATTTAGGTATCTGGAAAACCTTTAAACGAGCTTTAAGCTATAAATAAAATAACGGACCTGTGAGTGTATCTCCCAGGTCATTTTATTCGCTGAAATATTTCACATTAATTTCTTCTAAACCTTTGACTAATAAAGAAAATTATCGTACAATAAAGAGTACGTGATAAAATGAGACCAGAGTTTATATACTCTGGCGTTAGTAGTAAAAAAAGAGGAGAAACGCTTTGGAATTAGAAGTATTTGCTGGGCAAGAAAAAAGTGAACTATCTATGATTGAGGTGGCTCGTGCCATCTTGGAACAACGTGGTCGCGACCACGAAATGCATTTTAGCGATTTGGTCAATGAAATCCAAAACTATCTTGGTACCTCTAATAGCGATATTCGCGAAGCACTACCTTTGTTCTATACAGAGTTGAACTTTGATGGTAGCTTCATCTCTCTTGGAGATAACAAATGGGGCCTTCGTTCATGGTATGGAGTAGATGAAATTGACGAAGAAATCATTGCTCTTGAAGAAAGTGACGATGAAGAAGTAGCACCTAAGGCTAAGAAAAAACGTGTTAATGCCTTTATGGATGGAGATACGGATGCCATTGATTATGGTGCAGATGATCCAGAGGATGAGGACGCCTACGAAGAAGATCCAGCTCTTTCTTATGATGATGAAAATCCAGACGATGAGAAGAACGAAGTAGAAGCCTACGACGCTGAAATCAACGAAATCGCACCAGACGATCTTGGGGAAGATGTCGATCTCGTTGAAGAAGATGACGAAGATTCTGAGGAAGAAGAAGAATAATACCAAACAACAAGGGAATTCCCTTGTTGTTTTTCTTTTCTGCAGTAGAACTATAAACCTAGTAAAGAATGACATTTGACAAATGAGCTAAATTGAGGTAAGATATTGTTCGGGCACCTCTTTTTGAGGTCGGAGCTTCCTAGTTTCTAGGGAGCTATTTTTGTTTTTCCAGGGGAATTATTATCCTGGATTGTAGTTATCGGTGAAGGTCTTGTTTTCTTAGTCCCCCTCTAGTGAATAAGATCTTGAGCATTTTAGAAAGAGGAATCTATGTCTACGAAATATATTTTTGTAACTGGTGGTGTGGTGTCGTCTATTGGGAAAGGGATCGTTGCGGCGAGCCTAGGACGGCTCTTGAAAAATCGTGGTTTGAAGGTAACCATCCAAAAATTTGACCCTTATATCAATATCGATCCAGGGACCATGAGCCCTTACCAGCACGGGGAAGTCTTTGTAACAGATGATGGGGCTGAGACAGATTTGGACTTGGGTCACTATGAACGTTTTATTGATATTAATCTCAATAAATACTCAAATGTGACAACTGGTAAAATCTACAGCGAAGTTCTGCGTAAAGAACGTCGTGGAGAGTACCTCGGTGCAACTGTCCAAGTCATTCCTCATATTACAGATGCCTTGAAAGAAAAAATCAAGCGTGCTGCCCTAACAACTGACTCTGATGTTATTATTACAGAGGTTGGTGGAACAGTTGGAGATATTGAGTCCCTTCCATTCTTAGAAGCGCTCCGTCAGATGAAGACTGATGTCGGAGCAGATAATGTCATGTATATCCATACGACCTTGCTTCCTTACCTCAAGGCGGCTGGAGAAATGAAGACCAAGCCGACTCAACACTCTGTCAAAGAATTGCGTGGTTTGGGAATACAGCCAAATATGTTAGTCATTCGTACAGAAAAACCAGCAGGACAAGGGATTAAAAACAAACTAGCCCAGTTCTGTGATGTGGCGCCAGAAGCTGTTATCGAGTCCTTAGACGTAGATCATCTTTATCAAATTCCGCTTAATCTGCAAGCCCAAGGCATGGATCAAATCGTCTGTGACCATTTGAAGATTGATGCACCGGCAGCAGATATGACAGAGTGGTCAGCTATGGTTGATAAGGTTATGAATCTAAAAAAACAAGTCAAAATTGCTCTTGTTGGTAAGTATGTCGAGTTGCAAGATGCCTACATTTCTGTCGTAGAGGCCTTGAAACACTCTGGTTATGCCAATGATACAGAAGTCAAGATTGATTGGGTCAATGCTAACGATGTGACAGCTGACAATGTGGCAGAACTTCTATCTGACGCTGACGGAATCATCGTTCCAGGTGGTTTTGGTCAACGTGGCACTGAGGGTAAGATTCAAGCGATTCGCTATGCTAGAGAAAACGATGTACCAATGTTGGGAGTCTGCTTGGGAATGCAATTGACTTGTATCGAGTTTGCTCGTCATGTTTTGGGACTTGAAGGGGCTAATTCAGCAGAGCTTGATCCTGATACAAAATATCCAATCATCGATATCATGCGTGATCAGATTGATGTTGAGGACATGGGGGGAACCCTTCGTTTAGGACTTTATCCTTCTAAGTTGAAACGTGGTTCTAAGGCAGCGGCAGCTTATCATAACAAAGAAGTGGTCCAACGTCGCCACCGCCACCGTTATGAGTTTAACAATGCCTTCCGTGAACAGTTTGAAGGGGCAGGATTTGTCTTCTCAGGTGTTTCACCAGACAATCGCTTGGTCGAAATTGTTGAAATCCCAGAAAACAAATTCTTTGTGGCTTGTCAGTACCATCCAGAGCTTTCAAGTCGTCCAAATCGTCCAGAAGAACTTTACACTGCTTTTGTAACAGCAACTGTTGAAAATAGTAAATAGTAGAATAAACCTTTGAGAGTCATCTCAGAGGTTTTTATTTGTTTTCAGTATTATGAAAATCTGGAAAATCAGCTCTGAATTTGGTAAGATAAGATTATGGATTTTGAAAAAATTGAACAAGCATATACCTATTTACTAGAAAATGTCCAAATCATTCAAAACGATTTGGCGACAAGTTTTTATGATGCCTTGATTGAACAAAATGGGATCTATCTGGATGGTCAGACAAATCTGGAAGATGTCAAGAAAAACAATCAAGCTTTGAAACGTTTGGCACTTCGAAAAGAGGAGTGGTTACGGACCTATCAATTTTTGTTAATGAAGGCAGCTCAAACAGAACCTCTTCAAGCCAATCACCAGTTCACACCGGATGCGGTTGGTCACTTGATGATTTTTATCATTGAACAACTTTTCCCTGCTGAAAATGTGAGCTTATTGGAATTGGGATCTGGGATGGGAATTCTGGGAGCTAGTTTCTTAACGTCCATGAACAAAAAGGTAGATTACCTGGGAATAGAACTTGATGACCTCTTGATTGACTTGGCGGCAAGCATGGCGGAAGTAATGGATCTTCAAATGGGCTTTGTCCAAGGAGATGCAGTACGTCCACAAGTATTAAAAGAAAGTGACATCATTGTGAGCGACCTGCCTGTCGGTTACTATCCAGATGATCAGATAGCCTCACGTTATCAAGTAGCGGCTAAGAATGAACATACTTATGCTCATCATTTGTTAATGGAACAATCGCTCAAGTATCTCAGAACAGGAGGCTATGCGATTTTTCTAGCTCCAACAGATCTCCTGACAAGTCCTCAGAGTGAACTTTTGAAATCATGGCTGACTGAACAGGCCCAACTAGTGGCTATTGTGGCCTTACCAGAGGATCTCTTCGCTCAAGGAGCTCAGTCTAAGAGCATTTTTGTCCTACAAAAGAAGACAGGAGAAGGAGTTGAACCATTTGTTTATCCACTTACCAGTCTTCGTGACCCTGAAATTTTGATGGAATTTAAGGAAAATTTTCAAAATTGGTGTCAAGGGCATGAAATCTAGTGCAAATTTTGGTATAATAGTTGAAAACGCTTAAAAAGGGGAATAAATTTATGACAAAAACCATTGCAATTAACGCTGGAAGCTCTAGCTTGAAATGGCAACTATATCAAATGCCAGAAGAAAAGGTGCTTGCAAAAGGTTTAATTGAGCGAATCGGATTGAAGGATTCTGTTTCAACAGTTAAGTTTGATGGTCGTTCTGAAGAACAAGTTCTTGATATTGAAAACCATACCTTGGCTGTTAAGATTTTACTTGATGACTTGATTCGTTTTAATATTATTAAAACTTATGATGAAATTACTGGTGTCGGACACCGTGTTGTTGCAGGTGGAGAGTACTTCAAAGAGTCTACAGTTGTTGAAGGTGATGTCTTAGAAAAAATTGAAGAACTAGGACTTCTTGCTCCATTGCACAACCCTGCCAATGCAGCTGGGATTCGTGCCTTCAAAGAATTGTTGCCAGATATTACAAGTGTAGCAGTCTTTGATACATCATTCCACACAACAATGCCAGAAAAGGCATATCGTTATCCATTACCAACTAAGTACTATACAGAAAACAAGGTTCGTAAATATGGAGCACACGGTACAAGTCACCAGTACGTTGCTCAAGAAGCAGCAAAACTTTTGGGACGTCCACTAGAAGAGTTGAAATTGATCACTTGCCATATCGGTAATGGTGCTTCTATCACAGCTGTTAAGGGAGGTCAATCAATCGATACCTCTATGGGATTCACTCCACTTGCTGGTGTTATGATGGGAACAAGAACTGGAGATATCGACCCTGCTATCATTCCTTACTTGATGGAACATACAGAAGACTTCAAGACTCCAGAAGATATCAGTCGTATTCTAAACCGTGAATCTGGTCTTCAGGCCGTTTCAGGTTTATCAAGTGACATGCGTGATGTTCAGAATGGCGTGAACGAAGGCAATCACGATGCTATTCTTGCCTTTGAAATGTATGTTGACCGTATCCAAAAATACATTGGACAATACTTAGCAGTCCTAAACGGGGCAGATGCTATTATCTTTACTGCTGGTGTTGGTGAAAATGCAACTCTTGTGCGTGAGAAAGTTATTTCAGGTATCTCTTGGTTTGGTTGTGATCTAGACCCAGAGAAAAATGTCTTTGGAGTAACTGGAGACATTTCTACAGATGCTGCGACACTTCGTGTACTTGTCATCCCAACGGATGAAGAACTTGTAATTGCGCGTGATGTGGAGCGTTTGAAAAAATAAATGATAAGAAAAACGACCTTTTCGAAAGAGAGGTCGTTTTTTTATTTTTAAAAAATCTTCACCATTTAGTGAGTGAAACTTCGCCACTATTGAGCCAAATTTTTTCACCAGTAGCTAATTGGATTTGTAGTTGACCCTGGTCAGAGATATCACAAGCTTTTCCTGAGATGATTTCTTGATCTTTCTTAAAGGAAATTTCTTTGCCTAAAACAATTGATTGTTTTTTATAAAGGTAAAGCAGCTCATCGGCCTCGGTTTCGTAGAAACATTTCCAGATTTCTGCAATCAGCTCGTTGCGAGTGATTGGGCTATTTTGAGAGAAGAGACTTCCAGCTTTCCCTTGTAGGTTTTTTGGAAAATCAGCGATAGAAAAGTTGATACCAACACCAATAATAACATCTGTAACAAGGCCTGTTTCGACAGAAGTGATGGCTTCGGTTAGAATACCGGCTATTTTTTTCTGATTTAGGTATAAATCATTTACCCATTTGATATCTAAATCAATTAGACAAAGGTTTTTAACAGCCTTATAAATTGCGGCTGCAGTCAGGAGTGTATAAGCTGGTAGATCTAGATAAGAGAGATTGGGCTTGAGGTGGAGAGACATGTAAATCCCACCTTGTTCTGGAGAATAGTAGGGGCGTTGAAATCGACCACGTCCCATAGTTTGGCCTGTTGATAGGTAGAGTGTGTCTCCTTTGGCACCAGCTTCCATGGCCTCCTTGGCATCACTCTGGGTTGATTTGGTGATAGGTTTAAATTGAACTGAGATTGGGCTGTTAGCTTCTATTTCTTGAGGTAAGATTAGATCACCGTGAAGAAGTTTGTAGCCACGGTTTTTGATGCTGTCAATTTCTAAACCTTCCTGCTGGAGGCGTTGGATAGCCTTCCAAACAGAGGTGCGAGAGAGGTTTAATATTTCAGCGATTTTCTCTCCGCTTAAATAATCTGTTTCATGAGCTAAGATTTTGTAAACTTCTTGGTAGGATTTCATACTAGGTCCTTTCTGGAACAACTAGATTTATTGTACCATATTTTTAAAAAAGGATGCGCGCTTTGAGAGATATCTTAGCTCGCTATAAAATTTTACCTAGTTTTAGTCAGGATGACATGGACAAAGTGGTTTTCAAATCATTTGAAAAATGGTAAAATGTTTTAATAGTTTATTTATCTGAGCTTTATAGCGCAGAGAGAAAGGATCTGTTGTGAAATCAATAGGTATCATTGAAAAATTGAAAGGCTTATCCAAGCAAGAGCTAGTCTTACTAGCTGTTATTCTAAGTATTTTCTTGCCTTTTTATATTTTCGTTATTATTTTTATCGCCTACTTAATAGGTCTAATATTTACAGGAGAGATGAAGGGGATATTAAAACGATTATCCCACCATTCTATCTTACTTTTATTTATCGGCTATAGTGGTGTTATCTCTCTTTTAGCTCAAAATGTGATGGGGATGGTTTCCACTTTAGGAATGTTCCTTTTTGCAATTTTCTTTTATTATTACCAAGCCCATTTAACCCCTAAGTTTTTCAGATTGGTATTGCAATCGGTTATGTCGCTTAGTGTGCTAGCATCAGTTTTTGCAGCCTTAGAGCACTTTCAGATTGTAAAGAAATTTGATTATACTTTCTTATCACCTAAGATGCAGGTCTGGCATCAGAACCGTGCAGAGGTAGCCTTCTTTAATCCTAATTATTATGGGATTATCTGTTGCTTCTGTATTATGATTGGATTTTACCTAATTAGTACGACTAGATTGAGATGGTTGAGAATTTTCTCTCTCATTGCAATCTTTGCGAATTTGTTTGGCTTGAATTTCACCCAAAATAGAACAGCTTTTCCAGCTATTATCTTTGGTGCGATTATTTATCTTTTCACAACCATTAAGAACTGGCGTGCCTTCTGGCTCAGTATCGGAGTATTTGGTGTTGGTCTAGCCTTTCTCTTCTCGAGCGATTTGGGAGTTCGAATGGGGACGCTCGATTCGTCTATGGAAGAACGAGTGTCGATCTGGAATGCTGGTATGACCTTATTCAAACAAAATCCCTTCTGGGGTGAGGGTCCCCTAACTTATATGCATTCCTATCCCCGTATTTTTGCTCCTTATCACGAACATGCTCATAGTATATACATTGATACGATATTGAGTTACGGTGTGGTTGGAACGGTATTGTTAGGAATAGCTTCTTCTGGTCCAATTCGAATGTTGATTGATATGAGTCAGGAGCCGAGCAAGCGTCCAATTGTTGGTCTTTATCTTTCATTCTTAACAGTAGTTGCTGTGCATGGCATTTTTGATTTGGCCCTCTTTTGGATTCAATCCTCCTTCATCTTCCTTTTGGTAATGTGTAGTTTGCCATTAAAACATAGTATGATCGGAGAGTTTGTTGAATAAACAAAAAGATAGTAGAAATGAGATTTTCTACTATCTTTTTTATTATTGAATAGCTTGAAGTAAATCTTCAGCTTGTTTTTCTAGAGAAGCAGCGACGCTATCTTCAAGGACTAATTGCCCATCTGCCCAGGCAGAATCATTAACACGGGCTGCGGTAAAATCACCAACAACCTGTGTACGGATAAATGGTAGAAGGTCTTTGTAAATCGCAAAGAGTTGATCGTGTCCAGCATTAGCTACAGATGATACCGTAACAATCTTATCTTGAAGAGCAGATGCTCCACGAGTGTTAGACAAGTCAATGGCGCGTGAAAGCCAATCTAGTAAGTTTTTTACAGTCCCTGGAATTGAGAAATTGTAGACTGGAGAGAAGATCCAGATGGCATCAGCAGCTTGAACAGCTTCGCGAGCCGCTGTAACAGCTGGAAGTGTAGGAACTTCAAGGTCTTGGCTAAAGAGAGGAATGGCTGAGTAGTCAAGGTAACTTACCTCGGCTTTGCCAGCAAGTGCCTTTTCAGCTTCTAGTGCAATTTGGTGGTTGAATGAACCTTCACGAAGTGAACCAACGATAAACAATATTTTTTTAGACATAGGGAGTCTCCTTTAAATTTCAATCTTTTAATCAGAATCACTCTGTTGTTATAATATATGTTACAACACGATAAAATCATTTGCAAGGGATATGCTCAGAAAATAAAATCAATAGAATCTAAGTTTTTAATTAAAAATGAAGACTGTAGAAAAGTCTATAAAAACACGGCTTGAAGTTATGTAATGATATCCTAAAAACGTATTGAAAATCCAGATTCCTCCCCTAACTTCACTTGTAATTCACTAGGATAGATGGTAAAATAGACGAGTGAAAAAGAGACAGAAAAAAGAAAAAAATTCCCTATTATTTCAGTACATTATTGGTATAATTTTGTTAACTCTAGTCATCACTTCTTCCTTTCTCTACTTGGTATGGCTCAGCATGAAGCCTTATCAAACTGCAAAGGTTGAAGGTGAGAGACTCGCTAAGCAGTATGCAAATCTAGAAACGGTTAGCCAGATTGATATCTTCAATGGTTTAGAAAGCTATTATAGTGTTCTTGGCCAAGATAAGAACCAGAAACCAGTTGCTGTCTTAATAGAGAAAAGTAGCAACAATATTTACGTATATCAACTAGAAAATGGTACTTCTCGAGAAAAAGCAGAAGCAGTTGTCAGAGAAAAAGGAGCAACTGAGATCGACAAGATTACCTTCGGACGGTACGCTGAAAAGCCTGTCTGGGAAATCAAGTCTGGAGGAGACTATTATCTAGTAGATTTTGAATCTGGCGCCTTAGTCGAAAAGGAGAAACAATGAAATTATCCAAACGTGTCTTAGAGATGGAAGAAAGCGTTACTCTGGCTAGTGATGCAAGAGCAAAGAAGTTAAAAGCTGAAGGAAAAGACGTTCTTTTCTTGACTTTAGGTCAGCCCGATTTTCATACTCCTGAAAATATTCAGGATGCTGCGGTTGCAGCCATTCGAGATGGTCGCGCGTCTTTCTATACGGTAGCTTCAGGTTTGCCTGAGTTAAAAGCAGCAGTCAATACCTATTTTGAACGTTACTATGGGTATTCTGTATCAGCTAACGAGGTGACTTTTGCGACTGGTGCCAAGTTTTCCCTTTATACTTTCTTTATGGCTGTTATCAACCCTGGAGATGAGGTAATCATTCCTACTCCTTACTGGGTCAGCTATGGGGATCAGGTTAAGATGGCAGAAGGTCTTCCAGTATTTGTCCAAGCCAAGGAAGACAATCACTTTAAAGTAACTGTGGAGCAATTAGAAGCAGCTCGCACAGATAAGACTAAAGTCTTGGTACTAAACTCACCATCTAATCCGACTGGGATGATCTATTCTCGTGAGGAATTATTAGCCATTGGAAATTGGGCAGTTGAGCATGATATTCTGATTCTAGCAGATGATATTTATGGACGTTTGGTCTATAACGGAAATGAATTTGTCCCAATCTCTAGTCTGTCAGAAGCCATTCGCAAGCAAACCATCGTCATCAATGGTGTATCTAAAGCTTATGCCATGACAGGTTGGCGTGTTGGTTATGCAGTAGGTGATCCAGAAATTATTGCTGCTATGAGTAAACTAACAGGTCAAACAACTTCTAACCTAACCGCTGTTTCACAATACGCAACAATCGAGGCCTTAACTGGTCCACAAGACTCCGTAGAAACCATGCGTCAGGCTTTCGAGGAACGTCTCAATACCATTTATCCTCTCTTGTGCCAAGTCCCTGGCTTTGAAGTAGTCAAACCGCAAGGAGCTTTCTACCTTTTCCCAAATGTCAAAAAAGCTATGGAGATGAAAGGCTATACAGATGTAACAGCATTTACAACGGCTATTCTTGAGGAAGTTGGTCTGGCCCTGATTACAGGAGCAGGATTTGGAGCACCAGAGAATGTCCGTCTCAGCTATGCGACAGACCTAGATACACTCAAAGAAGCTATTCGTCGCTTGCACCAATTTATGGAAAAATAAAAATAAGATCTTCGTCGTCTTGACGGAGATTTTTTTGGATATAACCTGAGATTTTTCTCTGATAGAATCTAGCTATCAGGCATTATTTGTGGTACAATAGTGGGTAATAATGTCTTTAGACAAGTTAAAAAAAAAGGAAGATAAAACATGACAAAACGTGTAACAATTATCGAAGTAAAAGACTACGTTGGTCAAGAAGTCACTATTGGTGCTTGGGTTGCTAACAAGTCAGGAAAAGGGAAAATTGCTTTCTTGCAATTGCGTGACGGAACAGCCTTCTTCCAAGGCGTGGCTTTCAAGCCAAACTTTATCGAAAAATTTGGAGAAGAAGTAGGTCTTGAAAAATTTGACACCATCAAACGTCTAAGCCAAGAAACGTCTGTCTTTGTGACTGGTATTGTCAAAGAAGACGAGCGCTCAAAATTTGGTTATGAGTTGGATATTACAGACATCGAAGTGATCGGTGAATCTCAAGATTACCCAATTACTCCAAAAGAACACGGAACTGACTTCTTGATGGACAACCGTCACTTATGGCTCCGCTCTCGTAAGCAAGTAGCGGTTATGCAAATCCGTAACGCGATTATCTATGCGACTTATGAGTTTTTCGACAAGAACGGCTTCATGAAATTTGATAGCCCAATCCTTTCAGGAAATGCTGCAGAAGATTCTACAGAACTTTTCGAAACAGACTACTTTGGAACACCAGCTTACTTGAGTCAATCTGGTCAGCTTTATCTTGAAGCAGGTGCTATGGCTCTAGGACGTGTCTTTGACTTTGGTCCAGTATTCCGTGCAGAGAAATCAAAAACTCGCCGTCACTTGACAGAGTTCTGGATGATGGATGCGGAGTACTCATACTTAACACACGACGAGTCACTTGACTTGCAAGAAGCTTATGTAAAAGCTCTTCTTCAGGGTGTTCTTGATCGTGCTCCTCAAGCCTTGGAAACATTGGAGCGTGATACAGAGCTCTTGAAACGCTATATTGCTGAGCCGTTCAAACGCATTACTTACGATGAAGCCATTGACCTCTTGCAAGAGCATGAGAACGACGAAGATGCTGACTACGAACATCTTGAGCATGGAGATGATTTCGGTTCACCACACGAAACTTGGATTTCAAACCACTTTGGTGTACCAACATTTGTCATGAACTACCCAGCAGCCATCAAGGCCTTCTACATGAAACCAGTTCCTGGAAATCCAGAGCGCGTGCTTTGTGCAGACTTGCTTGCGCCAGAAGGTTACGGAGAAATCATCGGTGGATCTATGCGTGAGGAAGACTACGATGCCCTTGTAGCTAAGATGGATGAACTTGGTATGGATCGTACAGAGTATGAATTCTACCTTGACCTTCGTAAATATGGTACAGTACCACACGGTGGATTTGGTATCGGTATCGAGCGTATGGTAACCTTCGCAGCTGGAACTAAACACATCCGTGAAGCTATTCCATTCCCACGTATGTTGCACCGTATCAAACCTTAATAACTATGAGGCTGGGACAAAAGTCCTAGCCTCTCAATTGTCTTTGGATTATCGAGCAAGACGCAGTGGTTGAGTGGGCTCTACCACGCTGAATTCATCAGCTTTTACAGCCCTACTCAACTGTGCGGAGGTGGGACGACGAAATCGAATTCTAACGAATTACCGATTTCTGTCCCACTCTCACTTTAAATGAAAGAGGTGGAGAAAATGTAGGCAAATCTAGGTAAGTCTTTTAGAAAAACTCATATTATATATTGAAAGAGAGAAAACAATGTTTAAAAGAACTTACAAACGCAATATTCCACTCCTAGCAGGACTGGAATTTACATCTTATTTTGGAATTACCAGTTTTTGGATTTTATTTTTTATTCAGAATGGTCTTTCCTTACTTCAAATCGGTCTCTTAGAGAGTATCTTTCATGGGACGAGTCTCTTGTGTGAGATCCCATCTGGTATGTTGGCCGATCGATTTAGCTACAAGACTAATCTCTATTTGGCTCGCTTGGCCAGTATTGGATCCTCTATCTTGATCTTACTTGGTCAGGGGAATTTTTGGATTTATGCTCTTGCTATGATGGTCAGTGCTTGGTCCTATAATTTTGACTCGGGAACCAGCACCGCTTTCTTATATGATTCTGCAGTTGAAGCTGGTCAAAAGGAACGTTATCTTCAGATTTCTAGCTTTTTGTCTGGTGTGGCAGAAGTGACTCGAACCCTAGGTACAGTTGTGGCAGGATTCTTTATTCACGGAGCCTTGGCTTGGACCTATCTAATCGCTATTGGCTTATCATTTCTTTCTATAATCTTGATTTATTTGATGAAAGAACCAATGGCTAAGAGAGAAATAAATGAAATCTTAACCTTTAAAAAGATTGTCCTGCAAGTTCGAAAAGAATGGCATGAAAAACCAGTACTCTTTTATTGGATGATGACTTATCAGCTAGTCGGAACACTCATGTGCATGTTTTACTTTTACTATCAGCAGAAAATAAGTGACTTAGCAGGATGGCAGGTTTCACTGGTCATGCTGATTGGTAGTGGCTTAAATCTTATAGCAGTTTATGTAGCTAGTCAAATCGGTAAAAAATGGAATAGCAATCGAGTTTTTCCGACTCTTGTTGCACTAACGGGCTTGGCCTTACTATTGGTATTTTTTGGAACTCCCTTTGCTTTTCTTCTCGTCTATCTTTTAACCGATATACTCTATGCAGTTTATCAACCAATCTATTTTAATGACTTACAAGGCTATTTACCGTCCAGTGTAAGAGCAACTATGCTTAGTATCAATTCTATGCTCTTTAGTTTATCTATGATTGTCATTTTCCCATTGACAGGTTGGTTGATTGATCGTTGGGGTCTGGTAGCTGTCTTTTTAGTTCTAGGTCTTATTTTACTATTAACCTATCCTATCTTAAGAATTGGTCTAAAAAGGATGGGGAAGCTATTAAATCAGGACTTAAAAACTGAATAAAGCACGAAACCCTATTTGCCCAAAGAAAGATCCTGTGGTACAATAGCAAGAAGAAAAGGAGAAGAGCATGATTGATGTAGAAGAAATTCTAAGTAAGATGAATCCCAATCAAAAGATCAACTATGACCGTGTCATGCAAAAGATGGTTCAAGTTTGGGAAAAAAATGAAGAGAGACCAACTATTCTCATGCACGTCTGTTGTGCTCCCTGTAGCACTTACACTCTAGAGTATTTGACCAAGTATGCGGATGTGACCATCTATTTTGCAAATTCAAATATCCATCCAAAAGCTGAGTATCATAAGCGTGCCTATGTGACAAAAAAGTTTGTCAGTGATTTCAATGAACGAACTGGCAACAAGGTTCAATATCTAGAAGCACCCTATGAACCCAACGAATACCGTCAGCTGGTCAGAGGTTTGGAAGAAGAACCTGAAGGTGGCGATCGCTGCAAGGTTTGTTTTGACTATCGCTTGGACAAGACAGCGCAAGTGGCTATGGACTTAGGCTTTGACTACTTTGGCTCAGCCCTAACCATCAGTCCTCACAAAAATTCGCAAACGATTAATAGTATTGGAATTGATGTGCAGAAAATCTACACCACTCACTATCTTCCGAGTGATTTTAAGAAAAATCAAGGTTATAAACGCTCTGTAGAAATGTGTGAAGAGTACGACATTTATCGCCAATGTTACTGTGGCTGTGTCTATGCAGCTCAAGCTCAAAATATTGACTTGGTACAGGTCAAGAAGGATGCAACCGCCTTTATGGTTGATAAGGATATCGAGAAAGATTATTCTCACATCAAATTTACTGTTACAAAGTTAGATATTTAAAGGAAAACCTGCCTCAAGGCAGGTTTTTTGCTTATAAAAAAACGAGGTCAGGATTTTGTTCCTGACCTTTGACAACTTTACCGATTCTTTAGTTCTACGTAGCGTTTGTACCAAATGTTGACATAGGCTTCTGAGAAGGGGCCTCGTTCGTTGTTGATCCAATCAACAAGAATCTTAACATGCTCTTTCAAAATATAGTCTAAATCATCAGGATAATTCATCTTGCGCTTGTGACGTTCATACTCTTCGACGTCCAAGAGGCGTTTCTCACCATCTGTAAAAACTTTAACATCTAAATCATAGTCGATGTATTTTAAAGCTTCTTCGTCTAGATAGTATGGGCTAGCCATATTGCAGTAGTAGGAAATACCATTATCACGAATCATAGCGATAATATTAAACCAATATTTCTTGTGAAAGTAAACAATAGCCGGTTCTCTAGTCACCCAACGACGACCATCACTCTCGGTAACGAGTGTATGGTCATTGACGCCGATAATAGCGTTCTCTGTTGTTTTTAGTACCATGGTGTCTCGCCAAGTACGGTGAAGACTCCCATCATGCTTATAACTTTGAATTGTAATAAAGTCGCCTTCTTTTGGAAGTTTCATAACTAACCAACTTTCTACAATTTATAAGTTTATCGTTTACTATTGTATCACATTTTTGTTTAAAGTTCTTAGTTTTTCATGAAAAAATTAAAGATATTCTCTGAGAGCGCTGGCTATATCCGAAAAATCGTAGCCTTTTCGTGCTAAAACTTGGGTCAAACGCTGCTTGAGTTCGTATCCTTCATACTTACGCGAATATTTTCGATATTGCTTATCCAACTCTTTAAAAATCAGCTCTTGGACAGTTTCTTCATCGACCTGACTATCCAGTTGGTCAAAGGCTATTTTAGCTTCCGAGTAGGAAAAACCTTTGTTGGTAAGATTTTGGATTATCTTATCTTGTAGAGCGCGAGCAGGCAATTTACCCTGATATTTTTTCAGTAGTTTTTCGGCTGTACGCTCTGCGACTTCCATCATGTTAAATTCTTGTAAGACGTCTTGGATAAGGGTCTTAGCAACTCCTTTTTGAGAAATCTTTTGTATCAGCATGTAGCTTCCCTTGTCGCCAGATAGCTGATTGGAATTGATGATCGCATAGGCATACTGACGGTCATTGATCCAGTTGTCTTCCTTGAGAGCTTGGATGACTTGGGGTATGATTTTCTCATCAATCTCATGTTTAACAAGATAATCTCTGACTTCTTTTTCAGTACGGGCCTTGAAGGATAAGTGGTAGAGCGCCAAGTTTTTTCCGTAGGAAAATTGTGCAAAGGTCTGAATTTCTGCAAACTCTTGAGGACTAATTTCCTTATCCTTGGTCAACATAAAGCGAACAATGGTATCCTCTGTAATATAGCAGGTTTGGTCGCTATCAAGTTCTAGCAGATAGAGACGTTTTTTCTTTTCTAGTTTTGTGATTTTCATGGTTTTCCTTTTATCCAAACGCTTCAAAGGCAGCAACGAGTCGAAGTTTATTTACATCGACCTGTTCTCTCCCATAATAGTCAAGAAATAGTTCAGCGTATTTAGGGTCATGTAGGTTATAGTTGAGGGACCAAACTGTCCAAAAGAGATCGATATGTCGGTCACTGAAATCAGCTAAGCCAAGGTCAATAAAGCAAGAAAAGTGGTCAGCCTCTTTTAGAATAAAGTTCGGTAGACAGGCATCCCCGTGAATAAAGGCATCTGTCTTTAAAAGGTGCCCTTGTTCTCGAATGAGCTGGAAGGCCTCTTCACGGCTGCTAATCCGGAATTGGGGTAGGAGAGCCTTGGCATAGAACTCACCTTTTTCATAGTTTTTCAAGGCTCTGTCTTTATAGGCCTGTAAATGATTTTCTGATGGGAAATTTTGCGGATAAAAGCTGTGAAGTTTTTTAAGAGCCTCGGCCATGGTTCGGCAAATTTTATCTGGCTGATCTAAAAAAGCGAGAGCATCATGGCCAATAGCCTCTTTCGTCAGAAGGTAGTCTTTATTTGTAGATAGATAGTGGATGACTGGAGTTCCTATTCCTTCTTGTTCAAACAAACTTGCAATGCTAGCTTCTCGCTCTAATCTTCCCTTTTGATCTATTTTCAAATAGTAACCTGAATCAAGATAGAGAACCCTTGCGCCTGAATGAGAAGAGCTGTCAGAAAGAGTTGCTCCCTCTATATAAGTTCGTAATTGCTCAGGAAAATCCAATGGGGAAAAGTGAGATATCTTTGTATTCATGGTTTTATTGTAACATATTCTTAAACATTGAGAAACTACGTGGTATAATAGACTTATGAGTCTTAAAGTCAAACAAAAAATTCCATTAAAAATCAAGCGTATGGGGATAAACGGGGAGGGTATCGGATTTTACCAGAAAACCCTTGTTTTTGTTCCAGGTGCCCTCAAGGGAGAAGATATCTATTGTCAGGTGACTTCTGTTAAGCGTAATTACGTTGAGGCCAAACTGCTTGAGGTCAATAAAAAATCTAAGTTTCGAGTGGTTCCAGACTGTACCATTTATAATGAGTGTGGTGGCTGTCAAATCATGCATCTGCACTATGACAAGCAGCTGGAGTTCAAGACGGATCTTCTCCATCAAGCTCTGAAAAAATTTGCACCTGCAGGCTATGAAAACTTTGAGATTAGACCAACCATTGGTATGCAGGAACCCAAGTATTATCGAGCTAAACTGCAATTCCAAACTCGAAAGTTTAAGGGTCAGGTCAAGACAGGATTATATGCTCAAAATTCGCATTATTTGGTCGAGTTAAAAGACTGTCTGGTTCAAGACAAGGAGACACAAGCTATTGCCAACCGCATTTCTGAGCTCTTGACCTATCATCAAATTCCGATTACGGATGAACGAAAAATCCTTGGAGTTCGGACCATCATGGTTCGTCGCGCACGGAAAACTGGGCAAGTTCAGATTATCATTGTGACCAATCGTCAATTAAATCTGACTCAATTTGTGATAGATTTAGTCAAGGATTATCCTGAAGTAGTGACTGTCGCAGTCAATACCAATACCGCTAAAACTAGTGAGATTTATGGGGACAAGACTGAAATTATTTGGGGTCAAAATAGTATAGGCGAAGGTGTTCTTGATTATGAATTTTCTCTTTCACCACGAGCTTTTTACCAACTCAATCCTGAACAGACTGAAATCCTCTATAGTGAAGCCGCTAAGGCCTTGGACGTAAATGAGAATGACCATCTGATTGATGCCTACTGTGGTGTTGGAACCATTGGTTTTGCCTTTGCCAAAAAAGTTAAAAGTCTGAGAGGGATGGATATTATTCCAGAAGCTATTGAGGATGCCAAAGAAAATGCCCAGCGCATGGGTTATACCAATACTCACTATGAGGCTGGAATTGCAGAAGAAATCATCCCTCGTTGGTACAAGGAAGGCTATCGTGCCGATGCCTTGATTGTAGACCCGCCTCGTACCGGTTTAGATGACAAACTCTTGGATACCATCGTCAAATACGCTCCTGAAAAGATGGTCTACATTTCCTGCAATGTATCTACCCTGGCGCGTGATTTAGTCCGCTTGGTTGAAGTCTATGACCTGCATTATATCCAGTCAGTTGATATGTTTCCGCACACGGCTAGGACAGAAGCAGTGGTCAAATTAACCAGGAAAAAGCCAGACTCTAAATAGAATTGACGACTGGAAAGTATTTGAAAAGAAGACTTCTAGTTACAGAGTAAGATTTGCAAGCTCCCTATATTTATGATAAAATAAGTAGAAAATAAAATGAAAAAAGAGGTATGTGAAATGTCACGTAAACCATTTATCGCTGGTAACTGGAAAATGAACAAAAACCCAGAAGAAGCAAAAGCATTCGTTGAAGCTGTAGCATCAAAACTTCCTTCATCAGACCTTGTTGAAGCTGGGGTTGCTGTACCTGCTCTTGACTTGACAACTGTTCTTGCTGCTGCTAAAGGTTCAAATCTTAAAGTTGCTGCTCAAAACTGCTACTTTGAAAATGCTGGTGCTTTCACTGGTGAAACTAGCCCACAAGTTTTGAAAGAAATCGGTACTGACTATGTTGTGATCGGTCACTCAGAGCGTCGTGACTACTTCCACGAAACAGATGAAGACATCAACAAAAAAGCAAAAGCAATCTTTGCGAACGGTATGCTTCCAATCATCTGTTGTGGTGAGTCTCTTGAAACTTACGAAGCAGGAAAAGCTGCTGAATTCGTAGGTGCTCAAGTTTCAGCTGCTCTTGCAGGATTGACTGCAGAACAAGTAGCTTCATCAGTTATCGCTTATGAGCCAATCTGGGCTATCGGTACTGGTAAATCAGCTTCACAAGACGATGCACAAAAAATGTGTAAAGTTGTTCGTGACGTTGTAGCAGCTGACTTTGGTCAAGAAGTAGCTGATAAAGTACGTGTTCAATACGGTGGTTCAGTGAAACCTGAAAACGTTGCAGAATACATGGCTTGTCCAGACGTTGACGGAGCTCTTGTTGGTGGTGCATCACTTGATCCAGAAAGCTTCTTGGCATTGCTTGACTTTGTAAAATAAGCTTCAAATATCTGAGACAGACAGTTCCCTCCCTCGAGGTTAAGATTGTCTGTCTTCTTTTAGTAAAAAGGCGTGCGAAAGCACGCTCTTTTCTGCATTTTGAATGAAAAGGAAAGGAGAATTATGCTTTATATTTGGTCTTATCTCAAACGTTATCCCAAGTGGCTAGTGTTAGACTTCTTCGGAGCTATTTTCTTTGTGATTGTCAATCTTGGGCTACCGACTGTTCTTGCTCGCATGATTGACCAGGGGATTAATCAAGGTAATGAAGAAAAGCTCTATTTTTGGGCTATCGTAATGTTGGTTATTATCGTCTTGGGGACATTTGGGCGGGTTGTTCTATCCTATGCTGCTAGTAAATTGACCACCAATATGGTTAAGGATATGCGAAATGATGTTTATGCTAAATTACAAGAGTATTCTCATCACGAATATGAACAAATTGGTGTTTCTTCATTGGTGACTCGTATTACTAGTGATGCCTTTGTCCTTATGCAGTTTGCAGAGCAGACGCTTAAGTTGGGTGTGATCACTCCCATGATGATGCTGTCGAGTATTCTCATGATTTTCTTAACTAGTCCCTCACTAGCTTGGATTGTCGCTTTTTCAGTTCCTTTCCTAGCTGTAGTAGTCCTTTATGTGGCAGTGAAAACGCGCCCCTTATCTGAAAAACAACAGAAAACACTGGACAAGATAAATCAATATGTCCGTGAAAATTTGATGGGGCTACGAGTGATTCGTGCCTTTGCTCGTGAAGATTTCCAAGAAATCCGTTTTGAAGAGAAAAATGCAATCTATGCGGATAATTCAAATCGTTTGTTCAAATTGACTGGTTTGACAGAGCCGCTTTTTGTGCAAATCATTATTGCCATGATTGTAGCTATCGTTTGGTTTGCTCTAGATCCTCTCAAGCAAGGAAGTTTGCAGATTGGGGATTTGGTAGCCTTCATCGAGTATAGTTTTCACGCCCTCTTGTCTTTCCTTTTCTTGTCAAACCTCTTTACCATGTATCCACGTACGGCTGTGTCTAGTGAGCGTTTGAAGGAAATCATGGATATGCCTATTTCCATTGATCCAAATGAAGACGGAATTCAAGAAACAGAAACACATGGTTACTTAGAATTTGATAATGTGACCTTTGCTTATCCTGGTGAGACGGAAAGCCCTGTTTTGCATAATATTTCCTTTACTGCTAAACCGGGAGAAACCATTGCTTTTATCGGTTCGACTGGGTCAGGTAAGTCTACTCTGGTTCAGTTAATTCCTCGTTTTTATGATGTTACACTGGGGAAAATTAAGGTCGATGGTGTTGATGTCCGGGATTACCGTCTCAAATCACTCCGCCAGAAAATTGGTTTTATTCCACAAAAAGCCTTGCTCTTTACAGGGACTATCGCAGATAATCTCCGTTACGGAAAAGAGGACGCCAGTCATGAGGACTTGCACCAAGCAGCTGATGTAGCCCAAGCCAAGGACTTTATCGAGAGTCGAGAAGAAGGTTTTGCAACTCATCTAGCTGAAGGGGGAAGCAATCTATCAGGTGGTCAAAAGCAACGCTTGTCGATTGCCCGCGCAGTCATCAAGGGTCCAGATATCTATATCTTTGATGATTCCTTCTCAGCCTTGGACTACCGTACTGATGCTATCTTGCGCCGTCGTCTCAAGGAAGTGACTCAAGATGCTACGGTATTGATTGTTGCGCAACGTGTTGGAACCATTATGGATGCGGACCAGATTATCGTCCTTGATAAGGGCGAAATAGTTGGCCGTGGTCGTCATGAAGAATTGATGGAAACCAATGACATCTATCGAGAAATTGCTGAGTCGCAGTTGAAAAATGCGTCTCTGACAGAAGAATAGGAGGTAAAGGATGAAACAACAATCTAGCCTAGCTCGTCTATGGAGTTATTTAAAAGCCTACCGTTTCTCTGTTTTCTTTGCAGTCTTCTTGAAAATAGTCAGCGTCATAATGAGTGTTATCGAGCCATTCATATTGGGGCTTGCTATCACTGAGTTAACCAGCAACCTCCTTGCCATGGCAAATGGTGTTGCAGGAGCAGGGATTAATACCAGCTATATCGCAGTGATTCTGGTGATCTATCTCTTGCGTGGCCTTTTTTATGAGTTGGGTTCTTACTACTCAAACTATTTCATGACCAATGCTGTCCAGTCTATGATACAGGATTTGCGAAATGAAATGAGCGAAAAAATCAACCGCATCCCTGTGTCTTACTTTGACAAGCACCAATTTGGAGATTTGCTGGGACGTTTTACTAGTGATGTAGAGACCGTATCTAATGCACTCCAACAATCCTTCTTACAGATTGTTAATGCAGTCTTTACCATTATTTTTGTTATGGGAATGGTCCTCTATCTAAATCTTCAGTTGGCTATCATTGTTATCTTGTCGATTCCAGTGACTTATTTTGGAGCCAAAACGATTCTAAACCGTTCGCAGCCATACTTTAAACAGCAGGCAGCTATATTGGGACGTATGAATGGATTTGTACAGGAAAACTTGACAGGTTTCAATGTTTTAAAACTTTTCGGACGAGAAGAAAATTCTCAAGAGAGATTTGAAAAGATTACGGATGAATTGCAACAAGTCGGATTCAAGGCGAGCTTTATTTCAGGATTGATGATGCCTGCCCTTCACATCGTATCTGATTTAACCTACCTGATTGTTGCAGTATTAGGTGGATTGCAGGTTATTGCAGGGCGTTTGACGATTGGTAATATGCAGGCCTTCGTTCAGTATGTGTGGCAGGTCAGTCAACCAATCCAAAACATTACTCAATTAGCTGGGCAAATGCAAAGTGCTAAGTCTTCGCTTGATCGTGTCTTCGAAGTTTTAGATGAACAGGAAGAAGTTCAAACTGCTGAAGTGAAAGAACTAGCACCATTGACAGGTCAAGTTAGTTTCAAAAATGTCGATTTCCAATATGTGGAAAACAAACCATTGATTCGCAATTTTAATTTAGATGTTGAACCTGGAGAGATGGTAGCTATCGTTGGACCTACCGGAGCAGGGAAAACAACCTTGATTAACCTTCTCATGCGTTTTTACGATGTGACAGCTGGTGCCATTTTAGTGGATGGCCAAGATATTCGTGACCTGTCTCGTCAGGACTATCGTCGCCAGTTTGGGATGGTTCTACAGGATGCCTGGCTCTATGAAGGCAGTATCAAGGAAAATCTTCGCTTTGGAAATCTGAATGCAACAGATGAAGAAATCGTTGAAGCTGCTAAGGCGGCCAATGTTGACCACTTTATCCGCACCCTTCCTGGTGGCTATAACATGGAAATGAACCAAGAGTCAAGTAATATTTCTCTTGGGCAAAAACAGTTGTTAACTATCGCGCGTGCTCTCTTGGCGGATCCTACAATCTTAATTTTGGACGAAGCGACCTCATCAGTCGATACTCGTCTAGAACTCTTGATTCAAAAGGCTATGAAACGTTTGATGAAAGGGAGAACAAGCTTTGTCATTGCCCATCGACTTTCGACTATTCAGGAAGCTGACAAAATTTTGGTGCTGAAAGATGGGCAGATTATCGAACAAGGAAATCATGAAAGTCTCCTAGCTGCAAAAGGTTTCTATTATGACCTTTATCAAAGTCAATTTTCTAGTAAAAACAGAGAAAATAGCTAGGGTAAATAGCCACTCATTTTCTTAAATTATCAGTCAATTACAACTTTTTTAATATGGGTTAATTTTCTTGCTTTTGTCTACTTGGAGTAGTATAATGAGGTAGTAATCAATAAATATGGTTACAAAAATAATTTTACGAGGTGAGAAAAATGGTTGAATTGAAAAAAGATGCATTAAAAGATGTAACAACATTATCTAAGACAGCTCCTGAAACGCTAGTAAAAACGAAGGAAGTCTTGAATCAAGCCGTGGCAGACTTGTACGTAGCGCATATCGCTCTTCATCAAGTACACTGGTACATGCGTGGACGTGGTTTTATGGTATGGCATCCTAAGATGGATGAATACATGGATAGCCTGGATGGTTACCTTGATGAAATCAGCGAACGCTTGATCACTCTTGGTGGCAAACCTTACTCTACTTTGACAGAATTCCTTCAACACAGTGAAATCGAAGAAGAAGTTGGAGAGTTCCGTAACGTAGAAGAAAGCTTGGAACGTGTCCTTGAAATTTATCGTTACCTCATC
Organism: Streptococcus sp. Marseille-Q6504; assembly: GCF_965111625.1. Lineage (NCBI taxonomy): Bacteria > Bacillati > Bacillota > Bacilli > Lactobacillales > Streptococcaceae > Streptococcus > Streptococcus sp. Marseille-Q6504. Next base: position 258,186 of record NZ_CBCOON010000002.1, read on the forward strand.
ACTCTTTTCCAAAAAGCATTGGATGTAACAGATGAAGAAGGTGATGATGTTACTAATGATATTTTCGTTGGTGCTAAGGCAGACCTTGAAAAAACAGTCTGGATGCTTGCAGCAGAATTAGGACAAACACCTGGTTTGTAAGATACTGTATTTTTCTAAAAATCCGTAGAAGTTTTCTACGGATTTTTTCTATTCAAGAGGGCATTCCAAAACAGTCTTTTTTGAAGATTTTTGATAAAATAGAACTATCAATGAAAAGGATGAAAGCATGACAAAAAAAATCGTAGCCATCTGGGCTCAAGATGAAAAGGGTGTGATCGGGAAAGAGGATCGCTTACCATGGCATTTGCCTGCAGAGTTAAAGCATTTTAAAGAAACAACCTTGAATCATGCCATTTTAATGGGTCGTGTAACCTTTGATGGGATTGGTCGACGATTGCTTCCAGGACGTGAAACCTTGATTTTGACGCGCAATCCTGAAGAGTCAATTGAGGGAGCTCTGGTTTTCCAAAATGTCGAGGATGTTTTAGACTGGTGCCATAACCAGGATAAAAATCTATACATTCTTGGTGGTAAACAGATTTTTCAGCTTTTTGAACCTTATCTCGATGAGATTATTGTGACACAAATTCATGCTCAAGTTGAAGGGGATACCTATTTCCCAGAAGATTTTGACTTGACTGCTTTTGAGACTGTTGCAAGCAAATCTTATTCCAAAGATGAGAAAAATGTCTATGATTTTACCATCGAATATAGAAAGAGAAAGGAAGTCTAATGGAGCGCAGTATTTTTGGATTTTTTACAGCTCTTTTGTGTGCTGTCTGTCTTGTAGCTGGAACACACGCTTTTCGTAAAAAGCGCTTTGGACTTGCTACTCTGCTTTGGCTAAATGCTTTCACAAACTTGGTGAATAGCATTCATGCTTTTTATATGACCTTATTTTAGATAGAATGAATAGTTAGAACGGAAGGGAATCATGTCTACAAATAGGAAAAATGATATGATGGTTTATTGCTCATTTTGTGGCAAAAGCCAAGAAGAAGTTAAAAAAATAATTGCTGGGAACAATGCCTTTATCTGTAATGAATGTGTGGAGTTGGCTCAGGAAATTATTCGTGAGGAGTTGGCTGAGGAAGTTTTGGCGGACTTGTCTGAGGTACCAAAACCAATCGAACTCCTAAATATTTTGAACCACTATGTGATCGGTCAAGATCGTGCTAAACGTGCTTTGGCAGTGGCTGTATATAACCACTACAAACGCATCAATTTCCATGACACTCGTGAAGAGACTGAAGATGTTGATTTGCAAAAGTCAAACATTCTAATGATTGGCCCAACTGGGTCAGGGAAGACTTTCCTTGCTCAGACTCTTGCTAGAAGTTTGAATGTACCTTTTGCCATTGCTGATGCAACAGCTCTTACTGAGGCTGGTTATGTAGGTGAGGACGTTGAAAATATCCTCCTCAAACTCTTGCAGGCAGCTGACTTCAACATCGAGCGTGCAGAGCGTGGAATTATCTACGTCGATGAGATTGATAAGATTGCTAAGAAGAGCGAAAATGTTTCCATCACACGTGATGTTTCTGGTGAAGGTGTGCAACAAGCCCTCCTCAAGATTATCGAAGGTACAGTAGCAAGTGTTCCTCCACAAGGTGGACGCAAACATCCACAACAAGAAATGATTCAAGTAGATACCAAGAATATCCTCTTTATCGTGGGTGGTGCCTTTGATGGAATTGAAGAAATTGTCAAACAGCGTCTTGGTGAAAAAGTTATCGGTTTCGGACAAAATAGCAAGGCTATTGACGAAAACAGCTCATACATGCAAGAAATCATTGCAGAAGATATTCAGAAATTCGGTATTATTCCTGAATTAATTGGACGCTTGCCTGTCTTTGCAGCCTTGGAGCAGTTGACAGTGGATGACTTGGTTCGCATTTTGAAAGAGCCAAGAAATGCCTTGGTTAAACAATACCAGACCTTGCTTTCATATGACGATGTTGAGCTTGAATTTGACGATGAGGCTCTCCAAGAGATTGCTAACAAAGCTATTGAACGCAAAACTGGTGCGCGTGGTCTTCGCTCAATCATCGAAGAAACCATGCTAGATGTTATGTTTGAAGTTCCAAGTCAAGAAAATGTGAAAACTGTTCGTATCACAAAAGAAGCAGTTGATGGAACAGCTAAGCCAATCCTAGAGACAGCCTAGAGGTGACTATGGAAATCAATACACACAATGCTGAGATTTTACTGAGTGCTGCCAATAAGTCCCACTATCCGCAGGATGAACTTCCTGAAATTGCTCTTGCAGGACGCTCAAATGTTGGTAAATCGAGCTTTATCAATACCATGCTCAATCGTAAAAATCTAGCTCGTACCTCTGGAAAACCAGGGAAAACACAACTACTCAATTTCTTTAATATTGATGATAAGATGCGTTTTGTAGATGTGCCTGGTTATGGTTATGCCCGTGTGTCCAAAAAGGAACGCGAAAAATGGGGACGCATGATTGAGGAGTACTTAACCACTCGAGAAAATCTTCGAGCAGTGGTTAGTCTCGTTGATCTTCGTCACGATCCGTCAGCAGATGATGTACAGATGTACGAATTTCTTAAATATTATGAGATTCCTGTCATCATTGTGGCCACCAAGGCAGACAAGATTCCGCGTGGTAAATGGAACAAGCACGAATCAGCTATTAAAAAGAAATTAAACTTTGATCCAAGTGATGATTTTATCCTCTTTTCATCCGTAACAAAAGCAGGAATGGATCAAGCTTGGGATGCTATTTTAGAAAAATTGTGAGGAATACATATGGCAAAAACAATTCATACAGATAAAGCTCCAAAGGCAATTGGACCTTACGTTCAAGGAAAAATCGTTGGAAACCTTTTGTTTGCTAGCGGTCAAGTTCCTTTATCTCCAGAAACTGGAGAAATCGTAGGAGAAACGATCCAAGAACAGACTGAACAAGTTTTGAAAAACATTGGAGCTATTTTGGCTGAAGCAGGCACAGATTTTGACCATGTTGTTAAAACAACTTGTTTCTTGAGTGATATGAACGACTTCGTACCTTTCAATGAGGTATACCAAACAGCCTTTAATAAGGAATTTCCAGCTCGTTCAGCTGTCGAAGTAGCTCGTCTTCCTCGCGATGTAAAAGTCGAAATTGAAGTCATCGCTGAGATTGGATAGCGAGTTGAAGTTTGGTTCTTCCAAACTTCTTTTGATATAAGGAGACTATGATGACAATGAAACAACTTCACCTGGTGATTGTAACAGGGATGAGTGGTGCAGGGAAAACTGTAGCCATTCAATCCTTTGAAGATTTAGGATATTTTACCATTGATAATATGCCACCAGCTCTATTGCCAAAGTTTTTGCAGTTGGTAGAGACCAAGGATGATGACCACAAGTTAGCCCTAGTGGTGGATATGCGAAGCCGCTCTTTCTTCTCAGAGATTCAGGCTGTCTTGGATGAATTGGAAAATCAAGATGATTTGGACTTCAAGATTCTCTTTTTGGATGCTGCTGATAAGGAATTGGTGGCACGTTATAAGGAAACTAGAAGAAGTCACCCTCTTGCAGCAGATGGTCGTATTTTGGACGGTATCAAGTTGGAACGCGAACTCTTAGCTCCATTAAAAAATATGAGCCAAAATGTGGTTGATACTACTGAACTAACTCCTCGTGAACTTCGCAAGACCATTGCAGAGCAGTTTTCTGACCAAGAACAAACGCAGTCCTTCCGTATTGAGGTCATGTCCTTCGGTTTTAAATACGGCATTCCAATTGATGCCGATTTGGTATTTGATGTTCGTTTCTTGCCAAACCCATACTATTTGCCAGAACTTCGTAATCAGACAGGTGAGGACCAGGCAGTTTATGACTATGTCATGAACCATGAAGAATCTGAAGATTTTTACCGTCATTTGTTAGCCTTGGTTGAACCAATCCTACCAGGCTATAAAAAAGAAGGCAAATCAGTCTTAACTATTGCGATTGGTTGTACTGGTGGCCAACACCGAAGTGTTGCTTTTGCCAAGCGTTTAGCGAATGACCTATCTAAAAGTTGGCCTGTAAATGAAAGTCATCGTGATAAAGACCGAAGAAAGGAAACGGTAAACCGTTCATGAGAAAACCCAAAATTACGGTGATTGGTGGAGGAACCGGAATCCCTGTTATTTTAAATAGTCTACGGGAAAAAGACGTCGAAATTGCAGCCATAGTTACCGTTGCGGATGATGGTGGTTCTTCAGGTGAATTGCGTAAGAATATTCAACAGTTAACACCTCCAGGGGATTTACGTAATGTCCTTGTAGCCATGTCAGATATGCCAAAATTCTATGAAAAAGTCTTTCAATACCGTTTTTCAGAGGATGCTGGTGCTTTTGCTGGTCATCCATTAGGAAACATTATCATAGCTGGATTATCTGAAATGCAGGGTTCGACCTATAATGCCATGCAATTGCTGAGTAAATTCTTCCATACTACAGGGAAGATTTTCCCATCAAGTGACCATCCTTTGACACTCCATGCTGTGTTTAAAGATGGTTCAGAAGTAGCTGGGGAAAGTCACATCGCTGATCATCCAGGCATGATTGACCATGTCTATGTGACAAACACTCTAGATGATGAAAAACCGCAGGCTAGCCGTCGTGTTGTCAATACTATTCTTGAGAGTGATATGATTGTCTTGGGACCAGGATCGCTCTTTACTTCGATTTTGCCTAATATCGTCATCGAAGAAATCGGTCAGGCTCTTCTAGAGACTAAGGCAGAGATTGCCTATGTCTGCAATATTATGACCCAACGTGGAGAAACGGAGCATTTCTCAGATAGTGATCACGTAGAAGTCTTACATCGTCATTTGGGCCGTCCATTTATCGATACTGTCCTTGTTAATATCGAAAAGGTTCCGAGGGACTATATGGATACCAACCGTTTTGATGAGTATTTGGTGCAGGTTGAGCATGATTTTGAAGGTTTGCGTAAGCAAGTCCCACGTGTCATTTCATCCAACTTTCTACGCTTGGAAAATGGGGGAGCCTTTCACGATGGTGATTTAATCGTAGATGAGCTCATGCGGATCATACAGGTGAGAAAATGAGTTTTACAGTAGCAGTAAAAGAAGAAATTTTAAGTCAGCATCACCTGAGTCGTCATGAATTGTCAGCTATTATCAAGATGTCTGGTAGTATTGGTTTATCGAGCTCTGGTTTGACCTTGTCCGTCATTACAGAGAATGCTAAGTTGGCCCGTCATCTCTATGAATCTTTCTTGCACTTTTATGACATCAAGTCTGAGATTCGTCACCACCAGAGAAGTAATCTACGGAAAAATCGTGTCTATACTGTTTTTACGGATGAGCGAGTCCAGGAATTACTGGCAGATTTGCGTTTGGCGGACTCTTTCTTTGGTTTGGAGACTGGGATTGATCCAGATATTTTAGGAGATGAGGAAGCAGGTCGTGCCTATCTTTGTGGTGCATTTTTAGCAAATGGGAGTATTCGGGATCCGGAGTCAGGCAAGTATCAGTTAGAAATAAGTTCTGTTTATCTAGACCATGCCCAAGGGATTGCTTCGCTCTTGCAGCAGTTCTTGCTAGATGCTAAAGTGATCGAACGAAAAAAAGGCGCGGTGACCTATCTTCAGCGAGCGGAAGATATTATGGATTTTCTGATTTTAGTGGGAGCCATGGAAGCGAGAGATACTTTTGAAGGCGTCAAGATTCTCCGAGAAACTCGGAATGATCTCAATCGTGCTAATAATGCAGAGACAGCTAATATCGCTCGTACGGTTTCTGCAAGCATGAAAACTATCAACAATATCAGTAAAATCATTGATACCATAGGTCTAGATAGCCTACCAGTAGATTTGCAGGAAGTAGCACATTTGCGTATCCAACATCCGGACTACTCTATCCAGCAATTGGCTGACAGTTTGACAAATCCACTTACCAAAAGCGGTGTTAATCATAGATTGAGAAAGATAAATAAAATTGCTGATGAACTATAAAACCACGAATCTTATGATTCGTGGTTCTTTTCTTATAGACTTGTAGAGTGTTTTGGTTGTACTTTTTGTTGAGGGTCGATGTAGTTAATGGCATTGTTGACAGCAGTTGGTGCTTCACCAAGACCTGTTGCAATCAAGTCAATCTTACCATCGTAGTAGCAGCAGTCACCGATAGCGTAAATTCCAGCTTGGCTTGACTCCTGCTTGCTATTGACGATAATCTTGTGACGGTTAAGGTCAAGTCCCCAGTTTTTAAGATTACCAACTGATGATTTGAAGCCATAGTTGACAAAGAGGTGGTCGATTTCAATAGTTTCGGTCTCATCGGATTTGACTCTTGTAATTTCAAGCTTGTCAAGAGTTTTTCCATCTCCAAGAAGTTGACTTGGCACAAATGGTGTTTTGATAGTCACAGATGACTCTTGAAGGGCTTGTACACTATGTTCGAGCGCCCGGAAGTTGTCCCGACGGTGAACAAGTGTAGTTGGGGCAATCTTTTCAAAAGCTAAGGCCCAGTCTACAGCAGAGTCTCCTCCACCCAGGATGGTTACTTTCTTGCCAGCATATTGTTGAATGTTAGAAACGTGGTAATGGATATTTTCATAACTATCAACACCATTCAATTCAAGTGGACGCGGTTTAAAGGCACCTCCCCCCATAGCGATAATGACAGCTTTACTACTATGAATACCTTTAGTAGTTGTTATCTTAAATACATCATTCTCTTTTTCAATTTCAAGAACAGTTTCATTGAGATGTGCTGGTGTATCAAAACCTTTTAGTTGTTCTAAGAGGCGATTAGTTAGTTCTTCACCAGTGAGATTTGGGAAACCTGGGACATCAAGAATTTGTTTTTCAGGATAAAGAATGGCAGGTTGGCCACCTAATTGAGGAAGAGAGTCAATGATTTGTACTTTAGCTTGACGTAAATTTGCATAAAAGGCTGCGAAAAGACCAACTGGGCCACCCCCTATGATGGTAATATCATATAATTCAGACATGGTTTCTCCTTATTTCATTTTTATCATTTTATTCTATCATATTTTCTACCAATTTAAAATGAGGTAGGGGGGAGAAAATTTCCATTAAAAATGGTATAATGAAGAGAAGCTTTTTTGGAGAGGGGACACAGGATGAATTTTCAGCAATTATCTAATCTTCAATACTGGTCTAGTTTGTTTTCCAGTCCTTGGAGTATTGCGATAAATGTGATTGATATTCTAATCGTCGCTTATATCTTATATCAATTTACAAAATCAATTGCAGGAACCAAGATTATGATTCTGGTTCGAGGCGTTTTAGTTTTTATCTTAGCTCAGATTGCGGCTAATTTTTTGGGCTTGACGACTATTTCCTGGTTGATTAACCAATTGATTACCTATGGAGTTATCGCAGCGGTTGTTATCTTTTCTCCAGAAATTCGGACAGGTTTGGAACGATTAGGTCGAGCTACGGACTTCTTTTCAAATACTCCTATAAGTTCAGAAGAGCAGATGGTACAGGCTTTTGTAAAATCGGTTGAGTATATGAGCCCGCGAAAGATTGGAGCTTTGGTAGCTGTTCAACGTGTGAGAACCTTGCAGGAGTACATCGTTACAGGAATTCCTTTGGATGCTAAGATTTCTGCTGAGTTATTAATTAACATTTTTATCCCTAATACGCCTCTCCATGACGGTGCAGTCATTATCAGTGGAGATCGGATTGCAGTAACTTCTGCCTATTTACCACTGACTGAAAACACAGGTATTTCCAAAGAGTTCGGAACTCGTCACCGTGCAGCCATTGGTTTATCAGAAGTTTCAGATGCCCTTACTTTTGTTGTATCTGAAGAAACTGGAGGTATATCCATCACCTACAATGGTGTCTTCAAACATGATCTAAGTTTGGAAGAATTCGAGGAAGAACTACGTCGTATTCTGATACCTAAGGATGAACAAGAACTAAGCTTAAAAGAACGTCTATTAGGAGGCTGGAATAATGAAAAGAAATAGTCTTTATATCATCTCCTCACTCCTCTTTGCATGTGTCCTGTTTATCTATGCAACATCAATCAATTATCAAAACAATACCAACGCAAGACAAACTAAAACTGAAACCTATACCAATACAGTAGTCAATGTACCGATTGATATTCAGTATGATAGTGAGCAGTATTTTATCAGTGGTTTCAGTTCAGAAGTGACAGTTTTTCTAACGGGTTCAAATCGAGTCACCTTGGCTAGTGAGATGCAAGAGAGCACTCGTAAATTTAAAGTGACTGCTGATTTGACGCAAGCTACAGAAGGAACGATTGAAGTTCCCTTGACCATTGAAAATCTTCCAAGTGGTTTGACAGCTGTAGCAACACCACAAAAGATCACAGTCAAGGTTGGTAAGAAGGTCACTAGGGATAATGTACCTGTTGTACCTCAAATTGATTCTAGTCAAATTGATGAGAAGATTATAATCGAACGTGTGACTGTTTCTGATGAAAAAGTTTCAGTAACTAGTGATGCGGATACACTATCTAAGATTGATCGGATTGTTGCAGTTTTACCAACGAGTGAACAGATTACAGGGAACTATTCTGGATCAGTTCCTTTGCAAGCTGTTGATAAAAATGGATCAGTCTTACCAACGGTTATTACACCTTCTGAGACTACAATAAAAGTCTCAACTAAAACTGTCAGAACAACAAGTAGTACGACTACAAGTAATGCTTCGACTGCTGAAAACTCATCAACGACAGCAGCAGAAACGAAGGCAGATACTTCAAAGCAAAATTAACATTAAACTAGAAAAGGAATGATAAAATGGGTAAATATTTTGGAACGGACGGAGTCCGTGGAGAAGCAAACGTAGAATTAACGCCAGAATTGGCCTTTAAATTGGGTCGCTTTGGAGGATATGTCCTCAGTCAACATGCGACAGAAGCGCCTAAGGTTTTTGTTGGACGCGATACACGTATCTCAGGTCAAATGCTAGAAGCAGCCTTGATTGCTGGTCTTCTTTCTGTGGGAATTCACGTTTATAAACTTGGTGTACTTGCTACGCCTGCAGTAGCATATTTGGTGAAAACTGAAGGAGCGAGCGCAGGTGTCATGATTTCAGCTAGTCACAACCCAGCCCTTGATAACGGAATTAAATTCTTTGGTGGCGATGGCTTTAAGCTAGACGATGAAAAAGAAGCAGAAATCGAAGCCTTGCTTGACGCCAGTGAAGATACTCTCCCACGTCCAAGTGCTGAAGGATTAGGTACTGTTGTTGATTACCCAGAAGGATTACGCAAGTATGAAGCCTACCTGATTTCAACTGGAACAGCTCTTGAAGGGATGAAGGTAGCCTTAGATACTGCAAATGGAGCAGCTTCTACAAGTGCTCGACAAATTTTTGCAGACCTGGGTGCACAATTAACTGTTATCGGTGAAACACCAGATGGCCTTAACATCAATTTGAACGTTGGTTCAACTCATCCAGAAGCCTTGCAAGAACTTGTAAAAGAAAGCGGGTCAGCTATCGGTTTGGCTTTTGATGGTGATAGCGACCGTTTGATTGCTGTGGATGAAAATGGAGAAATCGTCGATGGTGACAAGATTATGTATATTATCGGGAAATACCTTTCTGAAAAAGGTCAATTGGCTCAAAATACGATCGTAACAACCGTTATGTCTAACCTTGGTTTCCACAAGGCCTTGGATCGTGAAGGAATCAATAAAGCAGTCACTGCAGTTGGAGACCGTTATGTAGTTGAAGAAATGAGAAAATCTGGATACAATCTGGGTGGCGAACAATCAGGTCATGTTATTTTGATGGACTATAATACAACTGGTGATGGTCAGTTGTCAGCAGTTCAATTGACTAAGATTATGCAAGGATCAGGTAAGAGCTTGTCTCAGTTGGCTTCAGAGGTAACTATCTACCCACAAAAATTGGTCAATATCCGTGTGGAAAATGCCATGAAAGAAAAAGCTATGGAAGTACCAGCTATTAAGGCTATTATCGATAAGATGGAAGAAGAGATGGCTGGTAACGGTCGTATTCTCGTTCGTCCAAGTGGAACTGAACCACTCTTGCGTGTCATGGCTGAAGCACCAACAACTGAAGAAGTAGACTATTATGTTGATACTATTGCTGAAGTTGTGAAAGCAGAGATTGGTATTTAGGAAAATTAGCAGAAAATAAGAAAATATGTTACAATGTCAAAGTAAATTGTAACCATGGAGAATATGATGAATTTAAAACGTGAACAAGAATTTGTAAGTCAGTATCATTTTGATGCACGTAATTTTGAATGGGAAAATGAGAACGGAATTCCTGAAACAAAGGTCGATGTGAATTTCCAACTACTACAACACGACCAAGAAAATCAAGTGACTTCTCTTGTAGTTGTTTTGAGCTTTATGATTGTCTTTGATAAATTTGTAATCAGCGGAACGATCTCCCAAGTCAACCATATTGAAGGTCGTATTGTAGATCAACCAAGTGACTTTAGTCAAGAAGAAGTTGAGACGCTTGCTCGTCCTTCTTTGGATATGCTAAACCGTTTGACTTATGAAGTAACGGAAATTGCACTAGACTTACCAGGAATTAATTTGGAGTTTTAAAAAAAATGAAATTAGCGGTCATAACAGACTCATCTGCTTTTCTACAAGCGGAAACCTTGCGGAAAGAAGATTTATTTGTGCTTGACATTCCTGTGAATATCGACGGACAGGAGTATGTTGAAGGTGTAAATCTAACCGCTCAAGAATTTTATGAAAAAATGGCTCGTTCATCTGAACTACCTAAAACAAGTCAACCAAGTATTGCAAAGTTGGATGAAATTTTATCATCATTAAAAGAAAAAGGCTATACTCATGTTTTGGGTCTCTTCCTTTCTTCTGGAATCTCAGGGTTTCACCAGAATATCCAGTATATGACGGATGAGTTCGAAAGTCTAACCATTGCTTTTCCTGATACTCGTATTACAAGTGCCCCTCTAGGTTTCATGGTAGACAGTGTTTTTCAATGGTCTGAGCAGGGAGATGATTTCCAGTCTATACTAGATAAGTTAACAGAACAGATTGAAAATACTTCTGCTTTTATCATGGTAGATGACCTTGATCATCTGGTTAAAGGTGGTCGTTTATCAAATGGTGCAGCTATTTTGGGGAATCTTCTTAGCATTAAACCAATCCTCTATTTCAATGACCAAGGTGTTATCGAAGTTTATGAGAAGGTTCGTACAGAGAAGAAAGCAACAAAACGTTTGGTTGAAATTGTCAAAGAAGTAACAAGTAATGGAAATTATCAGATTACTGTAATTCATGGGAATGCCCCTCAAAAAGCAGCTGATTTGCTTCAGCTTTTGTTAGACGGCGGAGTGGCTACAGACATTTCAATTGCAACCTTCGGTAGTGTTATTGGGACTCACCTGGGAGAAGGAAGTATTGCTTTAGGTTATACACCAATTGTCTAGATTGTTCTTACAGGCTTTGTATCTTAAAATTGAACACGGACTATCTGCCTCTTGAAAAAAGATGCCTGTCTTGCCTTTCGTGGAAAGTCAGCGCCATTCCCTATTTTTCATGGGCAGCTAACGTCCTTTGTATCTTAGCAATTGAACACGCCTGGAACCCTATGTGAAAAAGATAGTTCTTCCAAGGAGAAGAAACTCCTTGATCAGAACTCCTATTTTCACTTTGTGTTCTTACAGGCTTTGTATCTTAGATAGGAGTAAAGATGAGTATTCGAGTGATTATTGCTGGTTTTAAGGGAAGAATGGGACAAGCTGCTTGTCAGATGGTTTTGTCTGATCCTGAACTTGAACTAGTAGCTGTTTTGGATCCTTTTGAGACTGCATCTGAATGGCAAGGAATTCCAGTATTCAATGATAAAAATGACTTAGCAGGCTTTGATGCCCATGTTTGGGTAGACTTTACTACACCAGCTGTCGCCTATGAGAATACACGCTTTGCTCTTGAAAATGGCTTTGCTCCAGTAGTAGGAACGACAGGTTTCACCAGTCAAGAAATCGAAGAATTAAAGGAATTGTCTCGTTCCAAAGGCTTGGGTGGCTTGATTGCTCCTAACTTTGCCTTGGGTGCTGTCTTACTCATGCAATTTGCAGCACAGGCAGCTAAATACTTTCCAAATGTGGAGATTATTGAACTTCACCATGATAAGAAAAAAGATGCGCCGAGCGGGACAGCTATCAAAACAGCTGAGTTGATGGCTGAAGTTCGTGAGTCTATTCAACAAGGTGCTAGCGATGAGGAAGAACTCATTGCGGGAGCACGTGGAGCTAACTTTGATGGTATGCGTATCCACTCAGTTCGCTTGCCAGGATTGGTAGCCCATCAGGAAGTTATATTTGGAAATCAGGGAGAGGGATTGACTCTGCGTCATGACTCCTATGATCGTAGCTCCTTCATGACAGGGGTGAATTTGGGAATCAAAGAAGTTGTCAAGCGTCATGAGCTTGTCTATGGATTAGAACACTTACTATGAAATTAACAAAAATGCCTTCTGAATTTCAGAAGGCTTTACCAGTATTAGAAAAAATTAAAGAAGCAGGATTTGAGGCTTATTTTGTGGGTGGCTCTGTTAGGGATGCCCTACTCAATCGTCCCATCCATGATGTGGATATCGCGACTTCGTCTTATCCTGAAGAGACCAAGCAGATTTTTCCACGCACAGCTGATATCGGCATTGAGCATGGGACCGTTTTGGTTTTAGATGGAGATGAAGAGTACGAAGTAACCACTTTTCGAACAGAGGATGTCTATGTAGACTATCGGAGACCAAGTTCTGTTTCTTTTGTTCGTTCACTCGAAGAAGATCTCAAACGCCGAGATTTCACAGTCAATGCCTTTGCCTTGGATGAGACAGGAGAAATCGTTGATTTATTTGATGGTCTCAAAGATTTAGAAAATCAGATCCTGCGAGCTGTCGGTGTAGCTAGTGAACGTTTCAACGAAGACGCACTACGCATCATGCGTGGCTTTCGTTTCCAAGCTAGTCTTGGTTTTGAACTCGAGCAAGAAACGTTTGAAGCGATGAAGGCCTTAACGCCACTCTTGGAGAAAATCTCTGTGGAGCGCACCTTTGTCGAGTTTGATAAGCTTTTACTGGCTCCCTATTGGCGAGTAGGTTTATTTTCTATGATTGAGAGTCAAGCTTATGATTATCTTCCAGATATGGTAGGCAGTCAGGACAAACTCCAGTCTTTGTTTGATTTAGAAAAAGATTTTACTTTTGAATCTTCTGAGCAAGCTTGGGCAGCACTTTTATGGGTTTTAGAAGTGGAAAATGCTCAACAATTTTTGAAACATTGGAAGACTTCACGCCAATTTGCCAAGCAGGTACAGGATTTGCTGTCTATTTTGGCTCTCCGAGAAGAAGGGGAACTAGGTAGACGTGATTGTTACCGTTTTGATTTGGACTTGCTTTTACAGGCTGAAAATCTTCGCAGAGCTCAAGGGAAGGAAGTCAACCCACAAGCGATCACAGAAACCTACGAGAGCTTGACTATTCATGATAAGAAAGAGATGCAAATTAATGGTGGCATTCTCATCAAGGAATATGGCTATCATCCAGGTCCAGAATTAGGAGATGTTTTAGAGGAAATTGAGTACGCTATTGTGGATGGTAATCTAGATAATGAAGTGGAAGCCATTCATGCATACTTAAGGGAGAGAAAATGAGTGATTTTATCGTTGAAAAACTAAGCAAATCAGTTGGTGACAAGACTGTTTTTAAGGATATTTCTTTTATCATCCACGACTTAGATCGTATCGGTCTTATCGGTGTCAACGGAACCGGGAAAACAACCCTTCTAGATGTTCTTTCTGGCGTTTCAGGTTTTGATGGTGACGTAAGCCCATTTTCAGCAAAGAGTGATTACAAGATTGGTTATTTGACTCAGGATCCAGATTTTGATGACAGCAAGACTGTCTTAGATACTGTCTTATCAAGTGATTTGAAGGAAATCCAGTTAATACGTGAGTATGAACTGCTCATGCTTAACTATAGTGAGGACAAGCAGGCTCGTTTAGAACGGGTTATGGCGGAGATGGATTCCCTCCAAGCATGGGAAATCGAAAGTCAGGTCAAGACTGTTCTCAGTAAACTAGGCATTCAAGAATTATCAACTCCTGTTGGAGAATTGTCAGGTGGTCTGCGAAGACGGGTTCAGTTGGCGCAAGTCCTTCTGGGCAACCATGATCTTTTGCTTCTTGATGAGCCTACCAACCACTTGGATATTGCGACCATTGAGTGGCTAACCCTCTTCTTGAAAAATTCCAAGAAAACAGTATTATTTATCACCCACGATCGCTATTTCCTAGATGCTCTTTCTACGCGAATCTTTGAGTTGGACAGAGCAGGTTTGACAGAATATCAAGGAAATTACCAAGACTATGTTCGTCTCAAGGCGGAACAGGATGAGCGCGATGCAGCTCTTCTTCACAAAAAGGAACAACTCTATAAACAGGAATTAGCATGGATGAGACGCCAACCTCAAGCTCGTGCAACCAAGCAACAGGCGCGTATCAATCGTTTCCATGACTTGAAGAAGGAAGTTTCAGATAATAGTGTTGAGACAGACCTAAGCATGAATTTTGAAACTAGCCGTATCGGTAAAAAGGTCATCGAGTTTAAGAATGTTTCCTTTGCCTATGACGATAAACCGATTCTGAAACATTTTAATCTTTTAGTCCAAGCCAAGGACCGTATCGGAATCGTCGGGGATAATGGTGTTGGGAAGTCAACGCTACTCAACCTCATTGCAGGAAGTCTTGAACCAACTGAAGGTCAAGTTATTATCGGAGAAACGGTTCGCATTGCTTATTTCTCTCAACAAATCGAAGGTTTAGATGAAAGTAAGCGGGTTATCAATTACCTGCAGGAAGTGGCAGAAGAGGTTAAGACTAGCGGTGGTACTACGACATCCATTGCAGAATTACTAGAACAATTTCTTTTCCCTCGTTCAACGCACGGGACTTTGATTGAGAAGCTATCAGGCGGAGAGAAGAAACGTCTTTATCTCCTCAAATTACTTCTTGAAAAACCTAATGTCCTCCTCTTAGACGAGCCAACCAATGACCTTGATATTGCGACCTTAACGGTTCTAGAAAATTTCTTACAAGGTTTTGCAGGTCCAGTTTTGACAGTCAGTCATGACCGATATTTTCTTGATAAGGTTGCGACTAAGATCCTTGCCTTTGAGAATGGAACCATCCGTCCTTTCTTTGGCCATTATACAGATTATCTAGATGAAAAGGCCTTTGAAGCAGAAACGGTAACTCAAATCCAAAAAGCTGACAAGGAAAAAGTCGTCAAAGTTCGTGAAGAAAAGAAACGGATGACCTACCAAGAAAAGCAGGAGTGGGCAAGTATTGAAGGTGACATTGAAGCCTTGGAAAATCGCATCGCCGCTATTGAAGAAGAAATGCAAGCAAATGGCTCTGACTTTGGGAAGCTAGCTACTCTTCAAAAGGAGCTAGATGAGAAGAATGAAGCCTTGCTTGAAAAATACGAACGCTATGAATATTTAAGTGAGTTGGCATAATGGAAGAAACAATTATTAAATGGAGCAGTAAGAAAATCGTTTTGAGCCTTATTCTTTACCTACTAGAATTGGCTCTTCTACTTTGGATTTTTTCGTTTTTGCTGAGCTATCCCGAAGAAGCACCTGCGGGATTGGTGGCTTTAATTCTCTTTATTGGTTTCTTAATCCTCATAGTTGGCTTGATTTTGTATCAACGTTTGCGACTTCTTTTTTCTGATAAAGAGTATTTGAAATGTACGGCTCAAGGATTTTCCTATAAGCCATATCCGAAGAAAGACTGGCAGTTTTTTTCCTGGGGACAGGTAGAAAAGTTTGCTCTCACGAGAATTAAGGGTAGTAGAAATGCAAGGGATTTTTATATTATTGAGGTTCAGTTTTATGACAAGGAACTTTTAAAACCCAACTTTTTCTGGTATCGTCTTCGAAGTAGATTTACAAGTTCAAAACATTCTAATGTTTTGAAAATCCCAATCTATTTGCTGGATGTTGGCTTGCCAGAAAGAGTATTTGAAACCATGTCTTACTTTGAGCGAGAGTGGCGCATCGAACAAAATCGTCAACGAAACCAAAACTCTAAAAGCAAAAAGAAGTAAGTACTTCATTCAGCGAATGCTAGCAACAATTGAAGAAAAAATGAGAAGTCTTGTACCAAGTATCAAGGCTTCTTTCTATTTTGCTTTTCTAGGAATTATGGTATAATAGGGAGTAAAAACTTTAAAAGAAAGAAACGCTATGAACTTAAAAGATTACATTGCAAGTATTGAAAATTATCCGCAAGAAGGAATTACATTCCGTGATATCAGCCCTTTGATGGCTAACGGCAATGCCTACAGCTATGCTGTTCGTGAAATTGTTCAATATGCTACTGACAAAAAGATTGATATGATCGTAGGGCCAGAAGCGCGTGGATTTATCGTTGGATGTCCAGTTGCTTTTGAGTTGGGAATTGGTTTTGCACCTGTACGTAAACCAGGGAAATTGCCACGCGAAGTCATTTCAGCTGACTACGAAAAAGAATATGGTGTTGACACTTTGACCATGCACGCAGATGCTATCAAACCAGGTCAACGTGTTCTTATCGTAGATGACCTCTTGGCAACAGGTGGTACTGTTAAAGCGACAATCGAAATGATTGAGAAATTAGGCGGTGTCGTAGCTGGTTGTGCCTTCTTGATTGAGCTTGACGAGCTAAAAGGTCGTGAGGCAATCGGAGATTACGATTATAAAGTTTTGATGCATTATTAATGAAAAACAGTCCCTAGGGCTGTTTTCTCTTAATGATGATATAAAAAAAGGCTATATCTAGTTAGAGAAAAACTATAATTGAAAACTATATCTTCATACAGTATAATAAAGGGAAAGAGAAACGTCAGCATTTTTCCCCGTTGACGATACCATGTTTACTTGAGTCCAATATGATACAGTAAGGAGATTTCTATGCCGATTCGAATTGATAAAAAATTACCAGCAGTTGAGATTTTACGAACGGAAAATATTTTCGTCATGGATGACCAGAGGGCGGCTCATCAGGATATTCGACCACTGAAAATTCTGATTTTAAACTTGATGCCACTGAAAATGGTTACAGAAACTCAGCTTTTACGCCATTTAGCCAATACTCCTTTGCAGTTAGATATTGAATTTTTATATATGGAAAGTCATCAGTCGAAAACAACTCGTTCTGAGCATATGAAGACTTTTTATAAGACCTTCTCAGAAGTTCAAGACCAGTATTTTGATGGCTTGATTATTACAGGTGCTCCAGTTGAACATCTCCCTTTTGAAGAAGTGGACTATTGGGAGGAATTTACTAAGGTTATCGATTGGTCTAAGACTCATGTCTTTTCAACCCTGTATATTTGCTGGGGGGCACAGGCGGGTCTATACTATCGCTATGGCGTAGATAAATACCAGATGGACCAGAAGCTTTCTGGGATTTATCCTCAAGATGTTTTGAAAGAAGGTCATCTCCTATTGAGAGGATTTGATGATTTATATGTATCTCCTCATTCTCGCCATACAGAAGTCCACAAAGAAGATATCCTGAATAAAACAAATCTAGAGATTTTAGCATCAGGAAAAGAGGTGGGAATCTCTATCCTTGCGAGTCGAGATTTGAGAGAAGTCTATAGCTTTGGGCATTTAGAGTATGATCGCGATACGCTTGCAAAGGAATATTTTAGAGATCTAGATGCTGGTTTAGATCCACATATACCAGAAAATTATTTCAAAAATGATGACATTCATGAGCTTCCTTGTATGCGGTGGAGTTCATCTGCAGCTCTCTTCTTTAGTAACTGGGTAAACTATGCAGTTTACCAAGAAACGCCGTTTGAGTGGAAAAGTGTGGAAGATGATGTGTCTCATTTTGGATATTTATAAGAGGAATTATGACATATTTAGATGCTTTCAAATCAGGAAACTTAGTGTTACCGAGTGACCTGCTCTTACATTACAATCAACTGTTCTCGTCAAGCGATGATTTCTTGGTTTGGCAGTTCTTTTACCTACAGAATACAACGGCTTTAGGTGAATTGTCTCCAAGTCAGATTGCTGAAAAAATCGGCAAAAATGTCACTGAAGTCAATCAAGCTATTTCACGATTGACTGAGAAAGGGTTGCTTCAATACCGAACCATTGAACTGAATGGCGAAATAGAAGTAATCTTCGATGCAACTCTTGCCTTGGAGCGCCTAGACCAACTGTTTGAAAAACAAGCTCCAAACCAGGTGCAATCTGCCCCAAATGATTTAAAGAGCTTGGTAGATACTTTCCAACAGGAGCTAGGTCGTCTATTGAGCCCGTTTGAGATTGAAGACTTGGAAAAGAGTTTGAAAGAAGACGGAACTAGTGCGGATTTGATAAAAGAAGCCTTACGAGAAGCTGTTCTAAATGGAAAACCAAATTGGAAATATATCCAAGCTATCCTACGAAACTGGCGTCATGAGGGGATTAGGAGCGTAGCCCAGGTAGAAGCGAAACGTCAAGAGAGAGAGGCAACAAACCCTCAAAATGTTCAGGTTTCATCTGATTTTAAAAATGCTATGGATCTATGGAAAGACTAATAATGAATAACAAAAAAACTTGCCTGCTTGGCAAGTTCTTTTATTTTTAATTAGCAAGTCCCCAAACACTTACAGAACGTTCAGAAACTGGGAAGTCACCATATCCTTCAGCATTAATAGTCACTTGGTCTGAATGGTTGCCAAGAATATCAACAAAAGTATGATCAGCCCATTCTGGACCTACAAACATGGTTTTGTAATTCTCTTGAGCGTTTGAGATAAGAACAGCTAAAGGTGATTGGTTGTCAGCTCCAGAACGAACCCAACCGATACAATTAGGGTCATCAAAGTAGTCTGTCTGCTCTCCATAAGCCAAATCTTTTCGGATAGCTAAGAGACAGTCAAGAACTTCTTTAAAATCTTGCTGAGCATATTGACCAGAGATACCGTAGTAGTCTCCGTAAAATACACAAGGAAGCCCTTGTTCACGTAGGAGGATGAGAGCATAGGCTGCTGGTTTAAACCATTCTTCTACAGTAGATTCTAAAGCTTGTCCTCGTTGAGTATCATGGTTTTCGACAAAGGTTACAGCTTTATCTGGTTTGATTTGAACCAGACTATCATTAAAGATGG
Source organism: Streptococcus sp. Marseille-Q6504 (assembly GCF_965111625.1). Taxonomy (NCBI): domain Bacteria; kingdom Bacillati; phylum Bacillota; class Bacilli; order Lactobacillales; family Streptococcaceae; genus Streptococcus; species Streptococcus sp. Marseille-Q6504. The sequence goes on from NZ_CBCOON010000002.1 coordinate 277,371, forward strand.
TACGCAAATCGTAGTCTGCACCAGCCTGGCTTGCTTCAAAGAGATTCATATGGAGGCGGACATCGACAAGGTCAAAGCGCTCTTCGATTTTATCAAGGTATTCTAGGTTTGCATCCTTGTCTGGATTCCAGAATTCTCCAAAGACATAGAAGTCTTGTCCATATTTCTCTTTGATGTCACGAATGAAATTACGCATAAAGAAGGAATCGATATGCTTGACTGCATCTAAGCGAAAACCAGCTACGCCAGTCGTTTCCATGAACCAATCAGCCCAATCGTATATATTTTGTATGACTTCTGGATGCTTAAAATCTAAGTCCGCATACATGAGATAGTCATAGTTACCATTTTCGTTATCGACTAATTCTTCGTGGGCCCAGCCCTTATTATCTCCCTGGATAAGGTAGATACCAGACTTCCGTCTTTTGGCATCATAGTCAGTTCCAGTGAAATGGTACCAGTGCCAGTGGAAATCATTGTAGGTGTTTTGTCTTCCATCAAAAGTAAAGTTTGTCCAACCATTGATGGTGAAAGGTTCTCCAAGTTCAATTGTGCGATCTTCTGGGTCGACTTCAATAACCTGGAAGGATTCTAAATGATCGGCAGCTGCCTTGTGGTTTAAGACGACGTCAGCCATAGGTTGAATCCCGTGAGATTTAAGTGTTTGAATGGCTTGAAGATAGTCTTCTTTGAAACCGTACTTGGTACGGATAGTTCCTTTTTGGTCAAATTCACCGAGGTCAAAAAGGTCATAGACACCATAACCGACATCTTTTTCGTTGGTAGCTTTAAAGGCAGGTGGCATCCAGACGTGGCTAATTCCTAGATTTGCAAGGTGCTCAGCATCATCGGTAAGTCGCGTCCAGTGTTGTCCATCGTGGGGAAGGTACCACTCAAAATATTGCATTAGGGTTTGATTTTTCATAGATAGTCCTCATACTTAACAATTTGAGAATCATTTTACCACAAAGCAAGTAAATGCACAAACGTTTGCGCTATAAAAATAGACCTCAGGATGTGAATGTCTATTTTTACGGTAATAGAATGAAATTTCTCAACACAAATGACCATTCTCATTTAGAAATCATCAAGCGGAAACAAAAAGCTTGGATAGTTCCTATGACATCAATGGAGAAATCACTTTCTACTTTGTGAATTTTCAACAAATTTGATATAATTGTATCTATGAATAAAGTATTCGTCAGTCGGCGTGTCGAAAAAAAGCTCCACAAAGGTCAGGCTCTTTTGGAAGAAGTTGATTTTCCAGACTTATCTGAAACTGATCAGGAAGTTGAACTTTTCAGCCAACGCAAAGAATTTTTAGGGAAGGCTTATTTATCCCGACAAAATAAGGGAATTGGTTGGTTTGTAACCAACCAGAACATTTCTTTTAAACAAACCTTCTTTGAAAGTTTGTTTAAGCAAGCCAAACTAAAACGTTCTTCCTACTATCAAGATGAGTTGACAACTGCCTTTCGTTTGTTTAATCAAGAAGGTGATGGATTTGGTGGCATGACACTGGATCTTTATGGAGATTATGTTGTTTTTTCTTGGTATAACTCCTATATCTATGGGCTTCGCCAAGAGATTATGGCAGCCTTTGCTCAGGTATTTCCAGAAGTCTTAGGTGCCTATGAAAAGATTCGCTTTAAAGGTCTAGTCTATGAGTCTGCCCATATCTATGGTCAAGAAGCAGCTGAATATTTCACTGTTCTCGAGAATGGAGTCTTGTACCAAGTCTTTATGAATGATGGTCTTATGACAGGGATTTTCTTGGATCAGCATGAAGTTCGTGGGAGCTTAGTTGATGGTTTAGCAATGGGGAAATCCTTGCTCAATATGTTTTCCTATACAGCGGCCTTCTCAGTCGCTGCAGCTATGGGGGGAGCTAGTGAAACGACTTCTGTGGATTTGGCCAAGCGTTCAAGAGAATTATCAGAAGCTCATTTTCATGCCAATGGTTTGAGTCTAGACAATCATCGATTGCTTGTCATGGATGTCTTTGAATACTTTAAATATGCTAAAAGAAAAGGTTTAAGCTATGACGTAATTGTTCTGGATCCGCCTAGCTTTGCCCGAAATAAAAAACAAACATTCTCTGTAGCTAAGGATTATCATAAGTTGATTTCCCAAAGCCTAGAGATTTTAAACCCAGGTGGAATCATTATTGCTAGTACCAATGCGGCTAATGTTTCCCGTCAAAAATTTACAGAACAAATCGACAAAGGATTTGCAGGTAGAAAGTATCAGGTCCTTCATAAATATGGACTTCCAGCAGACTTTGTCTACAATGAAAAAGATGAAAGTAGTAATTACCTCAAAGTGATTACCATGAAGGTTAGTAAATGAAATTAATTGTTTCTGTCATGCCAAGAAGTATAGAAGAGGCTCAGGCTATTGATGTTATGCGGTATCATGATGCAGATATCATTGAGTGGAGAGCAGACTTCTTACCCAAGGAAGCTATCTTGCAGGTAGCGCCAGCTATTTTTGAAAAATTTGCAGGTCGTGAGCTTGTTTTCACTTTACGTACTCGTGCCGAGGGTGGTCAAATTGAGCTCTCTTCAGAAGAGTATGTTCAAATTATCAAGGAAGTGGCACAGCTTTATCAACCAGATTATATTGATTTTGAGTATTTTAGCTACAAGGATGTTTTTGATCAGATGTTGGACTTTCCAAATCTTGTCTTGAGCTACCATAACTTTCAAGAGACACCTGAAAATCTAATGGAAATATTGTCTGAGTTAACAAGTTTAAATCCTAAAGTTGTGAAAATAGCTGTTATGGCTAATACAGAACAGGATGTGTTGGATTTGATGAACTTTACACGTGGCTTTAAAACACTGAATCCTGAACAAGAATATGTAACGATTTCTATGGGAAAAGTGGGCAAGGTCTCTCGTATTACTTCAGATGTGACTGGTTCTAGTTGGTCTTTTGCAAGTCTAGATGAAGCTAGTGCTCCAGGACAAATTTCACTATCTAGCATGAAAAAAATTAGGGAGCTTCTAAATGAAGATTGATGGCTACACACGTTTAGCAGCTGTAGTCGCAAATCCTATCAAACACTCCATTTCTCCATTTATTCACAATAGCGCTTTTGAAGCAACCAATACCAATGGTGTTTATCTAGCTTGGGAAGTAGATGAGGCTGAACTAGCAGAAACAGTTGCCAATATTCGTCGCTACCAGATGTATGGAATCAATCTTTCCATGCCTTACAAGGAACAAGTGATTCCTTATCTGGACCGGTTGAGCGAAGAGGCTTGTTTAATTGGTGCAGTTAATACAGTTGTGAATCGAGAAGGAACATTAATTGGATATAACACAGATGGCAAGGGATTCTTTAAGAGCTTGCTTTCTTTTAAAATATCAAGGAAAAGAGTGGTTTTGTTAGGAGCAGGCGGTGCAGCCAAGGCAATTTTGGCACAGGCAATCTTGGATGGAGTCAGTCAGATTTCTGTCTTTGTTCGTTCTTCATCCATGGAAAAAACAAGACCTTACTTAGAAAAAATACAGAATGCGACTGGATTTAGAGTAGATTTATTTGCATTAGAGGATATTCAAGAACTTCAAGACAGCATCACTCAAGCCGACCTCTTGGTTAATGCTACTAGTGTGGGCATGGATGGATCCTCTCAGCCGATCCCGACCAGCATCGTTTTACCAGAGAAGCTCATGGTAGCAGATGTGATTTATCAACCCTTTGAAACTCCATTTCTAAAGTGGGCTAAAGAGCAGGGAAATCAATCTATCAATGGCCTTGGCATGTTGCTTTACCAAGCTGCTGAAGCTTTTGAGTTATGGACAGGCAAGGAAATGCCAACAGATCAAATCTGGGAATTATTAAAACAAAAGTACCAATAAAGAAAAAGGAGACCTGCTATGAAAATTAGAATAGACCTTCCACATCATCCTTACGATATTCAGATTGAAAAAGGATGCTTGTCTCAAGCAGGAAAATGGTTGCGCGAACTTTGGCAACCACAAAAAATTGTTATCATAACGGATAACCGTGTTGCTTCACTCTATGCAGAAAAGGTTAAATTGAGTTTGGAGGATGCTGGCTTTCAAGTGGCAGTTTTTGACTTTTTAGAGGGCGAAGAACGAAAAAATCTGACTACAGTTCAAAAAGTCTATGAATTTTTAGTTAAGCAAGGTTTAACTCGTAGTGATGGCATCGTAGCCCTCGGAGGTGGTGTAGTTGGCGATTTGGCTGGTTTTGTGGCTTCAACCTACATGCGAGGAGTTCATTTCGTTCAAATTCCAACTAGTTTGACAGCCCAGGTGGATTCTTCAATCGGTGGTAAGACAGGAGTGAATACTCCTTTTGCTAAGAATATGGTAGGAACTTTTGCCCAGCCGGATGGTGTTTTGATTGACCCAACTGTTCTTGAGACCTTGGGTAAGAGAGAGTTGATTGAAGGAATGGGTGAAGTCATCAAGTATGGCCTGATCGAAGATTCAGAGCTTTGGGACCTATTATCTGATATGGATGGTTCTGTCGAAAGCATATTGGAACATTCCGAGAGTTTGATTGAGCATTCTTGTCAGGTTAAGCGCAAGATGGTAGTTGAGGATGAGTTGGATAATGGCGTTCGTTTATATCTCAACTTTGGTCACACAATTGGCCATGCCATCGAAGCAACTGCTGGTTACGGAAAAGTCATGCACGGTGAGGCAGTAGCTATGGGAATGGTTCAGGTCTCTAAGGTAGCCGAAGAAAAAGGACTCATGCCAGTGGGAATAACCAAATCTATCCGAGAGATGTGTCAGAAATTTGGGCTTCCTGTTGATTATGAAAACTGGGATCTTGAAAAGCTCTATCAAGCTTTGACTCATGATAAAAAAGCGCGTGGGAATACCATGAAGTTAGTTTTGGTACCTGAGCTTGGTTCAGCGACGATTCACCCAGTTTCTCTCGAAGAAATGAAAGATTACTTAGTAAAATAAGGAGAATGTATGAGATATTTAACAGCAGGAGAATCACATGGTCCTCGTCTGACAGCAATTATTGAAGGAATTCCAGCAGGACTGCCTTTGACTGCAGAAGATATCAATGAGGATCTCAAACGTCGCCAAGGCGGTTACGGTCGTGGTGGACGCATGAAAATCGAGAGTGATCAGGTTGTCTTCACTTCTGGGGTTCGTCATGGTAAGACGACAGGGGCTCCCATTACCATGGATGTCATTAACAAAGACCACCAAAAATGGCTAGATATCATGTCTGCCGAGGATATTGAAGACAAACTCAAAAGTAAACGAAAAATCACACATCCTCGTCCAGGTCACGCAGACTTGGTTGGGGGCATCAAATACCGCTTTGATGATTTACGAAATTCTTTGGAACGTTCATCTGCTCGTGAAACAACTATGCGAGTGGCAGTTGGAGCTGTTGCTAAGCGGCTTTTAGCTGAGCTTGATATCGAAATTGCTAACCATGTTGTTGTCTTTGGTGGTAAGGAAATCAATGTTCCAGAAAACTTAACAGTCTCAGAGATTAAGAAATTGGCTGCCCAGTCTGAAGTTTCTATCGTCAACCAAGAACGTGAGCAGGAGATTAAGGACTATATTGACCAGATTAAGCGAGATGGGGATACCATCGGAGGTGTTGTGGAAACAGTTGTCGGAGGTGTTCCGGTTGGTCTTGGTTCTTATGTTCAATGGGATCGTAAACTAGATGCAAGGCTAGCTCAAGCTGTTGTTTCTATCAATGCCTTTAAGGGTGTGGAGTTTGGTCTTGGTTTTAAAGCAGGCCATCTTAAGGGTAGCCAAGTCATGGATGAAATTCTCTGGTCATCAGAAGATGGCTATACTCGTCGGACTAATAACCTTGGAGGCTTCGAAGGTGGTATGACCAACGGCCAACCGATTATCGTTCGTGGAGTTATGAAGCCAATTCCGACTCTCTACAAGCCGTTGATGAGTGTTGATATTGAAACTCATGAGCCTTATAAAGCAACAGTAGAGAGAAGTGATCCTACTGCTCTTCCAGCAGCAGGTGTCGTTATGGAGGCAGTCGTAGCAACGGTTTTGGCTCAAGAAATCCTTGAGAAATTCTCCTCTGATAATCTGGAAGAATTAAAAGAAGCTGTTGCGAAACATCGGGAGTATACAAAGAATTATTAAGGAGTTCTTATGGCAAAAACCATCTATATCGCAGGACTAGGTTTGATTGGTGCTTCCATGGCACTCGGAATCAGGCGGGATCATCCTGATTATGAAATTTTAGGATACAATCGTAGTCAAGCGTCTAGAGATATTGCCTTGGAGAGAGGAATGATTGACCGAGCGACGGATGATTTTGCTAGTTTTGCTCCACTTGCAGACGTCATCATTCTTACCCTGCCAATCGAGCAAACTATTGCCTTTATTAAGGAATTGGCCAACTTGAACTTGAAAGAAGGTGTCATTATTTCTGATGCTGGATCGACCAAGTCAGCTATCGTGGCTACAGCAGAGAAGTATTTTGCTGATAAGTCCGTTCGCTTTGTTGGAGCTCATCCCATGGCAGGAAGTCATAAGACAGGAGCTGCCTCTGCGGATGTTAATCTTTTTGAAAATGCCTATTATATCTTCACGCCATCTAGTCTGACAACTCCGGATACGCTCGAAGAAATGAGAGACTTGCTGTCAGGTCTTCATGCTCGTTTCATTGAAATCGATGCTGAAGAGCATGACCGAGTGACTTCTCAGATTAGCCATTTTCCGCATATCTTAGCATCAGGCCTAATGGAACAAACTGCAAGTTATGCTGAAGAGCATGAAATGGCGCGACGCTTTGCGGCAGGTGGTTTTCGTGATATGACTCGGATTGCCGAAAGTGAGCCTAGTATGTGGACTTCTATCCTCTTATCCAATCGGGATACCATTATTGAACGCATCGAGGATTTCAAGGGCCGTTTGGACGAGATTGGACAAGCTATCAGTAAGGGTGATGAAAACCAAATCTGGAACTTTTTCAATCAAGCGCGTGAGCAACGTCAGGCTATGGAAATCCATAAACGTGGTGGTGTAGATAGTTCTTATGACCTTTATGTTGATGTTCCCGATGAGGAAGATGTGATTTTACGCATCTTGGAATTGCTACGTGGAACTTCTTTGGTCAATATCCATATCAATGAGGAAAACCGTGAGGATGTTCACGGGATTCTGCAAATTTCCTTTAAGAATGCTCAGGATTTAAAACGTGCTGAGCAAGTCATTACAGAAAATACTGACTACACAGTCGTTATTAAATAAGGAGGACAATTATGTCAAATATTTATGATAGTGCAAATGCACTAAGTCGTGGACTACGCGAATTGCCTGAATACAAGGCAGTTAAAGAAGCTAGAGATGCCATCCAAGCGGATGCAGAAGCAAGCAAAATTTTTGCAGATTATATTGCTTTTCAACATGAAATCCAAATCATGGCACAGACTGGTCAAATTCCAGATGTTTCTTTCCAAGAAAAAATGGAAAGCTTTGGTAAGCAGATTCAAGGTAACTCTCTCTTGTCAGAATTCTTTGCCAAACAGCAACAACTTTCGATTTACCTTTCTGATATTGAAAAAATTGTTTTTGAACCAATTTCAGAACTTTTAAAATAAGAATTTACCTCATAAAGTCAGGAATTTTTAAGAAATTTCTGACTTTTTATGATAAAATAAGAAAAAGTATTGTCAGTATGAGGGCCGGTATGAAATTAAAAACAAACATTAAGTACTTAAATGGTAGTATTCGCGTACCTGGGGATAAGTCCATTAGTCATCGCTCTATCATTTTTGGAAGCTTAGCTGAGGGTGAGACTAAGGTTTATGATATCCTACGTGGAGAAGATGTCTTATCAACTATGCAAGTTTTTCGCGATCTCGGCGTTGAGATTGAGGACAAGGACGGTGTCATTACCATTCAAGGTGTTGGCATGGATGGTTTGAAAGCTCCTCAGAATGCTCTAGATATGGGAAATTCTGGGACCTCTATTCGTTTAATTTCAGGTGTCCTTGCTGGTGCAGACTTTGAAGTAGAGATGTTTGGGGATGACAGTCTTTCTAAACGCCCAATGGATCGTGTAACCCGTCCTTTGAAAAAAATGGGAGTTACAATTTCAGGTCAAACAGAGCGAGACTTGCCACCGTTGCACTTAAAAGGAACAAAAAGCTTAAAACCTATTCAATATGAATTGCCAATTGCCTCTGCTCAAGTCAAGTCAGCCTTGATTTTTGCGGCTTTGCAGGCTCAAGGTCAGTCAGTCATTATCGAGAAGGAGTGCACTCGTAATCACACAGAAGATATGCTACATCAATTTGGTGGAGAGTTAAGTGTCAATGGTAAGAAAATCACTGTTCAAGGGCCACAGAAACTTAGTGGACAAACGGTTGTCGTACCAGGAGATATTTCTAGTGCAGCCTTTTGGTTAGTAGCAGGTTTGATTGTGCCAAATTCTCGTGTCGTGCTGAAGAATGTCGGTATTAATGAAACACGTACAGGTATTATCGATGTTATCCGAGCTATGGGCGGGAAATTAGAGATTACTGATATGGATCCAATTGCCAAATCTGCAACCTTGACTGTCGAGACTTCAGAACTAAACGGGATAGAAATTGGCGGAGTCTTGATTCCACGTTTAATTGATGAATTGCCGATTATCGCGCTCCTTGCTACCCAAGCTCAAGGTCAAACAGTTATCAAAGATGCAGAAGAACTCAAGGTTAAAGAAACGGATCGCATTCAAGTTGTCGCAGATGCTTTAAATAGCATGGGAGCAACTATTACTCCTACAGCAGACGGCATGATTATCAAAGGGAAATCTCCCCTCCATGGCGCTAGAGTCAATACCTTTGGAGACCATCGAATCGGCATGTTGACAGCCATTGCAGCTCTCTTGGTTGCAGATGGAGAAGTTGAATTGGATCGAGCCGAAGCTATTAATACTAGCTACCCAAGCTTCTTTTATGATTTGGAGACTTTGATTCATGGCTAAGGTTTTACTAGGTTTTATGGGTTCAGGAAAAACTACTATTGCTAGAAAGCTAGATTCTGACTTTGTAGACATGGATGCCTTGCTGGTAGACCGACTGGGGATGCCGATTGCTCGTTTCTTTGAAGAAAAAGGAGAGGCTACCTTCCGCCAGCTAGAAGAAGAGGTCTTAGCTGACTTGCTAAAGACAGATAAAGTTATTTCTACAGGCGGAGGGATAGTCATTTCTCCACGTAATCGTGCCTTGCTCAAACAAAATCCAGACAACATTTACCTTAAAGCAGATTTTGAGACACTTTACCAGCGAATTTCAGCTGATAAGGACAATCAACGTCCACTATTTTTAAAGAATAGCAAGGAAGGTTTAGCTGCGATTTTTAAAGAAAGACAGGTTTGGTATGAGGAAGTAGCTAGTAAAGTTATCGATGTGTCCAAGCTAAGTCCAGAGAAAATTATAGAGGAACTGAGATGAAAATTGCCTATCTAGGTCCCAAAGGATCTTTTTCGCACCATGTGGTGCAAACGGCTTTTCCACATGAGGAACTAGAGCCTTTTTCAAATATTACAGACGTTATCAAGGCCTATGAACAAGGTTTGGTAGACTATTCAGTAGTGCCAGTTGAAAATTCCATTGAAGGTAGTGTTCATGAGACCTTAGACTATCTTTTTCATCAAGCTCGAATTCAAGCTGTGGCGGAGATTGTGCAGCAAATTCATCAACAGTTGATGGCGGTACCAGGGCAAGTTAAAATTGAGAAAATCTTTTCTCATCCGCAGGCCTTGGCGCAGGGGAAGAAATTTATCGATGAACATTTTCCAAATGCTCAACTAGAAGTCACTGCCAGTACAGCCTACGCTGCGCGCTATGTTTCCGAGCATCCAGATCAGCCTTTTGCGGCCATTGCCCCCAAAAGTTCGGCTGGTGAATATGGTTTGGAATTAATTGCTCAAGATATTCAAGAGATGGAAGCCAATTTCACTCGCTTTTGGGTGTTAGGTCCCAAGGCACCGCAAATGCCCTTGAATGCAAATGCTAAGAAAATGAGTCTAGCATTGACCTTGCCAGACAATCTTCCAGGCGCTTTATATAAGGCACTTTCTACCTTTGCTTGGCGCGGGATTGACCTAACTAAGATTGAGAGTCGCCCCCTAAAAACAGCACTAGGTGAGTACTTTTTTATCATTGATGTGGACTATGCTGATAAAGAATTGGTCCATTTTGCTCAAAAAGAATTAGAAACGATTGGGATCCACTATAAAGTACTAGGAGCTTACCCTATCTATACCATACAGGATAAAGGGAAGGAGAAGGAATGACTAGAGAAAATCCTCTAACACACCATGAGAAACTACGTTACGACTATCTATTAAAAAACATCCACTATCTAAATGATAAAGAAAAGAGAGAGTTTGCTTTTTTACAAGCTAAGCTGGATGGTCAACAAGAAGCTCGTTCAGTTGTCGTAGAAGAAGCAGAAAGCCAAGACTATACAGAACCTAACACAGGGCTTCCGAGTTATACTAATCGAAGTCGAGCTACTCGACGTAGTAGTCTACCGCAACCAAAAGCTAAGATTCCTAAGCAGAATAAACCAAAGAAAAAAAGAGTCTTTCGCTTTAAACGCATACTTGCTTGGTTAGGAATGCTGTTGCTTTGTGCTGCAGTGGGAATGATTTTCATGTTCTTGAAAGGTTTCCAGTCAGCCAATCCGAATGGCTCAAGCGGGTCGAAAGATGCCAAGGCTGCCCAAGTTGAAGTTTTCAATGGACAGGATACAAGAGATGGTGTCAATATTCTTATCTTAGGAACAGATGGCCGTATTGGACAGAATAGTTCAGAAACACGGACGGATTCTATTATGGTTCTAAATGTAAGTGGTAAGGATAAAAAGCTTAAGCTTGTAAGTTTTATGCGTGACAACCTAGTATACATTGATGGCTACAGTCAGGTTGTTGATGGTCAAAAACAAGCCGACCATAAGTTGAACTTGGCCTACGAATTGGGGGAACAAGAAGGAAAACAAGGGGCTGAAATGGTGCGTAAGGTCCTTAAAGATAACTTTGACCTAGATATCAAATACTATGCCCTTGTTGATTTCCAAGCTTTTGCAACTGCCATTGACACCCTTTTCCCTGATGGTGTAACTATTGATGCTCAATTTTCAACTCTAAATGGTGTTCCAGTTACAGAAGCGACAGTCGGTGATGACTTGCATGCGACAGAAACCGAATCCCCTACACAGACTATTAAAGTTGGAACACAACAAATGAATGGTTCTACTCTTCTCAACTATGCACGTTTCCGCGATGATGATGAAGGGGACTATGGCCGTACTCGTAGACAGCAACAAGTTATGACTGCTGTTTTACAGCAAATTAAAGATCCTACAAAACTTTTCACAGGTTCAGAAGCACTTGGTAAAGTATTCGCCATGACATCTACAAACCTTCCTTATACCTTCTTGTTGACCAACGGTTTATCCGTCCTTGAAGGAGGTCAGAACGGTATTGAAAGACTAACAGTGCCGGAACTTGGAGACTGGGTAGATGACTATGATGTCTATGGAGGCCAAGCCCTTCGAGTGGATCAAAAAGCTTACCAGAATAAGCTAGCCCAAATGGGATTCAGATAAAAAAATTAATTAAAGTCAAAGCTTGAAACATCTAACTAAATGGGTGTCTCAGGCTTTGATTTTTCTTAGTATCTGATGGATTTTTAGGGCTTCTTTATGGTATAATAAAACGATATAACTCGTTATTGGACAGAAGAGGAGAGACATGAGTGATTTGAAAGCGATTCAAGCTCGTAGTTTAGAGATGGCTGAATATTTTGTCGCCTTTTGTAAAGAACATGGCTTGCTCTGTTATTTGTGTGGCGGAGGAGCAATTGGAGCTTTACGAAATAAAGGTTTCATCCCTTGGGATGATGATTTGGACTTCTTTATGCCACGAAAGGACTATGAAAAACTAGCAGAGTTATGGCCTCAATATGCGGATGAACGTTACTTTCTATCAAAGAGTTCTAAAGACTATGTAGACCGTAACCTCTTTATTACCATTCGTGATAAGGAGACGACTTGTATCAAGCCTTATCAACAAGATTTAGATCTTCCCCACGGCTTAGCTTTGGATGTTCTTCCCTTGGACTACTACCCTAAAAATCCAGCAGAGCGCAAGAAACAGGTCCGCTGGGCTTTGATTTATTCTCTATTTTGTGCACAAACAATTCCAGAAAAACATGGAGCTCTCATGAAGTGGGGTAGTACCATTTTACTAGGGTTGACTCCTAAATCGCTTCGCTATCGTATCTGGAAAAAGGCTGAGAAAGAAATGACCAAGTATGGACCAGCCGAAAGTGATGGCATTACAGAATTATGTTCAGGGCCAGGATACATGAAGAAAAAGTATCCAATTCAGGCCTTTGAAGACAACATCTTCCTACCTTTTGAAGGAACAGAAATGCCTATTCCGGTTGGTTATGACGCTTATCTTAGCACAGCTTTTGGTGACTATATGACACCACCGCCTGCAGACAAGCAAGTACCTCACCACGATGCCATAATAGCAGATATGGATAAGAGCTATACAGAATATAAGGGAGAATACAATGCAAGAAAAAATTAGTATCATTGTTCCTGTATACAACGTAGAAAATTATCTTGAACGATGTGTTGAGTCGATTTTAAAGCAGACTTATACCAATTTTGAATTGCTACTTATCAATGATGGTTCGACAGACCAGAGTGGTGACTTGTGTGATCAGCTGGTTTCTAAAAATGAAAATATCAAGGTTTTTCATCTTGAGAACGCTGGAGTTTCCAATGCCAGAAATGTAGGTATCCAAAACTCAACTGGAGAATGGATTACTTTTATTGATAGTGATGATTTTATTACGCCAGATTATTTGGAAACTTTGATAAGCGCAGTAAAATCAGATATTTCTGTTGGTTTCTCAGTTGCTCGTTTGCATCATGTAAAAAATGGACAAGTGACAGATTTGCCTGAGTTTTCAGGTCAAGAGTCAATATGGTCTGCTGAGCAAACCATGAAAGAACTATTGATGACTACTCGAACTTCTTTTTTCCCTGTTGCAAAATTATTTAAAAAGGAATTAATTGAAGATTTTAAATTTAGTACAGATTATCATTTAGCAGAAGATGCTCTATTCTTAACAGAAGTTTTACTTGAAACAAAATGTAAGAGTGTATTTATAGACAAACCAATATACTATTACGATCATAGAGAAGGGAGCGCAACTACATCTGTTAATAGTCATGTTTTTGACACTATAGAAGTATATAAAATCATTATTCCTAAAGTTTACCAATGTTTCCCTCAATTAAAACCTGAATTAGTAAATAGAGAATCTTGGTCTTATATTACAGTCTACGATAAAATAATCTTCACAGATTCGACTGAATATCAAGATGAGAAAACTCAATTGAGAAAGTGGATAGTTAGTCATACCTCGCAAATATTGAGTGATCCTTATTTTACTAGTTTTCGGAAAATAGCCATTTTGTCACTGGGAATTTCTCCATGGATTTATAGACAAATTGTAGGCTTGAATAAATAATGTCATTAAAGGAGTTGAAGATGAATTTTTCAAAAATGAATGAATGCTTTGAAAAATCAAAACTGTGGATTTCATATCTTTTTGTTTTCATTTCGATTTTAAGTATGAGTTCACTAATTTATAAAATAACAAATCCGATTTATAAGGGACTTTCAGCAGTTGTTGTTCTGTCAATTTGTTTAACTTTATTTTTTAATTGGAAACGAATAGAGATAGATAAGAAGTTTCTTACCCTATTTGGTCTTTTAGTGGGCAGTCACTTTTTATCAGCGCTCATTAATAGATCTGGACACCTGCTCGGAAATATGGTTGAAATTTTCTTTATGCTGGCTTATGTTTTATTATTTACCATGGTAAAACCTGATCAGCTAAGGAAGTTATTAGGTATGATTGCAGGAACCATACAGATTGTCTCATTTGCTTCGGCTATATTTGCTTTTGCTTTATTACTTTCAAGAGTTTTAATTCTATTTCAGATTGGAGAGAACTCTTATTATTACGGAGTAATGAATGGCCGATTATGGGGACTTGTTAACCCTAATGCCAGTGCGATTTTCTCATACATTAGTATAGTTTTTGCTATGTATTTAATACATAAGGGAAGCAAATACTCTGTTTATCTTAAAATTAATAATGTCGTTCAGTTAGTTTATTTTGCAACTATGCAGAGTAGAGGCGCTCTCTTATCAGTTCTTCTAATGCTAGTATTCTATTGTATTTTTATCACTAGGGGAAAATTTGCCAAAAAATGGCTAACTTTTCTAGTAGCTAGTATCTTACTAACAGGTAGTAATATTGGTATTAGTTATTTAACGTCAGTATATATTTCAGCAGCCAAGGCAACTGTAATTGACTTAAATAAAGGTGAATCTTATTCTGAAACTGATTCAGATGTTGCTAAGAAAAATGGGGAGCTTCACTTGATTGAAACAACTCCAAGTGGGCGAACTTACATTTGGAAAAACGCAATTAAAATGGGAAGTGCTAAACCTCTATTTGGTTATGGTGTTCGAAACGTATCAGATTATTACACAAAGTATTTTAGTAAATTTGAAATTGAAAACTCACTTATTGGAGGTAATTTCCACAATATCTTTGTTACGATTTTTGTGAGTTCTGGAATCTTGGGTCTCTTTTCTTTCATACTCATCATTGCTTATGTAGGTTTCCGCTTTGTTTCTTACTTGGTAAAATCAAAGAAAAATAGTGAAAAACTAGTCATGATTCTATTCTTTGGAATTTTATTTGGTCAGCTGTTTGAAAGTCAAATTATGTATTCGACCAACTTTATTAACATCATTTTCTGGTTAGTTGTGGGATATGGTCTAATGATCTGTGAGAAAGAAAAAAATGTCCGTTATAAGGAAGTAACTGATATTTCTGAAATTCAACAGATGGAGTTAGGGATCATGGAGTATATCCATGAAGTGTGTCATAAAATTGGTGTCCAATACTTCTTGTCCTATGGTAGTTTAATTGGGGCTGTTCGTCATAAAGGTTTTATTCCTTGGGACGATGATATGGATATTTGTATGCTTCGTGATGATTATGAAAAGCTGCAAGATTATATGATTGCACATCCAGACGAGCGCTATGAATTAATGTCTTATAAAAATAATGTCAACTATGTCTATCCATTCATGAAAGTTCAAGATAATCATACCTATTTGGTAGAAGAAGATGTTCGAATTGATTCAGACATGGGGATTTATGTTGATATTTTCCCTGTTGACGGGTATGAAGATGATCAGGCATTTAAAGATAAGATGACCAAGATTATTAAAAAGCGTCAATTAAGTTGCTACACTTTCAAAGGAATTACGAATAGTAAAAGTGTAGTGAATTCAATTATCCGCTATATTTCTGTTATTATCTTTTATTTCACTAACACAAATAAGTATGTTGCCCAAATTGATGAGCTTGCTAAATCTAGAAAAGTAGAAGATTATGAACTTGTAGACTATGTTATCTATAAGGATATGAATAAGCCTGTTTGGAAACGTGAATGGTTAGAACAAGTTGAAAGTGGTAGCTTTGAAGGTAAGGAATTTATGATTCCAAAACATTATCATGAAATTCTAACTTCAGATTATGGAGATTACATGCAGTTACCTCCAGTCGAGCAGAGAGTATCTCACCATGATTTTAAGTTGTGGAAGATTATAGGGAAGTAATAGATTTTTGTTTAGATAAAAAAGAAGTAAAGATTAGGAGTGACAAATAATGTCAGAAAGAATCTTAAGCCTTGAAGAAATCAAGCAAATTGAGCTTGGAATTCTAGAATACTTACACCAAGTTTGTGAAAAAAATGATATCAAATATTTTATCGATTTTGGAACTTTATTAGGAGCAGTTCGTCACAAAGGTTTTATTCCTTGGGATGATGATACAGATATTTCTTTAGCTAGAGATGAATTTGAAAAGTTATACGCAGTTCTAAAAAACGATAACCACCCATACTATAAGCTGATTTCTTTTAGAGAAACCAAGGGATATCCATATAGTTATATGCGTGTTTACGATATTCGAACACGGAGAGATTCGAATCTTTTAGATCCAAGTGTTGTGCTTGGAACTTGCGTAGATGTCTTCCCGTACGATGGTCTTGTTACAGACGAACAAGATCGTAAGAAAATGAAACTATATAAACAACTAATTCGTCTATCGTCTTTGAACTTTAAAGGAATTAAATACGAAAACGGAGGGATTAAAAATCTTCCTCGTTATATCGCGTCAGCAATATTCAGATTTACATCTCCTCAATTCTGGAATCAAAAGCTAGAACAACTTGCCTTAAAATACAGTGTTGAAAATTCTACAGACTTGGTTTGTTCAACTTATGACTCTTACTATCCAGCTGGTATTAAAACAGAATGGTTATACGATACAATTGATATGCCTTATGAAAATCTAATCCTAAAAGTACCAAGAAGATATCATGAGATTCTTGTCTATGAATTTGGGGAAGATTATATGACTCCACCTCCTGCTGACAAACAGATACCAGGAAATGAGAAGAATTATTGGATTGATTAGCGAAAGAGTAGAGAATTAATAGAGAAAGCTGAATGCCTTATGAAAAGTTTTACAAAATCAATATTACTTAGTGCCGTGCTTCTATCTGCAACAATAATTCATGCACAAACAGTAAATGCAGATACAATCTCAGCAGGTGCAGGGAATCGAATCCATTTTATCAATACCAAAGCTAACTCTGGAAGTGATGCTATTTTACTAGAAAGTAATGGTCACTATGCTTTGATTGATATGGGAGAGGATTATGACTTTCCGGATGGAACGGATACACGTTATCCAAATCGATGGGGAATTTCTACTAACAATTATCAAGTATTAGAAGATCGCTTAATTCGTCATCTTGATCAGTTAGGAGTAAAGAAATTAGACTTTATACTAGGGACTCACGTTCATAGTGATCACATAGGTGGAGCAGATGAAATTCTTAATCGCTATCAAGTCGATAAATTCTATTTGAAAAAATATTCGGATCAACGAATTACAAGCACTTGGGGATTGTGGGATAACCTTTTCAATTACGATAATGCTCTTCGTGCTGCACAGAATAAGGGTGTTACATTAATTCAAGATATCAAAGATCAGGATAGTCATTTCAAATTTGGTGACATGGATATTCAGCTTTATAATTATAAAAATGAATATGATTCTGATGGGAACTTAAAAAGAGTTCTTGATGATAATTCCAATTCAATTGTAGCAGTAGTAACTGTTGCAGGAAAAAGAATTTATCTTGGTGGTGATTTAGATAATGCTGAAGGAGCAGAAGACAAGTTAGGTCCTGTGATTGGCAAAGTAGATATGATGAAATGGAATCATCACTATGATGCTAAGATTTCTAATACAATTGACTTCATTAATCATCTTTCTCCTAGTATGGTCATTCAAACGACTGGAGGTGATATTAACGTTGCTTCAACGAGAGATTATCTCCAAAAGAAAAATATTCAAGTGATTCATGCATCAAGTAAAACTCAGGATGCAACTGTATTTGATATTAGTGATAAAGGCTTTACAAATGTTTCAGGAGATTTTCCGAATATTCCTACTGTTGAAGAGAAATGGTATCAAGAAGATGGTCATTGGAAATATCGCTTGAAAGATGGTCAGATGGCTATTGGTTGGCAAGATATTGCTGGTGCTACATATTTCTTTAACGGAAAAGGTCAAATGCAGAGTGGTCGTTGGCTCCGTATCACCGACGAATGGAACGGAGAACCAAAATTTAATGACTACTACCTAAACAATAATGGCAAAATGCAGACAGGTGGTTGGTTCTATCATGATAATACTTGGTACTATATCCAGTCAAACGGTGCAAGACGTTACAATGAACTAGCTGAAATTGGTGGTCAAAAATATCTCTTTGATAAAGATGGTAAAATGCTGACTGGCTTACAAGTCTTTAATGGCAAGAAGATGCTCTTTGCAAGTAGTGGCGCTCTTCAAACAGAAGGTAGCGCATCTAGTTGGCAAAAGCAAGGTTCAAGCTGGTATTATTATGATGAAGATGGTATTCGAACAGTTGGTAAAAAGAATATCAACGGCACTACCTATTACTTTAATCAAAATGGTATCATGCAAACTGGTTGGGCCTTAATTGAGGGTCATTGGAACTATTTTGCTAGCTCCGGAGCTATGAAAACTGGCTGGGTCAAGGATAAAGATACTTGGTACTACTTAGATAAAGAAGGTGTGATGCTAACAGGCCTTCAAGAGATTAATGGTTCTCGCTATTATCTCAATGCAAGTGGCGCTATGCATACAGGTTGGAAATGGCTCAATAACCATTATTACTACTTCGTAAGCAGTGGTGCGATGAAAACAGGTTGGCTCAAGGATAAGGACATCTGGTATTATCTAGATAAAGAAGGTGTCATGTTAACAGGCTTCCAAGAAATCGATGGTTCTCGTTATTATCTCAATGCAAGCGGTGCTATGCAGACCGGTTGGAAATGGCTTGATAACCATTACTATTACTTCACAAGTAGTGGTGCTATGAAGACAGGTTGGCTCAAAGATAAGGAACTATGGTACTATCTAGATAAAGAAGGTATCATGCTAACAGGCCTTCAAGAAATTAATGGTTCCCGTTATTATCTCAACGCAAGTGGCGCTATGCAGACAGGTTGGAAATGGCTTGATAACCATTATTATTACTTCACAGGAAGTGGTGCCATGAAAACAGGTTGGTTCAAAGACAAAGGTCTTTGGTACTATCTCGACAAGGAAGGTATCATGCTAACAGGCCTTCAAGAGATAAATGGAGCCAGCTATTATCTCAATGCAAGTGGTGCTATGGAAACTGGTTGGCAACAACTGAATGGTAACTGGTACTATTTCCAAACAAATGGTTCTCTCCTAAGAAATGGAACAAGTCCTGACGGGTACAAGCTCAATGCAGATGGAATTTGGACGACTGTTACAACCGAGGTAACAACTCAGGAACAAACGGTAGCAAATAGTCAGGGGCACATTTTCGAAACAACAGAAGTAGAGAGAACTCAACAAACAGAAAGCTCATCTGTTGCGTCTGAGGAAAAAAATCAATCTACTGAACCTAAGACACAAACGAGCCAAGAAAAGAATTAAGTTTCTAAATGACTTTTAATTAAATTTTTCTACAATAAAAACACCTATAAAGCTTAAGCTTTATAGGTGTTTTGTTAACTTCGTTTGATTTTAGCACGAACTAGATCCAGTGCATAGTGAAGGGTTTTATCCTTCATTACAAAGAGAGCGACAGCGTAATAGATAGCACATCCGGCAATTGTAGCTACCACCATACTGAGCATAGCCATATTCACTGTGTATGACTGAACTTGGAAGAGAATTTTACAGATATAGTAAATTGGAATAAAGCCTAGTGACACAATTGTGTAGCGAGCCAATGTTCCAAAGATTTCTTTCAAATCCAAGAGTTTATGTTTCTGAATAAAGCGGATTTCAAGCAGAACCACAATTGCTTCAGCAATAATCGTTGTCCCGATGTAGTAGGCAGGAGTAAAGATGTTGTTGAAAAGGAGTAGAGAGTTTAGGATGACATTGACACCGCCACCGATAAAGTAGAAAGCTGTTAATCGGTTTTCATGGTCATTGATAAAGATAATTTGCTTTCCAAGGATTAATTCGATAGCCCAGATAATGGTTCGAAAGGCAAAGACGCTTGTTACAATTCCTGCTTCTATATATTTCTCAGAAGAGTAGATAACAGTTGCATAGGTTCCTAAAACCATGATTCCGATACTAGTCGGAATCATGAGGAAGAAAAAGAGAGATGCACCTTGGTTGACCAGATACTTATAAGAATGAAAATCTTTTTTTCCTAAGTAGTAACCAAGTCGAGGAATGCTGACAATGATAGCTCCACTCAGGACACTAGCAATCAGCATAACAATACTTGAAGCAATAGTGTAGTAGGAGATGTAATTCTCATCAGGTCCTTTGGTAATGAACATACGGTCTAGCAAGGTGTAGAGCATATTGGCATTTGCTAGAAGCAACATGGTCAGAAGTGGCTTAGATGCTTTGATGAGTTCAATGACTTCGATCTTGACAAAGGAAACTTCTCGTTTAATCCATAGGAAGCTGAGTAGATAGTTGATAATGGTTGTTGCACTCATGATTGTAGCATAAGGAACAATGTCATCAGGTGTCTTAACGAAGGCGAAGATAGCGACCAACATTCCAATACGAATCACGAGTGTTTTATAAAGGATAAAAGAATAATTCTCATAGGCTTCATTCATCCATTCGATATTCAGAAATTGGAAGAGAGCTTGGATTCCAAGGATATAGTAAAGAATTTTTAGATTGACAATACTAGTATCAAAATAAATAAAGAGGAAATAGATAGCTGTTGTTACAACTGAAGTAATGAGCGAAATATAGAACAACTTAGAAAAGACATAATTAATCTTATTTTTGTCATCCTTTACTTTACTAATTGCTCGAATCCCATAATTGTAGATCCCAAAGGCAGCTAGTGGAATGACAAAGCTCGCCCAGGTGTTAGCTGTATTAAAGTAGCCGTAATTTGATTTACTAAGAATCCGTGTTAGATAGGGATTAGTAATCAGGGGAAAAACGATGTTTAAAATATTGACCAGCAAGCTAGCCAGAGCATTAACTTTTATATTTTTCATGAAACTTTCTTTCTTACATTCTAAAATAGATACTAGTATTATATCACATTCCAACGCCATTCTTTTGATAAAATCATTTAAATCTTGTATAATAGATAGAACTGAAAGTATGAGGTTACGAACTATGAAAATGAAACAAATCAGTGATACGACTTTAAAAATCACGATGTCTTTAGAAGATTTGATGGATCGTGGGATGGAAATCGCAGACTTTCTCGTTCCACAAGAAAAAACAGAAGAGTTCTTCTACGCCATTCTGGATGAGTTAGAGATGCCAGACAGTTTCTTGGATACAGGTATGCTTAGCTTCCGAGTGACACCGAAGCCTGATAAGGTCGACGTCTTTGTAACCAAGTCTAAGATTGACCAAAATTTGGATTTTGAGGATTTGGCAGACCTTCCCGACATGGATGAACTAGCAAAAATGTCTCCAGATGAGTTTTTGAAAACATTAGAAAAAACCATGGCAGAGAAAACTAAAGAAGACATTGAAGCTATCCAATCTTTAGAGCAGGTTGAAAAAGAGGAAGAAGCAGCGATTGATGAAATTGCTGAGGTGGATGAAGGGAAAAGAGAACCTTATATCTACTACATCCTACGCTTTGACGACTTAACTAGTTTGGTTTCTTTTGCGAAAACCGTTGATTACCAAATGGAGACTTCAGAACTTTACAAAATGAACGACCAATACTATCTAACAGTCTTGGTTGATGTAGAAGATCATCCAAGTCTTTATCCAGCTTGGTTATTGGCTCGCATGCGTGAGTTTGCTGATGATAGTGATATCAGCCGTTCAGTTCTCCAAGAATACGGTCAAATCATCATCAATCACGATGCCGTCCAAGGACTCCAGAAAGTTTGAAGTATTTAAAAAAAAGACAGAGAAATAGAATTCTCTGTTTTTTTCGTTTTAGATTTGGATTTGATTAGGCTTAGACTATATGATAATTTTTGTAAACTCAATTGAGGTGCTATAGATAAATACTTTCTATTACGTCACTTAGCTTGCTAAAATAATGAAAAAACGATATCATAGAAAGAAATAAGCGAGGTAAAGTATGGACCAAGGACAATTACAAAAAGAGGTAGAGGAAATCCTAGAAGATGTATTAGCAAAAGCTTCTCTCCATGAAGGATCTATCTTCGTTTTAGGGCTTTCTTCTAGTGAAGTGATAGGAGGACATATTGGAAAAGCCTCCAGTCAAGAAATTGGGGAATTAATTGTTAAAAGAATCTTAGAAATCTTATCAGCCAGAGGTATCCACCTAGCAGTTCAGGGATGTGAACATGTCAATCGGGCCTTGGTAGTAGAACGAGAGGTTGCTATCAAATACAATCTTGAGATTGTTAGTGTTCTTCCGACACTGAACGCTGGAGGATCAGGGCAATTGGCGGCCTTTCGCTATATGAAAGACCCAGTTGAGGTCGAATTTATTAAGGCAGATGCAGGACTCGATATTGGAGATACAGCTATAGGGATGCATATCAAGCATGTTCAAGTACCGATACGTCCAGTTTTGAGATCAATCGGCCAAGCCCACGTAACTGCACTTGCTAGTCGTCCAAAACTGATTGGAGGGGCGCGTGCCCAATACCCACAAGATTTTATAAGAAAAATATAGATAAAAAGTTGAAAGCTCTCGTCTGCTAAGCAGGTGGGAGTTTTCTTGTCATCAAGAAGCGCTATTAATTTCCGAGCAGATTTTAAGTATTTTTAGGATGCTAGGTATATAATAGAGCTATAATACAAAATCTATATTCATATATCTAATAAGAAAGGTGATGAAAATGAAAAAATGGCAAGCAACTGTATTAGTCTGCGCTAGTCTGATATGCCTATCGGCTTGTAATAATCAGATGGAGAACCAAGCTGATAAGCAAAATGGAGACAAAAATGCACAAGTTAGCTCTCAAACTGCAAAACAAGGAGAAGAAGTTCCAGACTTTGAGCTTACGGGAGTTGATGGTAAAACTTATCGCCTATCAGAATATAAAGGCAAAAAAGTCTATCTAAAATTTTGGGCTTCATGGTGTTCTGTCTGTCTAGCTAGTCTACCTGATACCGATGAACTTGCAAAAGAAGCTGGCGATGATTTTGTAATTTTGACAGTTGTTTCTCCTGGTCAAAAAGGGGAGCAAGCAGAAGAAGCCTTCAAAAAATGGTATCAGGGCTTGGACTATAAAAACCTCCCTGTCCTTTTAGACTCTTCGGGAAAACTCTTAGCAAGTTACGGAGTCCGTTCTTATCCGACTCAGGCTTTTATTGATAAAGAAGGTAAACTAGTTAAGACCCAGCCAGGCTTTATGGACAAGGAAACTATTTTAGAGACCTTAAAGAGTATAGATTAGAGGCTCATCATGAATGATAAATTAAAAATAATTGTATTCATAGGAATCATCATTTGCGTTATTATCGGACTTTTATTTCTTTGGGAAAAAAGGAGCGCAAGCTATACTGATACTTCTCAAATCGAGAAGGCAGCAGTTAGTCAAGGGCAAAAAGTCACGAAAAAAACGGAGCTAAGTAAAGATGCTGACTTACATGAAATCTATCTAGCGGGAGGCTGTTTCTGGGGAGTCGAAGAGTATTTTTCAAGAGTAGCAGGTGTGACAGATGCTGTTTCTGGCTATGCGAATGGCAGAGGAGAAACAACCCAGTACGAATTAATCGGCCAAACGGGGCATGCTGAGACTGTTCATGTGACTTATGATGCCAATCAAATTACATTAAAAGAAATCTTACTCCATTATTTCCGTATTATCAATCCAACCAGTAAAAACAAGCAAGGTAATGACGTAGGAACCCAGTATCGAACCGGTGTCTATTATACAGATGAGAAAGATTTAGAAGTCATCAATCAAGTTTTTGATCAAGTTGCTAAGAAGTACGACGAACCTATAGCGGTTGAAAAAGAAGCCTTAAGAAATTTTATCGTGGCTGAGGACTACCACCAAGACTATCTCCAGAAAAATCCTAACGGCTATTGCCATATCAATGTCAATCAAGCAGCTTATCCTGTCATTGATGCGAGTAAATATCCAAAACCGAGTGATGAAGAATTAAAAAAAGTCCTCTCTCCTGAGGAGTATGCAGTGACTCAAAACAATCAAACAGAACGTGCTTTTTCAAATCGTTACTGGGATAAATTTGAAGCAGGAATTTATGTGGATGTGGCAACTGGAGAACCTCTCTTTTCTTCGAAAGATAAATTTGAATCGGGCTGTGGTTGGCCAAGTTTTACCCAGCCTATCAGTCCAGATGTTGCGACCTATAAGGAAGACAAGTCATACAATATGGTCAGAACAGAAGTCAGAAGTAGAACAGGGGATTCTCACCTAGGACATGTCTTTACAGACGGGCCTAAGGACAAGGGAGGCCTACGCTATTGTATCAATAGCCTATCCATCCGTTTTATTCCTAAGGATCAAATGGAAGAAAAAGGTTATGGTTATTTGTTGGATTATGTAGAGTGAACGTGATATTCTTAAAAAGAGTTTACTAAAAATGTTTTAGATTCATATTTGATTTTTTTAGAAGTGTTGACTTTAATATTTGAAGTCTAATTGCTCTTAAATAAAGATATTTTTAAATAAAAGAAAAAAATTATCAAAAAACGATAAAAAAGTGTTGCATTTCAAAAAAATTATGCTATACTAGATATATCGAAAAACGATAATAAGTTTTCGAGTAGTAACAAAAAGAGCTCATTTGTTGCTAAAACTAAAAATATTTTATAAAAGAGGAAATCATCATGAAAAAAACTACATCAACTAAAATCGTAAACTTTACTAAATCACTTGTTACACTAGGCTCTAATTTCGGAATCTTTACCCTCAGTTTCTTTAGTATTGCTTCCTTAGTTCTTTTCCTTGGTCAATTTGATATCAGCCAACTAATGCCTGAAGGTGCAGAGGTAACAAGGTCAGGCTACGAAGCGTGGGGAGGGGTTAATGCCTTTGTTCTAACCTTTGTTGCTGGTAATACACTTCTGACTTATGGCCTTATCAAATTAAAACAGTTTGCTAAGGACTTTAAAGAAAGCGATCTTTTTGAAGATACAACCATTTCATTCTTGAAAAAGGGTGCAGTTTTAATGACGCTAGTAGGAGCAATCCAAGGTATTACAGAACTTATTCTTAACCCAGCTCATATTATTTTTAACTTCTCGATTGCAGCATTTTTGTTTATTGCTAGCTTGGTGCTTACTTCAATCAAAAATCAATTTTCAGATAAAGTAGCATAATACATGTACGTAACACTTACTAATATTGTATAATTATAGTAGAGATTAGAAACGAGGTTTTGAAATTAATGTCTAAGAAAAATTCCTACTTACCATTTGCTTTAGGTTTTATTAATATCCTACTTTTTATCTTGGGAGTGTCTTTAGTTATATCCATCCTTTTAACAATTTTCAATGTAACTGAGATTAGCCTATTTAACCTTGGGACTATTTCCTTAAAACCTGATATGGTGAATACTTCAATACTAGTGAGTGCTTTGTCCTTTATCAATAGCTTTATCATTCTGTTTGTACTATTCTGTGTTAGACAGTTCTTCCAAAATATCATTAACGAACAGATTTTTACAAGTCATAATGTCAAACTTGCTAATCGTATTTCTCTTTCTCTCTTTATTGCCTCATTTCTAGGAGATGGTATTTTGACACTCAATGGTTATTCATTTCTGAATATAACTTTCATGGTTACTGCTCTCGTTGTTTGGACAATTGGTAAAGTCCTTGAAAAAGCAAACGAAATTGCAGAAGAAAATGAGTTTACAATTTAGAGAAAGGAGATTGTACCGTGATTGTCATTAATCTAGATGTCGAATTAGCAAAGAAAAAAATGCGTTCAGGAGATTTAGCAGAACGTGTAGGTATTACTCCTGCAAATCTTTCAATACTGAAAACAGGTAAGGCCAAAGCTATACGTTTTTCAACGCTAGATGCTATTTGTAAAGAACTTGGGTGCCAACCTGGTGATATATTGGAATATGTGCCAGATTAAAAAGTGGTTCAGCATAAGCTGGACCTTTTTATTTTGTTAAATTATATAAAGGATTCTAAAATATTTCCTGATAATCTGATAAAAAATACTGACTAGATAAATCCTAGGGACCTTCTTATTTATGGTATACTAAGGATATGCATAGAAAAACAGTGATTGATTTTAGGGCTTTGGGCGAGAGATACACCTTTACCCAGCCTATTAAAGAGTTAAAAACCAGAGATTTAGCAGAAGTAGCAGACTTGCTAGCTCAAGTAGAAAGCTACCAAGAGCAGGGCTATTATGTAGTTGGTTATGTTAGTTATGAAGCAGCACCTGCTTTTGAGAAGAAGTTAGCGGTTCACGAGGGTCCCTTGTTAGGAGAGTATTTGCTTTACTTCACTGTTCATAACAGTGTTGAAACATCTAACATTCCTCTGACTTATGAGGAGGTGGAGTTGCCATCAAACTGGCAGGAAGTAACATCTGCTGAGGCCTATGAAAAGGCGATTACGCAAATTCACCATCATTTAAGACAAGGGGATACTTATCAGGTCAATTATACTGTCCAACTCAAGCAGGAGTTGTCTGCCAATCCTTTTGCTATCTATAATCGTATGGTGGTGGAACAGGAAGCGGGATATAATGCTTACGTAGAGCATGATGATATGGCAGTGATTTCCATGAGTCCAGAACTCTTTTTTGAGCAGAATGGTCGTGAGTTGACGACTCGTCCTATGAAGGGCACGACTAAACGTGGTTTGAATAACGATGACGACTTGAAAGAGGCAGCTTGGTTGGAACAGGATCCCAAAAATCGTTCAGAAAACATGATGATAGTGGACCTCTTGCGCAATGACATGAATCGTATTTCTGAGGTTGGTAGTGAACATGTGGAGAGTTTATGCCAAGTGGAGCAGTATTCTACAGTTTGGCAGATGACTTCAACTATCAAGAGTCAGTTACGACCGGATGTTGATCTAGTAGAAATCTTCCGTTCGCTCTTTCCATGTGGCTCCATCACAGGAGCTCCCAAGATAGCGACCATGGAAATTATAAAGAACTTGGAACCACAAGCTAGAGGAGTTTACTGTGGAACTGTTGGCCTCCTACTTCCCAATGGACGACGGATTTTCAATGTGGCTATTCGAACCATTCAACTGCATGGAGGGCAAGCCATCTATGGTGTCGGAGGTGGCATCACTTGGGATAGTACTTGGGAGTCAGAATACCGTGAAGTCCAGCAAAAGGCAGCAGTTCTTTATCGAAAACAGCCTCTTTTTCAGCTGATTACGACAGGGAAAATCAGCCAGAAAAAATTGCTCTTTGAAAAGCAACATCTAGAAAGATTGAAAAAGGCTAGTCGTTATTTTGCATTTCCATTTGACCAAGAAGTTTTAAGACAAAAGTTAGAGAAGGAGTGCCAGGCTTTTGACCTTCATCAAGACTACCGTTTGCGAATCAGTCTCAGCAAGTCTGGAGAGATTGAAATTGAACGACAAGTATTGACACCACTTAGCTCTAGTTTTTGTCAGGCCAAGCTTTGTCTACAAGAAGCTGATTTGGAGCAGGCCTTTACCTACTTTAAGACAACACACCGACCGCATTTGACAGTGGGAGAGCAGGAAATCATCTATCACACTGCTGATGGAAAATTGCTTGAAACCTCTATTGGGAATCTGGTCTTAAAAATGAATAGCAAGCTCTATACCCCACCTAGTAGTCTTGGCATTTTACCAGGGATTTATCGCCAGCATTTACTTGAAAGCGGGCAGGTAGAAGAGAAGGTCTTAACTTTATCAGATTTGAAACAAGCAGAAGTTATTTATGCCTGCAATGCGGTTAGGGGCTTGTATGAGTTAAAAATATAATGGCTATTAAATATTATTTGTGAACATTAAATATTGAAATTGAAATAAAGTTAAGCATTTGATATAATGTAGGCGTCATTAAATTTAAAAATAGGGATAGTTTAAGATGAAATCAAAAAAATATATAGTAACAAGCATAGCGACAGCAACACTTGGACTTGCTTTGCTTACAGATACAGCAGGTATGTCCCCTTTTTCAATACAGCAAGTTTCTGCTCAAGAAAAGAGTACGCCTAAGAATGGTAACGTAAAAGAAAATAATTTACCTAAGCAATCAGAGAAGCCTAAAGATAGTGCTCCAAAACAATCAGAGAAGCCTAAAGATAGTGCTCCAAAACAATCAGAGAAGCCTAAAGATAGTGCTCCAAAACAATCAGAGAAGCCTAAAGATAGTGCTCCAAAACAATCAGAAAAACCTAAATCTAGCGCTCCAAAACAAACAGAGAAGCCTAAATCTAGCGCTCCAAAACAGTCAGAGAAGCCTAAATCTAGCGCTCCAAAACAAACAGAGAAGCCTAAATCTAGCGCTCCAAAACAAACAGAGAAGCCTAAATCTAGCGCTCCAAAGCAAACAGAGAAGCCTAAATCTAGCGCTCCAAAACAATCAGAAAAGCCAAAAACTAGCACTCCAAAACAAACAGAGAAGCCTAAATCTAGCACTCCAAAGCAATCAGAGAAATCCAAAGGTACTGCACCAAAGCAATCTGATAAACAAAAAAATACGACACCTAAACAGGATAAGCCAAAGTCTACAGTCCAATCTGGCTGGGTAGGGTCTTCGTACTATGAAAATGGTGTTAAAGTCACTAATAAGTGGATTTTTGATAAAAAAGCTAATTCTTATTTCTACCTAAATGCTTCGGGAAACGCTGTCCGAAATGCTTGGGTAGGGAATTACTATCTTAAATCAGATGGTAAGAGGGCAAAAAGCGATTGGATCTATGATAAAAATTCTGGTTCTTATTACTATTTGACAGCTGAAGGAAGTTCTGCCCGTAATAAATGGATAGGAAATTACTATCTAAAATCAGACGGTAAGATGGCCAAGAATGAATGGGTAGATGGTGGCCGTTACTATGTTGAATCAGATGGTAAAATGGCTAGGGATAAATGGGTAGATGGTAGCCGTTACTATGTGGGAAACAATGGTGTCCGGCAACCAAAACCAGCAGTCGGGAATCAAAACAATGCTGCTTTAACTAAAGCGAAAAGCTATAATTCGGCTTTACATATGTCAAAAAAAGCTCTTTATGAACAGTTAACATCACAAGTTACTCATGGTTTTTCAAGCTCAGCAGCACAGTATGCCATCGATCACTTGAACGCGGATTACAAAGCAAATGCCTTAGTTAAAGCAAGAGAATACCGAAAATACAGCAATTTATCAAAGAAAGAAATTTATGAGAGGCTAACTTCTCCTTGGATTGGAAAATTTACAAAAGAAGAAGCAAACTATGCCATTCAAAAACTAGATTTAACACCAGAAGGAAGCCCTGCCCGCAATAAATGGGTAGGATACTATTATTATAAATCAGATGGTAAGATGGCCAAGAATGAATGGGTAGATGGTGGCCGTTACTATGTTGAATCAGATGGTAAAATGGCTAGGGATAAATGGGTAGATGGTGGCCGTTACTATGTGGGATACAATGGTGTATGGCAACCAAAACCAGCAGTCGGGAATCAGTACAATGCTGCTTTAACTAAAGCAAAAAGCTATAATTCGGCTTTACATATGTCAAAAAAAGCTCTTTATGAACAGTTAACATCACAAGTTACACATGGTTTTTCAAGCTCAGCAGCACAGTATGCCATTGATCACTTGAACGCAGATTACAAAGCAAATGCCTTAGTTAAAGCAAGAGAATACCGAAAATACAGTAATTTATCAAAAACAGAAATTTATAACAGGCTAACTTCTCCTTGGATTGGAAAATTTACAAAAGAAGAAGCAAACTATGCCATTCAAAAACTAGGGGATAAATAGTTATTGATTATTAGATGTAACTTTTTCATGCCAAACTTTGTCAGCAAGAAGCTGATTTGAAGCAGTCCTTTACCTACTTTAAGACGACATACCGACCACATTTGACAGTGGGAGAGCAGGAAATCATCTATCACACTGCTGATGGAAAATTGCTTGAGACCTCCATTGGGAATCTGGTCTTAAAAATGAATAGCAAGATCTATACCCCACCTAGTACACTTGGCATTTTACCAGGGATTTATCGTCAATACTTGCTTGAAAATGGGCAAGTGGAAGAAAAAATCTTAACCATAGAAGATTTGAAGCAAGCAGAAACTGTCTATGGCTGTAATGCAGTTAGGGACTTGTATGAATTGAAAATAGATTTTTAAAACTTTGTATATTAATTATGATTAATTGTTTGAATTGTAGAATAAAGTTTGATAAAATAAAAGTAAAACGATTTCATTTTTAGGAGGAAATGATGAGAAACAAAGGTCTTTTTAAAGCTAGCTTGCTAAGTCTTCCAATTTTAGTTATGCTCGTTCAACCCGTTAATGCTGAAGAAAACATACATTTTTCTAGTTGTACGGAAGCCTGGCGAAATGGCTACTCCGATATTCATAGAGGAGAACCTGGATATTCTTATAGACTAGACAAAGATGGTGACGGGGTTGCTTGTGAACGTTCAAAAGCTCCTCGCGGGGTATTTAAACCGCGCCAATCAAATTCTCAAGCAAGGCAAACAACTAGTGGTTGGATAAATAAAGATGGGTATTGGTACTATCTAAAAGCAGATGGTTCTTATGTAAAAAATAGTTGGAATGGTAATTACTATCTTAAGTCAGATGGCAAAATGGCTAAGAATGAGTGGATTTATGATGGAGCTTACCAAGGCTGGTATTATTTTAAATCAGATGGATCCTATGCTAAAAACAGCTGGCAAGGCAACTATTATCTTAAATCAGACGGTAAAATGGCTAAAAGCGAATGGCTTTATGATAGCACCTACCAAGGTTGGTATTACCTTAAATCAGATGGATCCTATGCTAGAAACAGCTGGCAAGGCAACTATTATCTTAAATCAGACGGTAAAATGGCTAAAAGCGAATGGCTTTATGATAGCACCTACCGAGGTTGGTATTACCTTAAATCAGATGGATCCTACGCAAAAAACAGCTGGCAAGGTAATTACTACCTTAAGTCAGATGGTAAAATGGCTAAGAACGAATGGGTTTATGACAGAGCTTATCAAGCTTGGTATTATCTTAAGTCCGATGGCTCCTATGCTAAAAACAGCTGGCAAGGTAATTACTATCTCAAGTCAGATGGTAAAATGGCCAAGAATGAATGGGTCGATGGCGGTCGATACTTTGTTGGTGTCGATGGTAGTTGGCAAAAACAGAAGGATGATAAGCAAACTACAACACAATCTATCACAACACAAACTACCACAACTGAACCAGCAACACAATCTACTACAACTGAACCAACAACACAAACTACCACAACTCAGCCAACCACTAATTAGGATGATTTTGAATATATAATCCTAAAAAATAAAATATCATAGAAAATCATGAAACCCTTTGCCTAGTCAAAGGGTTTTTGATATACTATTCCTGTAGGTATTTAAAAAAGATTGAAAATATAAAGGAGAAAAAGATGAGTCAAAAGATTATTGGGATTGACCTTGGTGGAACTTCTGTCAAGTTTGCAATTTTAACTCAAGAAGGAGAAATCCAAGAAAAATGGTCTATTAAGACTAACATTTTGGATGAAGGAAGCCATATCGTAGACGATATGATTGAATCAATTCAACATCGTTTGAACTTGCTTGGATTGTCAGCTACGGATTTCCAAGGGATTGGTATGGGTTCACCTGGTGTGGTTGACCGTGAAAAAGGAACTGTTATCGGTGCCTACAACCTCAACTGGAAAACTCTTCAACCGATCAAAGAAAAAATGGAAAAAGCTTTGGGTATTCCATTCTTTATCGACAATGACGCCAACGTAGCTGCTCTTGGTGAGCGTTGGATGGGTGCTGGTGAAAACCAACCAGACGTTGTCTTTATGACTCTGGGTACAGGTGTTGGTGGCGGTATCGTGGCAGAAGGGAAATTGCTCCACGGTGTTGCAGGTGCTGCAGGTGAACTTGGACATATCACAGTTGACTTTGACCAACCAATCGCATGTACGTGTGGTAAAAAAGGTTGTCTTGAGACAGTAGCTTCAGCTACAGGGATTGTCAACTTGACTCGTCGTTATGCAGATGAATACGAAGGCGATGCAGCCTTGAAACGCTTGATTGATGACGGAGAAGAAGTAACAGCTAAAACTGTCTTTGACTTGGCAAAAGAAGGGGACGACCTTGCTTTGATCGTTTACCGTAACTTCTCACGTTACTTGGGTATTGCATGTGCCAACATTGGTTCCATCCTAAACCCATCAACAATCGTTATCGGTGGTGGTGTATCAGCTGCAGGAGACTTCCTTCTTCAAGGCGTGCAAAAGGTTTATGATGAAAATACCTTCCCACAAGTTCGTACAACAACTAAATTGGCTCTTGCAACTCTAGGTAATGACGCTGGAGTTATCGGAGCAGCATCTCTTGTCTTGCAATAAGAAACAAAATAAGGAGAAAATCATTATCTTGAAGCGAGTGATTTTCCTCCTTTCTTTTTTTATGCTATACTAGTTAAGACAATAATTGAGGTGAGAGTAAATGACAAAAGCAGATAAGATTTTTAAAGAAAATATTGAGCGAATTCTCAATGAAGGGGTCTTTTCAGAACAAGCTCGTCCCAAGTATAAGGATGGAACAGTGGCTAACTCTAAGTACATCACAGGTGCTTTTGCGGAGTATGATTTGTCTAAGGGTGAATTTCCAATCACGACCTTGCGTCCAATTGCTATCAAATCAGCTATTAAGGAAGTGCTCTGGATCTATCAAGACCAGTCTAATAGTCTAGAAGTTCTTAATGACAAGTACAATGTTCACTATTGGAATGACTGGGAAGTGGGAGATACGGGGACAATCGGTGAGCGTTATGGGGCTGTTGTTAAGAAGCATGACATCATCAACAAAATCCTTAAGCAGTTGGAAGCTAATCCTTGGAACCGTCGTAATATCATCTCTCTCTGGGATTACCAAGCCTTTGAAGAAACAGATGGTCTTCTGCCATGTGCCTTTCAGACTATGTTTGATGTTCGTCGAGTAGATGGAGAAATCTATCTGGATGCGACCTTGACCCAGCGCTCTAACGATATGCTGGTGGCTCATCACATTAATGCTATGCAATACGTGGCTCTTCAAATGATGATTGCTAAACACTTTGGTTGGAAGGTTGGAAAATTCTTCTACTTTATCAATAACCTTCATATCTATGATAATCAATTTGAACAAGCTCAGGAATTGCTCCGCCGTGAACCTTCAAATTGCCAACCACGTTTAGTCTTGAATGTACCAGACAAGACAAACTTCTTTGATATTAAAGCAGAGGATTTTGAGTTGGTTGACTATGATCCTGTGAAGCCACAGTTGAAGTTTGACCTAGCTATTTAATACTCTTCGAAAATCAAATTCAAACGTCGTCAATGTCGCCTTGCCGTACTCAAGTACAGCCTGCGGCTAGTTTCCTAGTTTGCTCTTTGATTTTCATTGATTATAAAAGAATAGAAAAAAGAAGTTGAGACAATAAATCCCAACTTCTTTTGTTTCTTAGCGTGATACCCGACGGCGAGCTGCTTTTTTACGATTTTCTTCGATGAAAGCTGCTTTTTGTTCTTCTGGTTCAATCACTTTCTTTTTGAATGCGTATACTGCACCTGCAACAGCAGCAACAGTTCCTGCAACACCTGTTACGAGACCTTTAGCAAATCCTTTAGCCATGAGTCTTCCTCCTTTTATTTATAAATCAGACGGAAATAGCATAAGATATAGCATTTTTCTGCCTGTCCATTTTATGATATAATAATAGTAACGAAAAAATGGGAATTTTTCAAGGAAAAACGATGAAAAGCAAAATAATTGTGATTGTTGGTCCAACCGCAGTTGGAAAGACTGCCCTAGCCATTGAAGTTGCTCAGCGATTCAATGGTGAAGTAGTTAGTGGAGATAGCCAACAAGTATACCGAGGACTGGATATTGGAACAGCCAAGGCTAGTCCGGAGGAGCAGGCAACTGTCCCTCATCATTTGATTGATGTGAGAGATGTAACCGAGTCTTACTCGGCTTTTGATTTTGTTTCAGAAGCAAAGGTAGCCATCGAGGATATTCAAAATCGCGGTAAACTTGCTATTATTGCTGGTGGGACAGGACTTTATATTCAGAGTCTACTAGAGGGATATCATCTAGGTGGAGAGACACCACACGAGGATATTTTAGCCTACCGAGCTAACTTAGAACCTGTTTCAGATGAGGAGTTAGCCCATCTGGTAGAGAAAGCAGGTCTTGAAATTCCCCAGTTTAACCGTCGTCGTGCTATGCGTGCCTTGGAGATTGCTCATTTTGGTCAAGATTTGGAAAATCAAGAAAGTTTATATGATTCGCTGATTATTTGCTTAGATGATGAGCGTAGTCAGCTTTATGAGCGTATCAATCACAGAGTGGACCTGATGTTTGAGGCTGGACTTTTGGATGAAGCTAGGTGGTTGTTTGACCATTATCCAGATGTGCAGGCTGCTAAAGGGATTGGTTACAAGGAACTCTTCCCCTATTTTCGAGGAGAGCAGTCCTTGGAAGAAGCTCGTGACAGTCTCAAACAGGCGACCCGTCGTTTTGCCAAGCGTCAGCTAACCTGGTTCCGCAATCGCATGCAGGTGACCTTTTATCAGATAGGAGAATCTGGTGTAAAAGACCGTATTTTAAACCAGATTGAGGAGTTTTTAAATGATTGAAACGGAGAAAAAAGAGGAGCGAGTCCTGCTGATTGGTGTTGAACTTCAGGGTATGGACAATTTTGACCTCTCCATGGAAGAACTGGCTAGTTTGGCTAAGACGGCTGGAGCGGTTGTAGTCGATAGCTACAGACAAAAACGTGAAAAATACGACTCTAAGACTTTTGTCGGATCTGGTAAATTAGAAGAAATTGCTCAAATGGTGGATGCAGAAGAAATCACGACTGTCATCGTCAACAACCGTCTGACACCTCGTCAAAATGTTAATTTAGAGGAAGTCTTGGGTGTTAAAGTTATTGACCGTATGCAGTTGATATTGGATATCTTTGCTATGCGAGCTCGAAGCCATGAAGGAAAACTCCAAGTTCATTTGGCTCAGCTCAAGTATCTCTTGCCCCGTTTGGTGGGTCAGGGGATTATGCTCAGCCGTCAGGCAGGGGGAATTGGTTCCCGTGGTCCAGGTGAAAGTCAGCTGGAGCTTAACCGTCGTAGTGTTCGCAACCAGATTACAGATATCGAACGTCAACTCAAGGTGGTTGAGAAAAACCGAGCGACAGTTCGAGAAAAACGTTTGGAGTCAAGTACCTTTAAGATTGGTTTGATTGGTTACACCAATGCTGGGAAGTCAACTATTATGAATACTTTGACCAGCAAGACCCAGTATGAAGCGGATGAGCTTTTTGCAACTCTAGATGCGACAACTAAAAACATCCATCTGGGGGGCAATCTACAGGTAACCTTGACAGATACCGTTGGATTTATCCAAGACCTACCGACAGAATTGGTGTCAAGTTTCAAGTCGACCTTGGAAGAAAGCAAGCATGTAGATCTCCTGGTCCATGTCATCGATGCCAGCAATCCTTACCATGAGGAACATGAAAAAACGGTCCTCTCCATCATGAAAGATTTGGACATGGAGGATATTCCTCGCTTGACCCTTTATAATAAAGCAGATTTGGTGGAGAACTTTACGCCTACTCAAACGCCATATGCTCTGATTTCTGCTAAATCTAAGGATAGTCGCGAACAGTTGCAGGCTTTATTGCTGGATAAGATTAAGGAAATTTTTGAACCCTTTACTTTGCGCGTCCCTTTTTCTAAGTCCTACAAGATTCATGATTTAGAAAGTGTTGCGATTCTTGAAGAACGTGACTACCAAGATGATGGAGAAGTCATCAGAGGCTACATTGCAGAGAGAAACAAATGGAGATTAGAGGAATTTTATGACTGATATCAAAACACTGGCCCTCAAGTATGGTGGCTATACAAGTCTAGACAAGGTCTATCTGGACCAACTTTTAGCTGATAGATCTGAAGAGGAGCAACTAGCCCTCATTACACCTCCACCAAGCGTAGTGAATGCCTACTTTGCAGAACTCTACCAGAAAAAGAGTCCTCAGGCTGCGACAGATTACTTTGCAGAACTCAGTCAGGAACTAAATCTCTACAATGTTGAGCCAAGTTTCACGGAAGAAAGCAAGCCCTTTATTCGCCTCAATCTATCTGGTAAATCCTTTGGCTTTTGCTACGAGAAAGAAGGTCTTGGTCGCATTTTCTCA
Organism: Streptococcus sp. Marseille-Q6504; assembly: GCF_965111625.1. Lineage (NCBI taxonomy): Bacteria > Bacillati > Bacillota > Bacilli > Lactobacillales > Streptococcaceae > Streptococcus > Streptococcus sp. Marseille-Q6504. The sequence continues at coordinate 313,371 of NZ_CBCOON010000002.1, forward strand.
GAGAACGAGGAAGCAATTACGGATGAATTACTCTTTGAGATAGCGCAAATTTTTCCCCATCAGCTAGTTTTTGTGGAGTCTGGTAAGATTTACATGAAGGCGATTGGTGAAGAGGAAGTAGTCAGCCTGGAAAATCTCACAGCTTTGACAGATTTGGAAAGCTTGGCAGATGGTCGCAAACGTCTCAAAGGCTATAGTCAAGAGGATTTGCTACAAGAAGCTAAAGCCTTTTCTGGCAAGTTTTATTATCGCTCGGAAAACCGCACTGCTATGTTATATATTGATTAATTAGAAAGTATCGAATGGATATTCAATTTTTAGGAACGGGGGCTGGTCAGCCCTCTAAAGCCCGCAATGTTTCAAGTCTCGCCCTGAAACTCTTGGACGAGATCAACGAAGTCTGGCTCTTTGACTGTGGAGAAGGAACGCAAAATCGCATTCTGGAAACCACGATTCGACCACGAAAGATCAGCAAAATCTTTATCACCCACTTGCATGGAGATCATATCTTTGGTTTGCCAGGATTCCTTTCTAGCCGCGCTTTTCAGGCCAATGAAGAGCAGACAGATTTGGAAATCTATGGTCCCCAAGGTATCAAATCTTTTGTCTTGACCAGTCTACGAGTGTCAGGTTCACGCCTGCCCTATAAGATTCATTTTCATGAGTTCGACCAAGATTCTCTAGGGAAAATTCTTGAAACCGATAAATTTACAGTTTATGCGGAAGAGTTGGATCACACTATTTTCTGTGTGGGCTACCGTGTCATGCAAAAGGATCTTGAAGGAACCTTGGATGCCGAAAAATTAAAGGCTGCCGGCGTACCATTTGGACCGCTTTTTGGTAAAATCAAAAACGGGCAGGATGTAGTCCTAGAAGACGGCACCGAGATTAAGGCAGCAGACTATATCTCAGCCCCACGCCCTGGTAAGATTATCACTATCTTAGGTGACACTCGAAAAACCAATGCCAGTGTGCGTCTGGCTGTCAATGCAGATGTCCTTGTCCATGAGTCCACTTATGGTAAAGGTGATGAGAAAATTGCCCGCAATCATGGCCACTCAACCAATATGCAGGCTGCGCAGGTGGCAACAGAAGCGGGAGCCAAACGACTCTTACTCAACCATATCAGCGCCCGTTTTCTTTCAAAAGATATCAGCCAGCTTAAAAAAGATGCTGCAACGATTTTTGAAAATGTCCATGTGGTTAAAGACTTGGAAGAAGTGGAAATCTAGAAGATTGAGAAAGGAAAAGTATGTCTACTATTCTCATTACAGGTGCTAGCGGGGGTCTAGCCCAAGAAATGGTCAAACTCTTACCTCAAGACCAACTTATTTTGCTAGGTAGAAATAAGGAAAAACTAGTTCAGCTATACGGAAATCATCCTCAGGCAGAATTGATTGAAATTGATATTACCGACGTTCAAGCCTTAGAAGAACTAGTTGCTGAACTCTATCAGCGTTATGGCAAGATTGATGTTTTAATTAACAACGCTGGTTATGGAATTTTTGAAGATTTTGACAAGATTTCTGATCAAGACATTCATCAAATGTTTGAAGTCAACACCTTTGCTCTCATGAATCTATCACGTTTGCTTGCAGCTCGTATGAAGGCAACTCGAAAAGGCCATATCATCAATATCGTCAGCATGGCAGGATTGATAGCGACTAGCAAGTCTAGCCTATACTCAGCGACTAAGTTTGCGGCTATCGGTTTTTCAAATGCTCTTCGCCTTGAGCTCATGCCCTATGGTGTCTATGTGACGACTGTTAATCCAGGACCTATCCGTACAGGATTTTTTGACCAGGCAGACCCAGATGGGACCTACCTCAAATCGGTCGACCGTTTTCTATTGGAACCAGATGCTGTCGCGCAAAAGATTGTTAAGACCATTGGAAAAAACAAACGCGAGCTCAATCTCCCAGCCTTGCTAAATTTATCTCATAAATTTTATGCCCTCTTTCCCAAGCTAGCCGATAAGTTGGCTGGGGAGACTTTTAATTATAAGTAAAATCTTAGTCACACCTCGAAAGTTAAATCAAAAGCTTGACTTTTGGGGTGTTTTATTGTCGACTTTATTAAAGTATTGCAATTTAAGTCTTAAAATAGTATACTAGTTCTGTTAGTTATGAAAACGTTTGCGTTTTTATTGATGATGATTATTTAGGAGACAAATGATGGAATTGACAGCCATTTACCATAGACCAGAATCAGAGTATGCTTATCTTTACAAAGAAGGTCAGCTACATATCCGAATCAGAACCAAGAAAAATGATGTTCAGAAGGTTATCTTACACTATGGAGATCCTTTTATTTTCATTGAGGATAAGTATGAAGCTAAGAAAGAAATGACCAAAGTAACCTCAGATGCACTATTTGACTATTGGCAGGTTACGGTATCGGTTGATTTTGCACGGATTCAGTATCTCTTTGAGCTCCTTGATGAGGAAGGTCAGGGTGTTTTTTATGGTGATAAGGGTTGTGTAGAACATACTCAAGAAAACTTGGATGCTGATGGAAACGGCTTTAAACTTCCTTATATTCATGAAATTGACGGTTGTCAGGTTCCTGACTGGGTTTCAAATACCGTTTGGTATCAGATTTTCCCAGAACGCTTTGCTAATGGAAATCCTAATTTGACTCCAGATGGAGCTCGAGAGTGGGATGCTGTTATTGCACCTAACATGGATGATTTTTTTGGTGGAGATTTACAAGGGATTATTGACCATTTAGACTATCTTAAAGATTTGGGAATCACTGGACTTTACCTATGTCCAATTTTTGAAGCAACGACCAATCACAAGTATGATACGACGGATTATTTTGGAATTGACCATCACTTTGGAGACAAGGAAGTCTTTCGTAATCTAGTCGAGGAAGCCCACAAACGGGGCATCAAGATTATGCTAGATGCTGTTTTCAATCATATCGGCTACCAGTCTGCCCAATGGCAGGATGTTCTAAAGAATGGAGAAAAGTCACCTTATAAAGATTGGTTCCATATTCAAGAATTCCCAATTACAGAGGATAAACTTAAGAGCCCAAGAGAACTCCCTTATCATACCTTTGCCTTTGCTAGCTATATGCCTAAGTTGAATACAGCTAATCCGGAGGTTAGGGACTATCTTTTAAGTGTTGCGACCTACTGGATTGAGAATTTTGATATCGATGCTTGGCGCTTGGACGTTGCCAATGAAATTGACCATCAGTTCTGGAGAGATTTCAGAAAGGCGGTTCTCGCTAAAAAGCCTGATTTGTATATTTTAGGTGAAATCTGGCATACTTCTCAGCCTTGGCTACAAGGGGACGAGTTCCATGCTGTCATGAATTACCCGCTCTCTGAAAGTATCAAGGATTATTTCTTGCGTCAGCGTAAAAAGACGGAGCAATTTATTTCAGAAATCAACAGCCAGTCTATGTACTACAAGCAACAAATCTCAGAGGTGATGTTTAACCTTTTAGATTCTCATGATACAGAGCGTATCCTTACAACTGCCAAAGGAAATATCCAGCATGTCAAGGCTGCCCTAACTTTCCTCTATCTTCAAAAAGGGACCCCTTGTATCTATTACGGAACAGAGCTTGCATTAATAGGTGGACCAGATCCTGACTGCCGTCGTGTCATGCCTTGGGACCGTGTGTCTGAGGATAATGATATGCTGAATTTTATGAAGAAATTAATCAAGGTTCGTAAGGACGTTGCAAGCATTATTCAGCATGGAAATTATCGCTTGGAAGAAGTGAAACCAGATGTCCTATCTTTGAAGTGGAACTACCAAGGAAAAGAAGTTCAAGCCATCTTCAATCAGTCTTCTGAGAATTTTATCTTAGAAAGAGACTCTGTTTATTTATCTAGTCATTGCCAGTTTGAAGATGGTCAGCAAGTCATCTTGCCAGATGGATTTATCATTACTGTTTCGAAATAAAGCAATCAACTGCAACAAGTATCTAGTTACAAAAAATGAAGGGATTATGTGACTTTAGATGCATAAAAAACAAGAAGCTGTCCTCTAGTAGGACAGTTTTTTGGTAAATTTCATTAAATGTACATTCAGGTTTTTATGATTTTCTACAAAATATAGAAAAAACAATCAAAAGTATGATTTTTACAGTCATAGTATTGAAGTTTCCTATATTATTTTATAAAATAGAAGTAATAATTACAAAAAAAGTATAGCGTTTTCAACAAAAATGGAAGCGGTTACTTAACAAGGAGAACCCTATGGGAAAAGATTATTGGAATCGCAAAAGTATCTATAGCATCCGTAAATTTACGGTCGGAACGTGCTCGGTACTTATCGGGACTTGCTCTGTTTTATTTGGAGCAAATCTAGCAGGTGTAAATTCTGTATCTGCAGATGAGACACCAGTCGCTGTTGCTACAGAAAAAGTGGAGAAAGAAACTCCTAAAGGGGAAGCTGTAGATTCAAAAGCTTCTGAACAACCTGTAACAACAGAAACTGTTAACAGTGAAGCAGTAGAAACTAAGCATGAAGTAGAGAAAAAAGTGGAAGCCCCAACTACTGAGACTACTCCTGAGAAAAAAGAAACCTCTGATGTAGAAAAGCAAGCTCCAGCTGTGACTCAGGATCAATCTGCTCAAACAGAAAAACCAGAGCTCAAACCTGCAACTAATGATGAGGTAAAACAGTTGATTGAGGATAGAAAAGTAGAATTCAACCAAAACTGGCATTTCAAGCTCAATGCCAATGCTAAAGATGCGGTCAAGCCAGATGCCGATGTTTCTAGTTGGAAGAAATTAGACCTTCCTCATGACTGGAGTATCTACAATGACTTTGACCATGACTCACCTGCCCAAAACGAAGGTGGGCAACTCAATGGTGGTGATGCTTGGTATCGTAAGACCTTTAAACTCGATGAAGAAGACCTCAATAAGAATGTTCGTATCACATTTGATGGTCTTTACATGGATTCTCAAGTTTATGTAAATGGTCAGCTAGTTGGTCACTATCCAAATGGTTACAACCAATTCTCATATGACATCACTGACTATCTCCATAAAGACGGTCGCGAGAATGTCGTAGCAGTGCATGCCATCAACAAACAACCAAGTAGCCGTTGGTACTCAGGAAGCGGGATTTACCGTGATGTTACCCTTCAAGTCACAGATAAGGTCCATACTGAGAAAAATGGAACAACTATCTTAACTCCAGACCTTGAAAAACAACAAAATGGTAAGGTAGATACTCATGTAACAAGTAAGATCGTCAATACTGATGATAAAGATCATGAAATTCTTGCTGAGTATCAAATCATTGAACGTAATGGTCAAGCTGTAACTGATCTAGTTCGTACCGCTAGTCAAGTATTGAAAGCTCATCAATCAGCCAGCTTGAATGCTATTTTACAAGTTGATAAACCAAAACTTTGGACAGTTAATAGCGACAAGCCAGCTCTTTACGAATTAGTGACTCGTGTTTATCGTGATGGTCAATTGGTCGATGCTAAGAAGGACTTGTTTGGTTACCGTTACTACAACTGGACACCAAATGAAGGCTTCTCTTTGAATGGTGAACGCATTAAATTCCATGGGGTTTCTCTTCACCATGACCATGGAGCTCTTGGAGCTGAAGAAAACTATAAGGCAGAATACCGTCGTCTGAAACAAATGAAGGATATGGGTGTGAACTCTATCCGTACAACCCACAACCCAGCTAGTGAGCAAACTTTACAAATCGCTGCTGAGCTTGGTTTGTTGGTCCAAGAAGAAGCTTTCGATACTTGGTATGGTGGTAAGAAACAGTATGACTATGGTCGCTTCTTTGATAAAGATGCTACTCACCCAGATGCTAAGAAAGGTGAAAAATGGTCTGATTTTGACCTTCGTACCATGGTTGAACGAGGAAAGAATAACCCTGCTATCGTTATGTGGTCTATCGGTAATGAAATCGGTGAAGCAGACGGAAAACCTCGTTCTTTAGCAACAGTTAAACGCTTGGTTCAAGTTATCAAAGCTGTTGATAAGACACGCTATGTCACTATGGGAGCAGATAAGTTCCGCTTTGGTGATGGTAGTGGTGACCATGAAAAGATTGCCAATGAACTTGATGCCGTTGGATTTAACTACTCAGAAGATAACTACAAGAAACTTCGTGCGAAACATCCAAATTGGTTGATTTACGGATCTGAAACTTCCTCAGCTACTCGTACACGTGGAAGTTATTTCCGTCCAGAACGTGAATTGGTCCACAGCAATCAGGCTTACCGTAATTACGAGCAATCAGACTACGGTAATGACCGTGTTGGTTGGGGTAAAACAGCTACTGCATCTTGGACTTTTGACCGTGACAATGCAGGTTACGCAGGTCAGTTCATCTGGACAGGTACGGACTATATCGGTGAACCTACTCCATGGCACAACCAAAACCACACACCGGTTAAAAGCTCATACTTTGGTATCGTAGATACAGCTGGTATTCCAAAACATGACTACTTCTTGTATCAAAGCCAATGGGTTTCTGCTGAGAAGAAACCAATGGTTCACTTGCTTCCTCACTGGAACTGGGAAAATCCTACCCTAAAAGAGAATGTAGCGGATGCAGATGGTAATATTCCAGTCCGTGCCTATTCTAATGCGGCAAGTGTAGAACTATTCTTGAATGGTAATACTCTAGGCAAGAAGACATTTACTAAAAAACAAACAAGTGATGGACGTACTTACCAAGAAGGTGCTAAACCGAATGAACTTTACCTTGAATGGAAGGTTGCTTTTGAAGCAGGTACTTTAGAAGCAGTAGCTCGTGACGAAGCTGGTAACATCGTTGCTCGTGATAAGATTGTGACCGCTGGAGAACCTGCAGGGGTTCGTTTGGTCAAAGAAGAACATGCTATCGTAGCTGACGGAAAAGACCTCACTTATATCTATTACGAAATTGTTGACAGTAAGGGTAACGTAGTTCCTACAGCCAATAATCTTGTTCGCTTCCAGTTGCATGGACAAGGTCAGATTGTCGGTGTGGATAACGGGGAACAAGCCAGCCGTGAACGTTACAAAGAACAAGCAGATGGTTCATGGATTCGCAAAGCCTTTAATGGTAAGGGTGTTGTGATTGTCAAATCAACTGAGCAAGCAGGTAAATTCACCTTGACTGCTCACTCTGATTTCTTGAAATCTGGTCAAACAACTATCTTCACAGGTAAGAAAGACCAAGAGGAAAAAACTGTTTTAGGTACAGAGGTTCCTAAAGTTCGTACAGTAATCGGTCAAGCAGCGAAAATGCCTTCAAAAGTAGGATTTATCTACAGTGATGGCAGTCGTGCAAAACTTCCAGTAGAATGGTCCGCAGTTGATGTCAACCAACCTGGTATTTTTACTGTTAAAGGTGTGGCAGAAGGAAGAGATGTAGAAGCGCGTGTTGAAGTCTTGGCACTCGAAGCAGAATTACCTGTAGTTAAGAGAATTGCACCAAGTACGGATCTGAGTACGGTTGATCCATCTGTTACCTATGTATTGTCAGATGGTACTCTAGGAAGCTATGACGTTGATAAGTGGGAAGTTGCAGCTGAAGATCAAGCTAAATTAACTATCCCAGGCTCTCGTATCCAAGCTAAAGGAATTTCAGGTGATGATGAAATCGCTGCTACATTCGTAGTTGCCGAAGGTCAAGCGGCTTCACCAGTAGTACCGACTGTAACTGTTGCAGACCAGCCTGTAGAAGGGCTCTCAACTGACCAACCAGTTCTATATCATAAACTTGCCTATGGAGCTACTTTGCCTGAAGTTAAAGCTTTAGCTGAAAACGCGCAAGTTACTGTTATTCAAGCTAACGAAGCAAATGGTATGCGTGCTAGTATTTATGTTCAACCAAATGATGGTGGAGCACTTCAGACTTATGCTATCCAATTCTTACAAGAAGCTCCTCAGATTGAACGTTTAAGCCTAGAAGTTGAAAATGCAGACGCACTGAAAGAAGACCAAACAGTTGGTATCAAAGTCTTGGCTCATTATCAAGATGGAACTCAGGCCGTATTAAAAGCTGACAAGGTAACCTTCTCAACATCAGGTGAAGGAGACGTAGCTGTTCGTAAAGGTATGCTTGAATTGCATAAACCTGGTCAAGTAACTTTGAAAGCTCAATTTGAAGGAGCAGAAGGTCAGATTGACTTGAACATTCAGGCAAATACTGAAAATAAAGTTGTCCAGGCCATTCGTCCAGTAAGTGTCGTGACAGGTTTGAACCAAGAACCAAGTCTACCTGATACAGTAACGGTAGAGTACGATAAAGGATTTCCAAAAGTTCACAAGGTAACTTGGCAAGCAGTTGCTAAGGAAGACCTTGCTAAATACCATAGCTTTGATGTTCTAGGTAAAGTAGAAGGAATTGAAAACGAAGCTCATGCTAAAGTTTCTGTAGAAGGTATCATTGCAGTCGAAGAAGTGACTACAACAACTCCAGTTTCAGAAGCTCCTCAATTACCAGAAAGTGTCCGTACTTACCACTCAAACGGCCAAGTATCTTCAGCTAAAGTGACTTGGGATGCTATTGACCCAAGCCAATATGCAACTGAAGGTAGCTATACAGTGACAGGGCATGTGGAAGGGACTCAGTTACCAACGAAACTTCATGTGCGCGTTTCTGCTCAAACTGAAACTGGTGCAAACATTTCTGACCAGTGGACAGGTTCAGAGTTACCACTTGCCTTTGCATCAGACTCAAATCCAAGTGACTCAGTAGCCAATGTCAATGACAAACTAATCTCATTTAATGATCAACCGGCAAACCGCTGGACAAACTGGAACCGTACAAGTGAAGCATCAGTGGGAATCCTCTTTGGTGATTCTGGTATCCTGTCTAAACGTTCGGTTGACAATCTCAATGTTGCCTTCCACGAAGACCACGGTGTTGGTGCACCTAAGTCTTATGTCATCGAATACTATGTAGGAAAAGATGTTCCAACAGTTCCTAAAAATCCAAGCTTTGTAGCTAGTGAAGACCACGTCTTTAATGACGATAAAAACTGGAAAGAAGTAACAAATCTCAAGGCTCCAGATCAAGTGAGAGCTGGAGAAATGACTCACTTTAGCTTTGATAAAGTCAATACCTATGCGGTTCGTATCCGTATGCTTAGACCAGATGGTAAATGGGGTACTTCCATTACAGAAATTCAAATCTTCTCTAAACAAGTAGCTGCAGCTAAGAAAGCTCAAGCTCAAATCCAAGTAGATGGAAAAGATTTGCCAAACTTTAACCCTGGCTTGACTGACTATTATCTAGAAGCTAAAGAAGACCAAGCACCAACTGTAACAGCAAGTGTATCAGATAATGGTATTGCTACAGTGATTCCAAGCGTTCGTGAAGGGGATCCAGTTCGTGTTGTCGTTAAGGCTGAAAACGGAGATATTCTAGGTGAATACCTTCTCCACTTTACAAATGATAAAGACTTGCTAGCAAGTAAACCTGTTGTTGCTGTGAAATCATCACGCTTGGTTGCTAAGGGCCATACTCTTGAGTTACCTGCGAAAGTCGCTGTTTACTTCACAGGTAAAGATGGCTATGAAGTCAAAGACTTGGCAGTTGAATGGGATGAAGTTCCGACTGAAAATCTAGCGAATTCAGGTGAATTTACAGTTCGTGGTCGCGTTTTAGGTACTGATTTAACTGCTGAAGTAGCAGTACGTGTGACTGATAAACTCGGTGAAAACCTATCAGACAACCCAGACTTCGATGACGATAGCAACCGTTCATTTGCTTCTGCAACCAATGATATTGATCCAAACTCTCATGACCGTGTGGACTATGTTAACGATGGTTCAGATGATGAAACCCGTCGTTGGACCAACTGGTCTCCAACTCCATCTGATAATCCAGAAGTTTCAGTAGGGGTTATCTTTAGAGAAGCTGGTAAGATTGTTGAACGTACAGTCGCTGAAGGAAGTATTCGATTCTTCTCAGATGGTGGTACAGATGCACCTTCTAAACTAGTCTTAGAGCGCTATGTGGGACCAGAATTTGACTCACCAGAATACTACTCTAATTACCAACCATACGATCCAGAACATCCATTCAACACTCCTTCTAACTGGGAGAAAGTTGAATACCGTGCGGATCAAGAGATTCAAGCAGGTACTGATATCCATGTAACCTTTGCCCCAGTTAAAGCTAAGGCTATGAGATGGCGCATGGATAGAAAAGCTGATACTAAGGGTGTAGCTATTACAGAAATGGCCTTCATTGCTCCAAGTGAGGAACCTAAGGATAGTACAGCTGCAAAACTTCTTGTGGATGGTAAAGAGATTGCTAACTTCTCTGAAGATCGTGTGGATTACCAAGTGACCTACAGTGGAAATCGTCCTCAAGTAACAGTTGAAGCTGGCGAAAACGTAGCAGCAACTATTGTTGATAGTGGTGATGATAAACTTCCAGTCTTGATTCATCTTGTTTCAGAAAGTGGTAAACATATTAAGGAATACCGCATTCAATTGACTAAGGCAGATGCTGAAAGCGCCAAGACAGAACCAGCTGTACACGAAGTTCCAGAGTTCACAGGTGGTGTGAATGGAGAAGAGGCAGCAGTTCACGAAATTCCAGAATACACTGGAGGCGTGAATGGAGAAGAACCAGCAGTACATGAAGTTCCAGAGTTCACAGGTGGCGTGAATGGAGTTGAAGCAGCAGTTCACGAAGTACCAGAACATACTTTAGGAGCGAATGTAGTCGAACCAGCAGTTCACGAAGTACCAGAATATACTGGTGGTGTGAATGCAGTCGAGGCAGCAGTTAACGATGTGCCAGAGTACAAAGGTGGTGCCAATGCAGTCGAAGCAGCGGTGAACGAAGTTCCAGAATATACTGGTGGTGTGAATGCAGTCGAGGCAGCAGTTAACGATGTGCCAGAGTACAAAGGTGGTGCCAATGCAGTCGAAGCAGCGGTTAACGAAGTTCCAGAATATACTGGCGGCGTGAACGCAGCCGAAGTAGCGGTCAATGAAGTACCGGAGTACAAAGATAATCAATCTCTTGTAGCCCTCGCTATGTCACAAGACAAGACTTATCAGGCACCTGCAAGTCGTCAACATATTCTCCCTGAAACAGGTACTAAGGAAAATGCAACCCTTGCAACAGCAGGTGTTGTGGGAGCGCTTCTTGGACTCTTTGCAATGGGAAAGAAGAAAGACGAAGAATAAAATAATCTGACAGTATTTAGATTATAGAGATTGGACAAGAAAACAATCTCAACTATAAAAAGTGGACAAACTAGTTTCAAGAAACAGAACTAGATCTTGTCCGCTTTTTTATGTTTCTTGGTAGCAAAAAATCCTTAACAAAGATGCTAAACTTGATAATTGAGTTTCCAAATAACAAAAAACAAATAAGAAAGCCCTTTGTGGCTTTTTTATTTTCATAAAAATGGTAAAATAGTAAGAGTAGAAATGGAGTTCTAGATATGAAACGAATTGATCAATTTGAAAATAAGAAAGTATTAGTCCTAGGTTTAGCCAAATCAGGTGAGTCTGCAGCTCGTCTCTTGGATAAGTTGGGTGCCATTGTAACGGTTAATGATGGCAAGCCTTTTGAGGAAAATCCAGCAGCTCAGAGTCTTCTAGAAGATGGTATCAAGGTTGTAACTGGTGGTCATCCCTTGGAATTGTTGGATGAAGATTTTGCCCTCATGGTGAAAAACCCTGGTATTCCTTATAGCAATCCTATGATTGAAAAAGCTCTAGAAAAAGGCATTCCAGTCTTGACAGAGGTTGAGTTGGCCTATTTGATTTCTGATGCACCAATCGTCGGTATTACTGGTTCAAATGGTAAGACAACGACCACAACCATGATTGGTGAAGTTCTGACTGCTGCAGGACAAAATGGACTCTTATCAGGTAACATCGGTTATCCTGCTAGTCAGGTTGCGCAAACTGCGACAGATAAGGACACCCTTGTCATGGAACTTTCTTCTTTCCAATTAATGGGAATCCAGGAATTCCATCCTGAAATTGCTGTTATCACCAACCTGATGCCAACACATATTGACTATCACGGTTCTTTTGAAGACTATGTGGCAGCCAAGTGGAATATCCAAAGCAATATGACAGCAGCTGATTACCTAGTATTGAACTTCAACCAGGAGTTAGCTAAAGAACTTGCGACAAAGACAAATGCGACTGTAGTACCATTCTCAACACTTGAAAAGGTTGACGGAGCCTATCTTGAAGACGGTCTTCTCTACTTCCGTGGTGAAAAAGTCATGGCAGCTGATGAGATCGGTGTTCCAGGTAGCCACAATGTGGAAAATGCTCTTGCAACCATTGCCGTTGCTAAACTGCGTGGCGTTGATAATGAAACCATCAAGGAAACCTTGTCAGCCTTTGGTGGAGTTAAACACCGTCTCCAGTTTGTAGACCAAATCAATGGCGTTAAATTTTATAACGATAGTAAGTCAACCAATATCTTAGCAACTCAAAAAGCCTTGTCAGGATTTGATAATAGCAAGGTTATCTTGATTGCTGGTGGCTTGGACCGTGGCAATGAGTTTGACGAATTGGTTCCTGATATTAAAGGACTCAAGAAAATGGTCATCCTCGGTCAATCTGCAGAACGTGTCAAACGTGCAGCGGATAAGGCTGGTGTGGCTTATGTGGATGCAACAGATATTGCAGATGCAACTCGCAAGGCTTCTGAACTTGCGGAAGAGGGAGATGTTGTTCTCCTCAGTCCTGCCAATGCGAGCTGGGATATGTATGCTAACTTTGAAGTACGTGGAGATCTTTTCATCGACACTGTAGCGGAGTTAAAGGGATAATATGAAAAAAATAGTATTTACTGGTGGGGGAACGGTTGGACACGTTACCCTCAACCTTTTGTTAATACCTAAGTTCATCGAAGATGGCTGGGAAGTCCACTATATTGGTGATAAAAATGGGATTGAGCATCATGAAATTCTCAAGTCAGGTTTAGATGTTACCTTCCATTCGATTGCAACAGGGAAATTACGTCGATATTTCTCATGGCAAAATATGGTTGACGTCTTTAAGGTTGCTTTTGGAATTCTTCAATCGCTCTTTATCATGCTTCGAGTTCGTCCACAAGCCCTCTTTTCTAAGGGTGGATTTGTATCTGTTCCGCCTGTTATCGCAGCGCGAGTATGCAGAGTACCAGTCTTCATCCACGAGTCTGACCTCTCTATGGGATTGGCCAATAAAATTGCCTATAAGTTTGCGACTAAGATGTACTCTACTTTCGAGCAAGCGTCTAGTCTCACTAAGGTAGAACATGTAGGAGCTGTGACCAAGGTTTCTGGTCCAGTTATGGAAGAACCTGAAGAAATGGTGGATATCCGAACTTCTTTCAACGACAAGTTACCAACTCTTCTATTTGTTGGAGGTTCTGCTGGGGCGCGTGTCTTTAACCAACTAGTAACAGACCACAAGGAAGAGCTGACTAGTCGCTATAATATCATTAACCTGACAGGTGATGCTAGTTTAAATGAACTAAGTTCAAACCTCTACCGTGTTGACTATGCGACGGAACTCTATCAACCACTCATGAATATGGCTGATGTGGTCATCACTCGTGGTGGTGCCAATACGATTTTTGAACTTCTTGCCATGGCTAAATTGCATGTCATTGTGCCATTGGGGCGTGAAGCCAGTCGTGGAGACCAGATTGAAAATGCAGCCTATTTTGTGAAGAAAGGCTATGCTGAGGAGTTGCAAGAGAGCGATTTGACTTTGTCAACTTTAGAAGAAAAAGTAAATCAACTCTTGACCAACAAAGAGATTTACCAAAACAAGATGAAGAATTCTCAGGAATTAAAATCTGTGGCAGATTTTTATGAGTTACTAAAAAAAGATTTATCATAAGGAAAATTGATGTCAAAAGATAAAAAGAATCAGCACACTCAAGGCAAGGAATTGTCAGAGTGGCAAAAACGAAATCAAGAATATCTTCAAAAAAAAGCTGAAGAAGAGGCGAAACGTGCCGAAGAAGAAGCTCGTGAAAAAGAAGAACAAGTATCAGAGTCTTCTGAAAGCGCTCAAGAAGTGTCAGAATGGCAAAAACAACATCAGGAGTATTTGAGTAAAAAAACGGAAGAAAAATCTACGAGTTCTGAAGAAGAGGACGAAGAATCCGAAAAATCTGAAGAGAAGGATTCGGATACTAGCGATGAGACTTCAAATGAAGAGAAAGATTCGGAGGAAACTCCTCAAGAAGACTCTAAGAGTCAGGCTCAAGTAGAGGAAGAAAAAGCTGACGAAAAGGTTAAGAAACAGAAAAAAGTAAAAACCAAGAGTAAACCTCCAAAACCAGCCATTCCTTCTATACATATCTGGCGAGCAGTTACAATCCTCGTCCCAAGTTTTATAATCTTATTCTTGTCTATTTATCTTCTAAGCCCTCTAGCTACAATGAAACATATTGAGGTTACGGGCACTGTTCAGACAAGTGCAGACCAAGTCAAAGAAGCGTCTGGCATTCGTGACAGTGACTATACAATCAGCTTGCTCTTAAATAAAGATAAGCATGCGGAAATGGTCAAATCAAATCACTGGATTGAATCGGCTAAGATAGTTTATCAATTCCCAGTTCACTTTACTATTGAAGTGAAGGAATTTGAGATCGCGGCCTACTCTGTTTCAGGAGATAACTATTATCCAATCTTATCTAGTGGAAGCATTGAATCAACTGCCGTTAGTTCTGACAACTTACCTGAGAAATACATATCTGTTTTATTTAACGATGAGGAACAGATTAAAACCCTAATTTCTCAGTTAAATGAAGTTAGTCCAGAAATTAAGCAAGAGATTGAGAAGATTGAACTTGCACCAAGCAAGGTAACAAGTGACCTTCTAAAGATTACCATGTATGATACAGACGAGATTTTGGTGCCATTATCAGAACTAGGGAAGAAGTTACCATACTATAGTAAGATAAAACCACAGTTGACAGTTCCTAGTGGTATTGACATGGAGGTCGGTATCTATAGCTATAGTCTAGTGGATAAGGCTCTGGATGACGAAAGAGTTAAAGCCAAAGAAGAGGAAAAGAAGAAGCAGGAAGAAGAGAAGAAAAAACAAGCTGAGCAAGGAAATCAAGATCAAACAACACAGACGACTCAAACAACACAGAGTCGCTAACTTTCAGATGATTCGTTCAGTTACTTGTTTTTACTTGACAAGTACCGCTTTAAATAATAGAATAGTAAAAAACCTTTAAAGCAGTCCAGAGAGGCAGCTAAGGTTAGACGGTGAAAGGGTGGAGACTACCCATTTTTCGTGGAACCTTGCTGTAGGCAGGTTCCTTTTTTCATGCTCTCTTGCTGACAAAGGTAAAAGGAGAAAAGTATGCGTGAAGCTCGTCCAGTTATTGCTCTTGATTTTCCAAGTTTTGAGGCAGTCAAGCAATTTTTAGCTCTTTTTCCAGCAGGGGAGAGCCTCTATCTAAAGGTAGGTATGGAGCTCTATTACGCCACAGGTCCGGAGATTGTTTCTTATTTGAAAGACTTAGGTCATAGTGTCTTTCTAGATCTCAAACTTCATGATATTCCCAATACAGTTAAGTCTGCCATGAAGGTTTTGTCTCATCTGGGTGTTGATATGACCAATGTTCATGCCGCAGGTGGTGTAGAGATGATGAAGGCTGCGCGGGAAGGCCTTGGGAAAGAAGCCAAATTGATTGCTGTCACTCAGTTAACTTCAACCTCTGAGGAACAAATGAGAGACTTTCAAAATATTCAAACCAGTCTTCAAGAATCTGTTATTCACTATGCCAAAAAAACCGCTGAAGCGGGATTAGATGGTGTGGTTTGTTCAGCTCAAGAAGTAAAACTCATCAAAGAAGCTACCAGTCCAGACTTTATTTGCCTGACACCCGGCATTCGTCCATCAGGTGCTGCAGTAGGAGACCAAAAACGAGTCATGACACCAGCAGATGCTTATCATATTGGTAGTGACTATATCGTTGTTGGACGCCCAGTCACTCAAGCCCCTGATCCAGTAGTAGCTTATCATGCTATCAAGGATGAATGGACACAAGACTGGAAATAAGAATAAAGTAAAAATACAAAGGAGAATCCCATGACACTTGCTAAAGACATTGCTAGCCATCTATTGAAAATTCAAGCTGTTTACCTCAAACCAGAAGAGCCCTTCACTTGGGCATCAGGTATCAAGTCACCAATTTATACGGATAATCGTGTAACACTTGCCTACCCAGAGACACGTACCTTGATTGAGAATGGTTTTGTAGAAGCCATCAAGGCAGAATTCCCAGAAGTAGAAGTGATTACAGGAACAGCGACTGCGGGTATCCCACACGGTGCTATCATCGCTGACAAGATGAACCTACCCTTTGCCTATATCCGCAGCAAACCAAAAGACCACGGAGCAGGAAACCAAATCGAAGGCCGTGTAGCTCAAGGACAAAAGATGGTTGTTGTTGAAGACCTTATTTCAACTGGTGGTTCGGTTCTTGAAGCTGTAGCAGCTGCTAAACGTGAAGGAGCAGATGTGCTTGGTGTCGTGGCTATCTTCAGCTATCAATTACCAAAAGCAGATAAAAACTTTGCGGATGCTGGTGTCAAACTAGTGACTCTTTCAAACTACAGTGAGCTCATTCACCTAGCCCAAGAAGAAGGCTACATTACACCAGAAGGACTTGCTCTCCTTAAACGCTTTAAAGAAGACCAAGAAAATTGGCAAAATGCTTAAGGTATATAAAAATCAGGTAACCCTTAGGGTTACCTGATTTTTTTGAAAGGTCCAGGTAATCAGTTTGAAATTCCCAGACAAATTTTTTGAAAATTCTATGAAAAAGAGTTAAGATGTATGTGTAAAGAAAAAGGAAAGCGCTTACTCATATAGGAGGGAATTTTATGTCATATAAAACAAGCAATGCAGAAGGACCTGTAGATTTTATTAACACTTATGATTTGGAGCCAATGGCGCAACAAGTCATTCCTAAAGCTGCCTTTGGTTATATCGCTAGTGGAGCAGAAGATACTTTCACTTTACGCGAGAACATCCGTGCCTTTAACCACAAACTTATTGTTCCTCATACGCTTTGTGATGTTGAAAATCCAAGTACAGAGATTGAATTTGCAGGTGAAAAATTATCTTCACCAATCATTATGGCGCCTGTTGCGGCTCATAAATTAGCAAATGAACAAGGTGAAGTGGCTACTGCACGTGGTGTGCATGAATTTGGTTCTCTTTATACAACTAGTTCCTACTCTACCGTTGACCTTCCAGAAATTACGGAAGCTCTTCAAGGAACACCTCATTGGTTCCAATTTTACTTTAGTAAGGATGACGGTATTAACCGCCATATCATGGACCGTGTGAAGGCTGAAGGCTACAAAGCGATTGTCTTGACAGCAGATGCTACTGTAGGGGGCAATCGTGAGGTAGACAAACGCAACGGTTTTGTCTTCCCAGTTGGCATGCCTATCGTAGAAGAATACCTACCTCAAGGTGCTGGAAAATCAATGGACTTTGTTTACAAGTCAGCCAAACAACGCTTGTCTCCACGTGATGTAGAATTTATCGCTGCATACTCAGGACTTCCTGTGTATGTCAAGGGGCCACAATGCCGTGAGGACGTTGAACGCTCTCTTGCTGCAGGTGCTTCTGGTGTCTGGGTAACCAACCACGGTGGCCGCCAAATCGACGGTGGACCAGCATCCTTTGACTCGCTTCAAGAAGTCGCTGAAGCAGTTGACAAACGTGTGCCAATTGTTTTTGACTCTGGTGTTCGTCGTGGTCAGCACGTCTTTAAAGCCTTGGCTTCTGGAGCTGACTTAGTAGCCATTGGACGACCTGTCATTTATGGTTTAGCCCTTGGTGGTAGTGTTGGTGTACGCCAAGTCTTTGAACATTTGAATGATGAATTAAAGACAGTTATGCAGTTATCTGGAACACAGACAATTGAAGATGTGAAACGATTCAAGCTTCGTCACAATCCATATGATCCAAGTTTCCCAGCTGATTCACATGATTTAAAATTGTATTAGTAGTAAAATAAACCTCCACTCCATGTGGAGGTTTTTGAGTTATGTTTTTGTAAACATGAAAGAGAGTTTAAAAAGTGAATTTAACGAGTATATAAGAAAAAATTTTAATACATTTTAAACTATTTTAAAAATTTTTAGGAAATTTAGTTGACAAATGTAGATTTTGAGAGTATACTGATAATTGTGATTGACAAATGTAGATTTTGGAGGTATGCTGATGCAGATTTCGGATGCAGAATGGCAGGTCATGAAGATTATCTGGATGCAGGGAGAACAGACTAGTACTGATCTCATAAAAGTATTAGAGAAAAGGTTTAGCTGGTCCAAATCCACGATCCAGACACTCTTGGCACGTTTGGTGGAGAAAGAATGTTTGACTCGGGAAAAACAGGGCAAGTCCTTTGTGTATTCGTCCCTTTTAACTCCAGATGATAGTAGGGGCTTAATGGTTCAGGATATCAAAGACAAGCTTTGTTCTCGAAGGATTAAGCAGTTACTAGCTGATTTGATAGAAGAATGTGACTTTACCTTAGCTGACTTGGAAGGCTTGGAAGAAGTGATTTCAAAGAAAAAAGCAAGTGCTGTAACAGAAGTAAGATGTAATTGTATGTAAAGGAGACGCTATGTTAAATCTATTTGTATCTATTGTTGTTTTAGGAATGATTGCTTTTATCCTCTTTTGGTTTTTCAAAAAACCTCAAGAAAACGCTAAGAGAGCTCAACAAAAGAATGGCTATCAAGAAATTCGAGTGGAAGTCATGGGGGGATACACTCCAGGAACCATTATCCTCAAAAAATCGCAACCTGCTCGCATTATTTTTGATCGAAAAGATCCTTCACCTTGCTTGGATCAAATCGTTTTTCCAGACTTTGGAGTGCATGCAGATCTGCCTATGGGAGACCAATATGTGGTTGAAATCACTCCTGAAAAAGCAGGAGAATATGGTTTCTCTTGTGGCATGAATATGATGCACGGTAAGATGATTGTAGAATAGGAGAATGATATGACAGAAATTGTAAAAGCAAGCCTTGAAAATGGCGTTCAAAAAATCCGTATCACGGCAGACAAAGGCTACCATCCAGCCCACATTCAACTGCAAAAAGGGATTCCTGCTGAGATTACCTTTCACCGTGTGACACCATCAAACTGCTATAAGGAAATTCTCTTCGAAGAAGAAGGGATTCTAGAACCAATCGCTCAAGACGAGGAAAAAGTCATTCGCTTTACGCCTCAAGACTTGGGCGAGCATGAATTTTCATGCGGCATGAAGATGCAAAAGGGGACCTACACCGTTGTTGAAAAAACTAAAAAGTCTCTCAGTCTTTTACAACGTTTTTGGATTACTAGTATCTTTACTGTGCCTCTTGTGATTCTCATGATTGGGATGTCTACAGGAGGAATTAGTCACCAAGTCATGCGTTGGGGCACCTTTTTAGCCACAACACCCATTATGCTGGTAGCTGGAGTTCCATATATCAGAAGCGCCTGGGCTAGTTTTAAAAAGCACAATTCCAACATGGATACCTTGGTTGCTCTGGGAACCCTAGTGGCCTATTTCTATAGCTTAGTAGCCCTCTTCACTGGTCTGCCCGTTTACTTTGAAAGTGCTGCATTTATCCTCTTCTTCATTCTTTTGGGAGCAGTTTTTGAGGAAAAAATGCGAAAAAATACTTCGCAGGCAGTCGAAAAATTATTAGACCTACAAGCAAAAACAGCAGAGGTTTTGCGTGATGATGTTTATGTTCAAATACCTCTAGAACAAGTCAAAGTTGGGGATCTCATTCGCGTTCGACCAGGTGAAAAAATTGCCGTTGATGGTATTGTCTTAGAAGGTGAAACGAGTATTGATGAATCAATGGTGACTGGGGAAAGTATTCCAGTCGATAAATCAGTTGGAGATGCTGTCATTGGTTCAACCATCAATAATAGTGGTACGATCATTTTTAGAGCCGAAAAAGTGGGCTCTGAGACTATGTTGGCTCAGATTGTGGACTTTGTGAAAAAAGCGCAAACGAGTCGTGCTCCTATTCAAGATTTGACAGACAAGATTTCTGGGATTTTTGTACCAGCAGTTGTCATTTTAGGACTTCTTACTTTTTGGATCTGGTTTGTTTTCTTAGGAGAAAGCTTTGTGACGTCGCTCCTCTATGGAGTAGCAGTTTTGATAATTGCCTGTCCTTGTGCACTAGGACTCGCGACACCGACAGCACTCATGGTTGGAACAGGACGAAGTGCCAAGATGGGGATTCTTCTCAAAAATGGTACAGTTCTACAGGAAATCCAAAAAGTCCAAACGGTTGTTTTTGATAAGACAGGAACCTTGACCGAAGGGAAGCCAGTAGTGACAGATGTTATTGGTGATGAAAGCGAAGTGCTAAGTTTGGCTGCTTCATTGGAAGATGTATCTCAACACCCGCTAGCTCAAGCTATTGTTAATCGTGCATCTGAACTAGGAATCAGTCTTTACCCAGTGGAAAACTTCCAAGCCTTGCATGGAAAAGGTGTGACTGGGATTATTAATGATAAACAAGTCTTGCTGGGGAATGCCAAACTTTTAGCTGACCTTACTATTCCACATGATTATCAAGAACGATTTGATTTGCTTGAGAAAGAAGCAAAAACAGTTGTCTTCCTATCCGTAGATGGTCAGTTAAAAGGCTTAATTGCCTTGCAGGATGTCCCTAAGGAAAATGCCAAAGAAGCTATTGCCAAATTGAAAAAACGTGGCCTTAGAACGGTCATGCTTACTGGAGATAATGCTGGAGTAGCCCATGCGATTGCAGAGCAAATTGGGATCGAAGAAGTGATTGCAAATGTCTTGCCAGAGGAAAAGGCACACGAAATTCACAAGCTTCAAAAGAATGGCAAATTGGCCTTTGTTGGAGATGGTATCAATGATGCGCCGGCCCTCAGTGTAGCGGATGTCGGAATTGCCATGGGCTCTGGGACAGATATTGCCATTGAATCAGCAGATCTTGTCCTTACAACCAACAATTTACTAGGATTGGCACGTGCTTTTGATATGAGTAAGAAGACCTTTAATCGTATTCTACTCAATCTTTTCTGGGCTTCTATCTATAACCTCATTGGTATTCCGATTGCAGCAGGAGTGTTTTCTGGTCTTGGTTTGGTACTCAATCCAGAACTTGCAGGATTGGCCATGGCCTTTAGTTCAGTATCTGTTTTAATCAGCTCTCTTATGCTTAATTTTACTAAAGTCGATTAATACTCTTCGAAAATCTCTTCAAACCACGTCAGCTTTATCTGCAACCTCAAAGCTGTGCTTTGAGCAACCTGCGGCTAGCTTCCTAGTTTGCTCTTTGATTTTCATTGAGTATAAAAAGGCGGTCTTAACCGCTTTTTTCTATTCTAAAACAGATTTTCAAACCGCTTCCAAACTGTACTGTAATAGAGAATGAAAGTTTCTGAGCATATACTTAGAAATCTAAAATCAAATGTGATAAATTAGGATTGTAAATTTACTGAATCGTTTTCAAATAACATATAAAAGCGTTTTTTGTAAATATATGAAATTATTTTGAAGGAGAGTTATCATTATGACTCAAGGGAAAATTACTGCATCTGCAGCAATGCTCAACGTATTGAAAACATGGGGCGTAGATACTATCTACGGTATCCCATCAGGAACACTCAGCTCATTGATGGACGCTTTGGCTGAAGACAAAGATATCCGTTTCTTGCAAGTTCGCCACGAAGAAACAGGTGCTCTTGCAGCGGTTATGCAGGCTAAATTTGGCGGATCTATCGGTGTTGCAGTTGGTTCAGGTGGACCTGGTGCAACTCACTTGATCAACGGTGTTTACGATGCAGCTATGGATAACACTCCATTCCTTGCTATCCTTGGATCACGTCCAGTTAACGAATTGAACATGGATGCCTTCCAAGAATTGAACCAAAACCCAATGTACAACGGTATCGCTGTTTACAACAAACGTGTAGCTTACGCAGAACAATTGCCAAAAGTCATTGACGAAGCTTGCCGTGCTGCCGTTTCTAAAAAAGGTCCAGCTGTCGTTGAAATTCCAGTAAACTTTGGTTTCCAAGAAATCGACGAAAACTCATACTACGGTTCAGGTTCTTACGAGCGTTCATTCATCGCTCCTGCTTTGAACGAAGTTGAAATCGACAAAGCTGTTGAAATTTTGAACAACGCTGAACGCCCAGTTATCTACGCTGGTTACGGTGGTGTTAAAGCTGGTGAAGTGATCACTGAATTGTCACGTAAAATCAAAGCACCAATCATCACAACTGGTAAAAACTTCGAAGCGTTCGAATGGAACTACGAAGGTTTGACAGGTTCTGCATACCGTGTTGGTTGGAAACCAGCCAACGAAGTGGTCTTTGAAGCAGACACAGTTCTTTTCCTTGGTTCAAACTTCCCATTTGCTGAAGTTTACCAAGCATTCAAAAACACTGAAAAATTCATCCAAGTAGATATCGACCCTTACAAACTTGGGAAACGTCACGCCCTTGACGCTTCAATCCTTGGTGATGCAGGTCAAGCAGCTAAAGCTATCCTTGATAAAGTAAACCCAGTTGAGTCTACTCCATGGTGGCGTGCAAACGTGAAGAACAACCAAAACTGGCGTGATTACATGAACAAACTCGAAGGTAAAACTGAGGGTGAATTGCAATTGTATCAAGTTTACAATGCAATCAACAAACATGCTGATCAAGACGCTATCTACTCAATCGACGTAGGTGACACTACTCAAACATCTACTCGTCACCTTCACATGACACCTAAGAACATGTGGCGTACATCTCCACTCTTTGCGACAATGGGTATTGCCCTTCCTGGTGGTATCGCTGCTAAGAAAGACAATCCAGATCGCCAAGTATGGAACATCATGGGTGACGGTGCATTCAACATGTGCTACCCAGACGTGATCACAAACGTTCAATACGACCTTCCAGTTATCAACGTTGTCTTCTCAAATGGTAAATATGCCTTCATCAAGGACAAATACGAAGACACAAACAAACACTTGTTTGGTTGTGACTTCCCTAATGCTGACTATGCGAAAATCGCTGAAGCGCAAGGTGCTGTAGGATTTACAGTTGACCGTATCGAAGACATCGATGCAGTTGTTGCAGAAGCTGTTAAATTGAACAAAGAAGGTAAAACTGTTGTTATCGATGCTCACATCACTCCACATCGTCCACTTCCAGTAGAAGTACTTGAGTTGGATCCAAAACAACACTCAGAAGAAGCTATCAAAGCCTTCAAGGAAAAATACGAAGCTGAAGAGCTTGTACCATTCCGCCTCTTCTTGGAAGAAGAAGGGTTGCAATCACGCGCAATTAAATAATTTCTCTCATCGAAAATCAAATGTAAACTGCGTTATCTTCACCTTGCCGTACTCCAGTACTGCCTGCGGTTTGATGCCTTGTTTATTCTTTGATTTTCATAGAGAGAAACTTGAAAAGATCGGAGCAATCCGGTCTTTTTGTGGAGGACAGTAAATGAATTTAAATCAATTAGATATTATCGTGTCAGATGTTCCCCAAGTCTGTGCTGAATTAGAGTGTATCTTGGATAAAAAGGCGGACTATGTTGATAACAGTTTTGCTCAGTTCACGATTGGCAGTCACTGTCTCATGTTATCCCAAAATCATTTGATTCCTTTGGAAAATTTTCAGTCAGGAATTATTCTACACATTGAGGTTGAGGATGTCGACCAGAACCAAAAGCGGTTAAAAGAGAGAGGTGTCGAGATTTTACACGGTCCTTGTGAAACGGATTGGGGAACAGAGTCCTTATTAGTTAAAGGTCCTGCTGGTCTAGTGCTTGATTTTTATCGTATGAAATAAGGGGCTTAGTCATTTGAAGATAACCTTAACTATTCTTAAAACAGAATGTGAGAATATGAACTATTGAAAGATCGGAGCAATCCGGTTTTTTTTCTGTTATGCGATTTTCAGTCCGTCTCGTTCCATTAGGTGCGAGACAAAAAACCACCCGCTGACGGGTGGTTATGATTTCTACACTTATTGTTTGGCTTCCTGTTTTAATTGTTGCACCTGTTCCTTGTACTGGAGAAGCTCCTTGTCTTTTTTATGGATAGTCGTTTCTGCTTCAGCAATGCGGCTTTTCAGCTCTTGAGTCTTGCCATGGTGATAGCTAAAACCAATAGCACTACCAACAATGATCCCGATTACTAGACAAGTAAAAATCACCAAAATCAAGGGAGCAGATAGTTGTGTAAAGACAAGACTGACAGTTACTGTTTGACGATTGAGCAGACCAAAGGAGATCACAATGACTAATAAGATCAAACCGCCAATTAGATAAGCCTTATCTTTCAGTGACAATTCATTAAATTTTTTTAGCATAAGTTCCTTTTCTCCTGACTATGTTGATAGAAAATTACACACCATTTAGGTATTAACAAAATTCATTTTACTAGAAAATTTCGATACTGTCAATAATTTCTAACAGCTTATTTACCATCAATCGATTCATTGAAAAGGAGTATTCATTTTCTAATATTTGATTGACTAAACAGATCGGAGCAATCCAGTCTTTTTTCTGTTCCCTCTTTCTTCTCACAAGATTGTGATAGTTTACATCTTTATAACAAAAGCTTCAAAGTCTTGATTGTTTTGAAAGAAGATTATAAAATAAGATTCAGTAAAAATGAAATAGGTTTTGAAAATAACTGAAAAACAAATGAAAATGTTAGGTTGGGTAGCGACCTTTATGTCTGTTATGATGTATATGTCTTACTTCCCACAAATCATGGACAATCTGGCTGGTCAAAAAGGAAATTTCATTGAGCCCTTGGTTGCAGCGATCAACTGTAGTCTATGGGTCTACTACGGTCTTTTCAAAAAAGAAAGAGATATCCCCCTTGCAGCAGCGAATGCACCAGGTATTATTTTTGGCCTAGTAACCGCTATCACAGCTTTGATTTAAAAGGAACAGAGGAGACTAGTTTTCAGTCTTCTTTTTTTGTTTCCGGGGAGGCTATTTGCTTTTTCGAGAGGATAATTTTTTAAAAAACAATCTGATCAACTTAAATAGTAGAATAGTATCAGTATGTCACAGTATTTTATAAGAAAAGGTTTCAGAATGAGCTATAATATAAGTAAATGAACAAGCAAATAAGAAAGTTGAGTAGACTTATGACCGAAAAACTGACTTTTCCGGATGGTTTCGGCTGGAACAGGCGAAATGAACAAGCGCTATGGCTTTATCTATGTGGATCGAGATAACGCAGGAAATGGGACTCTCAAACGTAGCAAGAAGAAATCCTTCTACTGGTACAAGGATGTCATTGCCAGCAATGGTGCAAGCATTGAGTAGAGCACATTTGTTCACTATTTTTATAAAATCTTCTCCCTAATTTATAAGATGTGAAAAAGAGTTCAACTGGAACTCTTTTTTTGCTATAATGAAGGGAGAAAAATCAGACAGGAGATCAAGATGTCAGAACCGTTATTTTTAAATTCTGTAATGCAAGAAAAAATCTGGGGTGGGACTAAACTACGTGATGAGTTTGGCTACGACATACCAAATGAAAAGATTGGTGAGTATTGGGCGATCTCAGCTCACCCAAATGGTGTGTCTAAGGTAGCCAATGGTCGCTATGAAGGAACAGACCTCGCTACTTTGTATGCGGAACACCGTGAGTTGTTTGGCAACCGTCCAGAACCAGTATTTCCACTCTTGACTAAAATCCTAGATGCCAATGACTGGCTCAGTGTTCAAGTTCACCCAGATGATGCTTATGGACTAGAGCATGAAGGCGAACTTGGAAAAACAGAGTGCTGGTACATCATTGCTGCAGATGAAGGTTCAGAGATTATTTACGGTCACAATGCTAAGTCAAAAGAAGAACTCCGTCAGCAAATCGAAGATAAGAACTGGGATGCCTTGCTTACAAAAGTACCTGTTAAGGCTGGAGATTTCTTCTATGTACCAAGTGGAACCATGCATGCTATCGGTGCGGGAATCTTGATTCTTGAAACGCAACAGTCTAGTGATACAACCTACCGTGTCTATGACTTTGACCGCAAGGATGATAATGGCAACTTGCGTGAACTTCACCTCGAAAAATCAATCGATGTTTTGAATATTGGTGAGCCTGCAAACAGCCGTCCTGTGACTGTCAAAGCAGATGATTTGCGTTCAACTTTACTTGTCTCTAATGAATTCTTTGCTGTCTACAAGTGGGAAATCACAGGAAAAGTTGAATTTGAGAAGACGGCTGATTACAGCTTGTTCAGTGTCTTGGCCGGTCAAGGGAAACTGACTGTAGACGGAAAAGACTATCCAATTCAAAAAGGTAGCCACTTTATCTTGCCGAGTGATGTTGAAGCTTGGACCTTGGAAGGGCAAGGTCTAGAATTGATTGTCAGCCATCCATAAAAAGAAAAGACTTGAGAGATATTCTCAAGTCCTTTTTTCTATTTACATAAATTGGGCGATAAAGACCACGATGATGATAATTGGGATGATGTAACGAAGAAGGAAGAGCCAGACTTGGAAAAGTCCTTGCTTCCATGGTGTTTCATCAAGATGAAGTTCCTCCATTGCCAGTGTCTTCTTGAAAATATAGCCTGTAAAAAGGGACAAGCAGAGAGCACCGAAAGGCATAAGGAGGTTGGAAACCAAGAAATCCATAGCGTCAAAGAAGGTCTTTCCAAAGATATGGACATCAGCCATCACACCATAGGATAGGGCCGAAGGGATACCAAAGACAAAAGTCAATACTCCTAAAATCATGCTCCACTTAGCACGCTTACGATTGTCTTGGTTGGTGATGTTACCAACATTGATTTCAAGCATAACGACTGAGGAAGTTATCGTCGCAAAGAGGAAAAGCAAGAGAAAGAGAATATAGAAAATAGTACCAAAAGGCATATTGTCAAAGAGTTGCGGCAAAACAATAAAGAGGAGACTTGGTCCACCTTCAGATTGGATATTAAAGGCTGACATCGCAGGGAAAATCGCAAGTCCCGCCATGATAGAAACTGAGATGTTCAAGGCTACGATAGACATTCCTGATTGGACCAGCTTAGTTTTCTTGTCTAGGTAGGAAGCGTAAGTCAACATGGCTGTAACTCCAAGGGATAGGGCAAAGAAAGATTGACCCAGTGCATAGAGAAGTCCAGCACTTGTTAGTTTTGAAAAGTCAGGTTTGAGGAAGTAAACGACACCTTCCATAGCATTTGGCAAGCTAAGAGAACGCCCGATGATAATGACAAAGATGATAAAAAGTAGAGGCATCATGACCTTAGAAGCTCTTTCAATTCCTTTTTGAACGCCGTGTGATACGATGAAAATGTTCAAGAAGATAAAGGCTGCTTGGGCTCCTAAAGCAATAACTGGATTAGAAATGATGGAAGAGAATTGCTGGGCATAATCTCCATTTCCGATTAGGTGGAATAATCTTCCAATCTCGATACCAAGGTATACCAGAATCCAACCCCCAATGACACTATAAAATGAGAGAAGGATGAAAAGAGCAAAGGCACCAATCCAACCAATAAAGTTGTACTTTTGAGTGTTGCCAAGTTTTCCAAAAGTTTTGATTGCTGACACGCCAGCGCTTCGACCAAGGGCAAATTCAGCCAGCAAAAGAGGGAAACCAATTAAAATTGTCGAGATAAGAAAGACCAGTAGAAAGCCTCCCCCACCATTGGCAGCGGTCATATAAGGGAATTTCCAAACAGCTCCAAGACCAATAGCAGAACCAGCAGATGCAAGGATGAAGCCCAGTTTTGATCCCCATTGCGATTTTTCAGACATCGTTAAAACTCCAATCTATTTTTAAAATAAGAAAAGGCTACTTGAGTTGTCAAATAGCCCTCTCTCAATTGCTCTTTAAGAGCCTTTTATTTGATTGATAGACTTGATTATCCTATCATGTTTTCTGAAGCCTGTCAAGAAAGCGATTTTCATGTTTTCATAAAAAATATGATAAAATACTTGACTCTACCCTAAGGTAAGGGGATATACTATTCATGTGAGGAGGAAATCATGTACCATATCAAAGAAGCTGCGCAACTTTCAGGTGTCTCCGTCAAGACCCTCTACCATTATGATAAGATAGGACTCTTGGTTCCGTTAAAATCAGAAAATGGCTATCGAACCTATAGTCAAGAGGATTTAGAACGACTTCAGGTTATCCTCTATTACAAGTATCTAGGCTTTTCTTTAGAAAAAATAGCAGAGCTATTAGAACAAGAAACTTCAGAGTTATTGCCCCATCTGATCAGGCAACTGGACTATCTGACTCGAGAAAGGCAACATCTGGATACCTTAATTTCAACCTTACAAAAAACCATTCAAGAACAAAAAGGAGAAATAAAAATGACCATTCAAGAAAAATTCACTGGATTTAGCTACCAAGACAATCAAAAATACCACCAAGAGGCAGTAGAGAAATATGGCCAAGAAGTCATGGATCAGGCCCTCGAACGCCAAAAAGGACGAGAGGATGAGGTTACATCAGCCTTTAATCAAGTCTTTCAAGCCTTGGCTCAAAATCTCAAAGCTGGTCTACCGATAACAGAATCTGAAAATCAAGAGGAAGCAGCCAAGCTCTTACAAGCTATTCGTACTTATGGATTTGACTGCTCTATCGAGGTCTTCGGTTATATCGGCCAAGGCTATGTCTATAATCCAGAGTTCAAGGAAAACATTGATAAGTTTGGAAAGGGAACTGCTCAATACACTTCTGATGTTATTGCCCACTATGTTAGAACTCAGACAAAATAAAAATCGGCGGAGTAATCTCTGCCGATTTCTTACTTTAAAGTTTAATCATAATGTAGACTTCCTGCCACCCATCCGGTGCAGAGGGCAGAAGTGATGTTAAAGCCACCTGTGTGGGCGTTGATATCTAGGACCTCTCCTGCAAAGTGAAGGCCAGGAACCAGTTTACTTTCCAGCGTTTTAGGATTGATTTCCTTGAGACTAACGCCACCTTTGGTCACAAAGGATTTAGCCAAGGACATTTTTCCTGTCACAGGGATTTTGAGTGCCTTGATAGACTGGATAAGTTGGTCGCGTTCTTTTTCTGTTAGTTGTTTGACCTTTTCTGGGTAGCCTTGCACCAAGAATTCTGCCAAGCGTTCAGGGAGCAAAGTCTTCAAGGCATTTTTTAAGGATTTTTCACGGTTTTCTTCTAGAAAATTTACTAAGTCGTCTTCAGAAAGTTGTGGCAAGACATCTAAAGATAGGATTTCGCCACCCTTGACAAAGCTTGACATACGCAGAGCAGCGGGACCAGATAAACCAAAGTGGGTAAAGAGGAGGTCATGGGTGATGACGTGCTTGCCATAGCTGAGGGTCACATCATCTAGTGAAATTCCCTGCAAGGCTTTATGCGGGAAATCCGTCAATAAGGGACTTTCAGCAGCCTCAAGTTCGGTAATGGTGTGTTTGAAATGGCGGGCAATCTCGTGACCAAAACCAGTCGAACCAGTAGAAGGATAAGACTTACCACCTGTTGTGACAATGAGTTTATTACAAGTAAAGGTCTGGTCTGCGGACTTAAGGACAAACTGGTCGTCTATCTTTTTAACAGAAACAATCTCTGTTTGAGTAGCAATTTGCCCACCTAGCTCCATGATTTTCTTCTCCAGAGCCTCGATTATGGTTCGCGATTTATCGCTGGCTGGGAAGACACGTCCGTGGTCTTCAACCTTGAGTTTAACACCATTTTCCGTGAAAAAATTAATGATATCATGGTTATCAAACTGGGAGAAGACACTGTAAAGAAATCGCCCATTGCCTGGGATTCCAGCTAGTAGGTCGTCTAAAGTGCTGTTGTTAGTTACATTGCAACGACCACCACCAGTTCCAGCTAATTTTTTTCCAAGTTTCCGATTTTTTTCAATGAGAAGGGTTTTCTGCCCGTAAAAGCTACTGGAAATCGTAGCCATCATACCAGCAGGGCCACCTCCGATGACAATAGTATCAAAATGTTTCATAAGAGTATTGTACCATAAAAAAACAAGAGATGATTAGACATCTCTTGTCAGATTTATTAGTTGATTTCGTATCCCATGAGGAGCCCACCTTCTTCCGCATAGAAACTGCAGAGTCCAGAAGTTGGGATGATTCTAATGTCAGCTTGTGGGTATTTTTCTCGTAAGAGCTCTGAGAGCTGTTGGCAGAATTTTTCATTGCTGCGGTGAGCCATGACGATACGCCCACCAGCGTAGCCAGCTTTGATTAACTCTTCATAAGCAGCCTGAAGAGACTTTTTAGCACCACGAGCCTTTTGGAGGAGTTCTAAGGTTCCGGTTTCGCTTGCTTCCCCGACCATACGAATATTGAGGAGCCCGACAACTGTACCAATAAGCTTACTCAATCGACCGTTTTTAACCAAGTTATCCACTTTAGCAAGAACGAACAACAACTTCGTTTTTTCTTGGTAAGTAGTAATCACTTCAACCACTTCTTCAAAAGAAAGTCCTTGGTCAATCAAGTCATTGATTTTCTCAACAATTAAGTCTACCTCTCCACCAGCAGACAAACTATCAATAACGTGAATCTGAGTGTCAGGGTGGTCTTCGAGATAAATGTTTTTAGCTAATTGAGCACTATTGTGGCTACCAGAGAGAGTTCCAGTGATAGTCACTACAAAAATATGTTTGGCACCTTCGAATGCTCGTAAGTAATCATCAGGACTAGGGCAGGCTGATTTTGAAGCTTCAGAAGTCGCATACATAGTTTCCATCATCTTATCGATATCCAGATTGGCATCATCGACAAAGACTTGATCTGCTACCTGAATCTTTAAGGGAACACTGACAAATTCAGTATCAAAAGCAAGGTTTTCCAGCTGGCGATAATCACAACCAGAGTCAGCTACAATCTTCCAAGTCATAGAAATTCTCCATCTTTATCACTTATACATTGACAAAGGTTCTGTCTTTTTTTACAATTATATCATGAAAGCCCTTGAAACAAAAGTAGTACCTCTCTGTTGTCACAAGTAGAAAGAAATTGTTATGTCTGAACGTAAAATATCTGAAAAATCGCTTGAAAACCTTAGAAAATCAAATCAAGAATCTAATTTGCTAACCAGAGAAGCGATTGAAACAGCTCTTTTGCAACTCTTGGAGAAAAAGGAGTTGGCTAAGATTAGCATTTCTGAGTTAGTCAAGCGTGCTGGCGTTTCTCGTGCAGCTTTTTATCGAAACTATGATTCAAAAGAAGAGATTTTAGAAAGTGTCTTTAAACGTAGCGTCCATAACATCATGGAGCAATTGAGTCATTACGATGTTAAAACAGACCTTTATCTCGTATGGGTTCACCTCTTTAGAGAAGCCAAGAAAGAAGCCAAAGTTATTCAGCTTGCCCTAGACTATCACTTAGAAAAAATCTTTGTGCAAGCCATGCAAGAATTTCTAGAAAAATACTATGGGAAATCAAAAGGTGTCAGTTCTTACCTGCATTCTTTTTGGAGTTCGGCCATCGTATCGGTCTTGCTTAAATGGATCAAGGATGGGATGAAGGTTCCTGCTGAAAAAATCGCAGATCTACGCCTGCCATTTTTTAAAAAATAAAACATGAGGAGAAATGCTATGACAGAAAAAAGACTAGCTTGGGATGAGTATTTTGCTGCTCAAGCCTTATTGATTGCCAATCGCTCAACCTGTAAACGTGCCAAGGTAGGAGCTGTTTTAGTCAAGGATAACAAAGTTATTTCAACAGGCTATAATGGTTCTGTATCAGGAACAGAGCATTGTATAGATCATGACTGTCTGGTGATTGAAGGCCACTGTGTCCGCACTCTTCATGCAGAGGTAAATGCTATACTGCAAGGAGCCGAACGTGGAGTTCCTAAAGGCTTTACAGCTTACGTTACTCATTTTCCATGCCTCAACTGTACAAAACAACTGCTTCAGGTAGGTTGTGAGCGTGTTGTTTATATCAACCAATACCGTATGGATGACTATGCCCAACACCTTTATCAAGAAAAGGGAACAGAATTAACTCACCTACCACTTGAAACAGTGCAGGCAGCTCTCCAAGAGGCTCACCTAATCTAGAAATTATAAAAAAATAAATGGTTTAGAAAGCTTTTTAAACCATTTTTTGATATAATAAGAAGAATAAATTGAAAGAAGGAATTCTGAAAATGGGAAAACTTGAAGTTATTAATCATCCACTGATTCAACACAAATTATCAATCTTGCGTCGCACTGACACTTCTACAAAAGCTTTTCGTGAACTAGTAGACGAGATTGCAATGTTGATGGGATATGAAGTGCTTCGTGATCTTCCACTTGAAGATGTAGAAATCGAAACACCGATCACAAAAACAGTTCAAAAACAGTTGGCTGGTAAAAAATTGGCGATTGTCCCAATCTTGCGTGCAGGTATTGGTATGGTTGATGGACTATTGAGTTTGGTTCCAGCAGCAAAAGTTGGTCACATTGGTATGTACCGTGACGAAGAAACCCTTCAACCAGTAGAATACTTGGTAAAATTACCTGAAGATATTGACCAACGTCAAATTTTTGTAGTTGATCCTATGCTTGCAACAGGTGGATCAGCGATTTTGGCTGTTGACTCCCTCAAAAAACGTGGAGCTTCAAACATCAAGTTTGTCTGTCTTGTATCAGCTCCAGAAGGTGTGAAGGCACTTCAAGCAGCACACCCTGATGTAGAAATCTTTACAGCAGCTTTGGATGAACGCTTGAACGAACATGGTTACATCGTTCCAGGTCTTGGAGATGCTGGAGACCGCTTGTTCGGAACAAAATAAGATTCTAAAGTGATATTGAGACTATAGCTTAGTCTTAGTTTTGAAAGGAGGTTAAATTTTTGTATCTGTTATTAGGATAGAGCAAAGATTTGACCTTTTTTGACCAAGGATATATAATAATCCTATTAACAAAGAAATTAGAAATCAAAAGGAGAAATGAATGATTCCTGTAGTTATTGAACAAACAAGTCGTGGAGAACGCTCGTATGACATTTACTCACGTCTTCTTAAGGACCGCATTATCATGTTGACTGGACCAGTCGAAGACAATATGGCAAACTCAGTTATCGCCCAATTGCTTTTCTTGGATGCCCAAGATAGTACAAAAGATATTTACCTTTATGTAAACACTCCTGGAGGTTCTGTATCAGCTGGTTTGGCAATCGTTGATACTATGAACTTTATCAAGGCAGATGTCCAAACTATCGTTATGGGAATGGCAGCCTCAATGGGGACTGTCATTGCATCAAGTGGAGCAAAGGGTAAACGTTTCATGCTTCCAAATGCAGAATACATGATTCACCAACCAATGGGTGGTACAGGTGGTGGTACTCAGCAGACTGATATGGCCATCGCTGCTGAACACTTACTTAAAACTCGTAAGACTTTGGAGCAAATCCTAGCAGATAATTCTGGCAAATCTGTTGAGCAAATCCATAAAGATGCTGAACGTGATTACTGGATGAGCGCTCAAGAAACTCTTGACTACGGTTTTATTGACGAAATTATGGCTAATAATTCTTTGAATTAAACTACTAAAGCAAGCTCGACTGAGCTTGTTTTTTTTGATATAATAGAAGGAAGATTGTAAGAAGGAAGTTGAATTATGTTTCAAAAAGAGAATCGGTCTGGTCTGATTATCTATTTATACTATAATCGCGATGCTAAAAAACTCGCAAATTATGGTGATATTTGTTACCACTCAAAAAAACATCGTTACCTACAACTTTATGTCCCAACAGAGGAAGTAGAAGAGCTGGTAAATCGTTTAGGAAAAGAGAAATTTATCAAGAAAGTGAGAGTTTGTCATATCCAAGAATTGGAAACTCCTTTCGTTGGGAACCTATATAAAACTAGCGAAAACGTTATCATTTAAAAAGTGAGAGAAACCTGTTGACAGTTTTCTGATAATTCGGTATATTCTTAACATGTAATTTAAATTGAACATTAAAAGGAGATAAACATGAAGAAAAAATTTGCATTGTCACTTGTAGCTCTTGCAAGTACAGCTCTTTTAGCAGCTTGTGGGGAAGTGAAGTCAGGAGCTTCAAACACAACTGGTAACCCAATCGATGAAAAAGTTGTAAAAATTGGTTTCAACTTCGAAGAAACTGGTGCTGTAGCATCTTACGGTACTTCTGAGCAAAAGGGTGCTCAACTTGCAGTTGATGAAATCAACGCAGCAGGTGGTATCGATGGAAAACAAATCGAAGTAGTCGACAAAGATAACAAATCTGAAACTGCTGAAGCTGCTTCTGTTTCAACAAACCTTGTGACTCAATCTAAGGTAGCAGCTATTGTAGGACCTGCGACTTCAGGTGCAACTGCAGCGGCAGTAGCAAATGCTACACAAGCTGGAGTTCCATTGATTTCTCCAAGTGCTACTCAAGATGGTTTGACAAAAGGTCAAGATTTCCTCTTTATCGGAACATTCCAAGATAGTTTCCAAGGAAAAATCATCTCAAACTACGTTTCAAACAAATTGAACGCTAAGAAAGTGGTCTTGTATACAGATAACTCAAGTGACTACGCTAAAGGTATTGCAAAATCTTTCCGTGATTCATTCACAGGTGAAATCGTAGCAGACGAAACATTTGTATCAGGTGATACAGACTTCCAAGCAGCTTTGACAAAAATCAAAGATAAAGACTTTGATGCAATCGTATTGCCAGGTTACTATACAGAAGCTGGTAAGATTGTAAACCAAGCTCGTGGTATGGGAATTGATAAGCCAATCATCGGTGGTGACGGATTTAACGGTGCAGAATTTGTTCAACAAGCAACTGCTGAACGCGCATCAAATATCTACTTCATCTCTGGATTCTCAACTACTGTTGATGTTTCAGATAAAGCAAAAGCCTTCCTTGAAGCTTATCGTGCAAAATATAACGAAGATCCTTCAACATTTGCAGCTCTTGCTTATGACTCAGTTTACCTTGTAGCTAATGCAGCAAAAGGTGCAAAAACTTCAGTTGATATCAAGAACAATCTTGCTAAAACACAAAACTTCGAAGGTGTTACAGGTCAAACAAGCTTTGATGCAGATCATAACACTGTGAAAACAGCCTTCATGATGACCATGAATAATGGTAAAGTAGATGCGGCAGAAGTCGTAAAACCTTAATTTTATAGATATCGTAAATGGGGAATGAGCTTTTACTCACTCCCTGTTTCGGTATTTATAAAGGGATTATTTTTTTATAAAATCCTAAAAATAAAACTTAGAAAGAGTGAACCGTATGCTTCAACAACTTGTCAATGGTTTAATCTTGGGTAGTGTCTATGCCTTGCTAGCCCTGGGTTATACTATGGTTTATGGAATTATCAAGCTTATTAACTTTGCCCATGGTGATATCTATATGATGGGTGCTTTCATGGGTTATTTCTTGATTAATGCCCTCCATTTAAATTTCTTTTTAGCCTTAATTTTGTCCATGATTGGTTCAGCTATTCTCGGTGTTATCATCGAGTTTCTAGCCTACCGTCCACTCCGACATTCAACTCGTATCTCTGTATTGATTACTGCTATCGGGGTATCCTTCTTGCTTGAGTATGGAATGGTCTATCTAGTAGGTGCCAATACACGTGCCTTCCCTCAAGCAATCCAAACAGTTCGTTATGACTTGGGTCCAATCAGTCTAACAAATATTCAATTGTTGATTTTGACAGTTTCGATTGTCTTGATGATTCTTTTGCAACTCATCGTGCAAAAAACAAAAATGGGGAAAGCTATGCGTGCCGTATCTGTAGATAGTGATGCAGCTCAATTGATGGGGATCAACGTAAACCGTACAATCAGTTTCACCTTTGCCTTAGGTTCAGCTCTGGCTGGTGCAGCAGGTGTCTTGATTGCCCTTTACTACAACTCTCTTGAACCATTGATGGGAATGACTCCGGGTATTAAATCATTCGTGGCTGCCGTTTTAGGTGGTATCGGTATTATTCCTGGTGCAGCTCTTGGAGGTTTTGTAATTGGACTATTGGAAACTTTTGCAACAGCCTTCGGAATGTCAGATTTCCGTGATGCTATCGTGTACGGAATCTTGCTATTGATCTTGATTGTTCGTCCAGCTGGTATCCTTGGTAAGAATGTGAAAGAGAAGGTGTAAACAATGAAAGAAAATTTAAAAGTTAATATTCTCTGGTTGCTCCTTTTGTTGCTTGGATATGGTGTGATTAGCTTATTAGTTTCGTTTGGTATTTTAAACCTTTTCCATATTCAGATTCTAGAACAAATCGGTATCAATATTATTCTTGCAGTAGGACTTAACCTTATCGTTGGTTTCTCTGGTCAATTTTCTCTTGGACATGCTGGGTTCATGGCTATCGGTGCCTATGCAGCAGCCATTATTGGTTCTAAATCTCCAACTTATGGTGCCTTTTTTGGAGCTATGTTGCTTGGTGCTATCATTGCTGGTTTGGTTGCTTTGGTCGTTGGAATTCCTACCCTTCGTTTGAAGGGGGATTACCTTGCAGTTGCGACACTTGGGGTTGCTGAAATTATCCGTATCCTAATCGTCAATGGTGGTGATTTAACAAACGGAGCTGCTGGTATCCTTGGTATTCCAAACTTTACTAATTGGCAAATGGTATACATTTTTGCCGTGATTACGACAATTGCAACGCTGAATTTCCTTCGTAGTCCAATCGGTCGTTTAACCTTGTCTGTTCGTGAAGATGAAATTGCAGCAGAGTCTGTCGGGGTCAATACAACAAAAATCAAAATTATCGCATTTGTATTTGGAGCTATGACTGCAAGTATTGCAGGTTCCCTTCAAGCAGGATTTATTGGTTCTGTTGTGCCAAAGGATTATAGCTTTATCAATTCTATCAACGTTTTAATTATCGTTGTATTTGGTGGCTTGGGATCAATTACAGGAGCAATTGTCGCTGCGATTGTTCTTGGTATTTTGAATATGTTCCTTCAAGATGTGGCTAGCGTTCGTATGATTATCTATGCTTTGGCCTTGGTACTTGTTATGATCTTCAGACCAGGAGGCCTTCTAGGAACATGGGAATTGAGCCTATCAAAACTCTTTAAAAAAGGTAAGAAGGAGGGGCAAAACTAATGGCATTACTTGAAGTAAAACAGTTAACCAAGCATTTTGGTGGTCTGACTGCTGTTGGAGATGTAACTCTAGAATTGAACGAAGGTGAACTTGTTGGCTTGATTGGACCGAACGGAGCTGGGAAAACAACTCTTTTCAACTTGCTGACAGGAGTTTATGAACCAAGTGAAGGAACAGTAACCTTAGATGGTCACTTGTTAAATGGCAAGCAACCTT
This sequence comes from Streptococcus sp. Marseille-Q6504, assembly GCF_965111625.1. Taxonomy (NCBI): domain Bacteria; kingdom Bacillati; phylum Bacillota; class Bacilli; order Lactobacillales; family Streptococcaceae; genus Streptococcus; species Streptococcus sp. Marseille-Q6504. The sequence continues at coordinate 350,597 of NZ_CBCOON010000002.1, forward strand.
ATAAAATTGCTGCTCTTGGTTTAGGGCGTACCTTCCAAAACATCCGCCTCTTTAAAGACTTGACAGTTTTGGATAACGTTCTTATTGCATTTAGTAACCATCATAAACAACATGTTTTTGCAAGTTTCTTGCGCTTGCCAGCTTTTTATAAGAATGAAAAAGAATTAAAAGCCAAAGCCTTAGAATTACTAAAAATCTTTGATTTAGATGGTGATGCTGAAACCTTAGCTAAAAACTTAGCCTATGGCCAACAACGTCGTTTGGAAATTGTTCGTGCCCTTGCTACAGAACCTAAAATCCTCTTCTTAGATGAGCCTGCAGCAGGTATGAACCCCCAAGAAACTGCAGAATTAACTGAATTAATTCGTCGCATCAAGGATGAATTCAAGATTACCATCATGCTGATTGAACATGATATGAACTTGGTCATGGAAGTCACTGAACGTATCTATGTTCTAGAGTACGGTCGTTTGATTGCTCATGGGACACCAGATGAAATCAAGAACAATAAACGTGTTATCGAAGCTTATCTTGGAGGTGAAGCCTAATGTCTATGTTAAAAGTTGAAAACCTCTCAGTTCACTACGGTATGATTCAAGCTGTACGTGATGTGAGCTTTGAAGTTAATGAAGGGGAAGTTGTTTCACTTATCGGTGCTAATGGTGCAGGTAAAACAACCATCCTTCGTACCCTATCAGGACTTGTGCGCCCAAGTTCTGGTCGAATTGAATTTTTGGGACAAGAAATCCAAAAAATGCCTGCACAGAAGATTGTGGCATCAGGACTTTCTCAAGTACCAGAAGGACGTCATGTCTTCCCTGGTTTGACTGTTTTGGAAAACTTGGAGATGGGAGCCTTTCTTAAGAAAAATCGTGAAGAGAATCAAGCAAATTTGAAGAAAGTCTTCTCTCGTTTCCCTCGTTTGGAAGAACGTAAAAATCAAGATGCGGCTACTCTATCTGGTGGTGAACAGCAGATGCTTGCCATGGGACGTGCACTCATGTCAACGCCTAAACTACTTTTATTAGATGAACCATCAATGGGGCTTGCGCCAATCTTTATCCAAGAAATTTTTGATATCATCCAAGATATTCAAAAACAAGGAACAACAGTTCTCTTGATTGAGCAAAATGCTAATAAAGCACTAGCTATCGCTGACCGAGGATATGTTCTTGAGACAGGAAAGATTGTCCTATCAGGAACAGGAAAAGAACTCGCAGCATCAGATGAAGTCAGAAAAGCATATCTAGGTGGCTAAACTAGTCTGGGAGACTAGTTTAGGTTGTGGATGGAGATTGCGCACGCAATCCCACTATAGTCTGGGGGACCTTTTTAGTCGGCAGATAAAGATTGCCAAGCAATCCACATCTAGTCTTAGAGATTGTTTTAGTCGGCGGATAAAGATTGCAAAGCAATCATACAATCTACATGAGTATAAGATTAAGGGCTCTAAGTTGAGCTCTTTTTCGTAAAGTCCTTCAGATTTTTCTGAATCTTGAAAAAGAAATGAAAGCGTTTGATAGCTTTCCGTAAAAAGTGTATAATAAAACTATAAACATAAAGGAGATTTCCTATGGCAGTTAAAGATTTTATGACACGCAAGGTCGTTTATATCAGTCCTGATACAACTGTTGCACACGCAGCAGATTTGATGCGCGAGCAAGGCTTGCACCGTCTCCCTGTTATTGAGAATGATAAATTAGTAGGCTTGGTAACAGAAGGGACAATCGCTGAAGCTAGTCCTTCAAAAGCGACTAGTCTTTCAATCTTCGAGATGAATTATTTGCTTAATAAGACAAAAGTAAAAGACGTCATGATTCGAGATGTTGTAACTGTCTCAGGCTATGCAAGTTTAGAAGATGCAACTTATCTCATGCTTAAAAATAAGATTGGTATTTTGCCAGTTGTTGACAATGGACAATTGTATGGAGTCATTACAGATCGTGATGTATTCAGTGCCTTTCTTGAAATCGCTGGATATGGTGAAGAGGGAATCCGTGTTCGTTTTATCACAGAAAATGAAGTTGGAGTTTTAGGTAAGATTGTTTCTTTAATCGTTGAGGAAAATCTTAATATCTCTCATACCGTTAATATTCCACGTAAGGATGGTAAGATCGTTATTGAAGTACAAATTGAGGGAAGCATTGATCTTTCATCGTTGAAAAAGAAATTCGAGGATGAAAACATTCTCGTAGATGAAATTACAAAAACTTCTGCAAAAAAACTCTAAAAAGAAAAATATAACTTACTTTAAGCTTGCGAAAAAAACTTTTTTCTAGTATAATAGTTTATTGTGAGCAAACCTCACTTACCCCTTGCAAAGGCTTGGGGTCATTAGACCAAAAGGAGGAACATATCAATGGCTAAATACGAAATTCTTTATATCATTCGTCCAAACATTGAAGAAGAAGCGAAAAACGCTTTGGTAGCACGTTTTGACTCTATCTTGACTGACAACGGTGCAACTGTTGTTGAATCAAAAGATTGGGAAAAACGTCGTCTTGCATACGAAATCCAAGATTTCCGTGAAGGACTTTACCACATCGTTAACGTTGAAGCAAACGATGACGCAGCTCTTAAAGAGTTTGACCGTCTTTCAAAAATCAACGCTGACATTCTTCGTCACATGATCGTCAAACTTGACGCGTAAGAAGGTAGATTATGATTAACAATGTTGTACTTGTAGGGCGTATGACACGTGACGCTGAGTTACGTTATACCCCATCAAATGTAGCAGTTGCGACTTTTACTCTTGCAGTAAACCGTACATTCAAGAGTCAAAATGGCGAACGTGAGGCTGATTTTATCAATGTCGTTATGTGGCGCCAACAGGCTGAAAATCTTGCTAACTGGGCTAAAAAAGGCTCTCTTGTCGGGATTACAGGTCGTATTCAGACTCGTAGTTACGATAACCAGCAAGGACAACGTGTCTACGTGACAGAAGTCGTAGCTGAGAATTTCCAAATGTTGGAAAGCCGTAGTGCTCGTGAAGGACAAAGTGGTGGAGCTTATTCTGCACCAACTGCTAGTCATGCAGCAGCTACAAATTCAGTACCTGACTTTTCACGTGATGAAAATCCATTTGGATCAACAAATCCTTTGGATATTTCAGATGATGATTTACCATTCTAATGGACAATTAATACTATAAAGGAGAAAAAACATGGCTCAACAACGTCGTGGCGGATTCAAACGCCGTAAAAAAGTTGATTACATCGCAGCAAACAAAATTGAATATGTTGATTACAAAGATACTGAGCTTCTTAGCCGTTTCGTTTCAGAACGTGGGAAAATCCTTCCACGTCGTGTAACTGGAACTTCAGCTAAAAACCAACGTAAAGTAACAACAGCTATCAAACGCGCTCGCGTAATGGCTTTGATGCCTTTCGTAAACGAAGATTAAAGAAAAGACCCTTACGGGTCTTTTTTTCACGAGATAGTTTTTTTCTGACCTTGGTGTGCTATAATGGCAATAGAAAGAGTAAAGGTGGGTAAGTCAAAGATGAATTGTACGATTAGAAATATGATTAAGTCTGATATTGAATCCTTATCTCATGGATTTATGAATCAAGGTTGGCCTAGTAGAGAGGAAATTTTGGCTAGATATTTTCTGGAACAGGAAAGTGGGGAGAGAGAAGTCTTAGTTGCAGAGATTGATGGTGTTGTAGCGGGCTACGTTACCATTTTGCCCTCTGCTAAACATGGTCCTTTTGCAGAAGTCTATCCAGAATTATCAGATTTTAATGTGTTTGAGTCTTTTCGAAATCAAGGGATTGGGAATCAACTGCTAGAAGAAGCAGAAAAACGAGTCAAGTTTGTTTCGAGTAAGGTCACTCTTGGTGTAGGTTTGAACTTAGGCTATGGCCCTGCCCAGAGATTGTATATCAGACGGGGCTACATTCCAGATGGGACAGGTGTCTGGTATCGAAATCAACCCTTGGAAATGAATGCAACTAGCCAAAATAATGATGATTTAGTTTTGTATCTAGTAAAGGAATTTGGATAAGAGACAAGGATTTTATTGGGGATGTGGGATTTCTCTACTTTATGGTATAATGGAAAGAGTGAATTGAAGGAGGTATTATAATGGATGCCAAGTTAAGATACAAGGCTAAGAAGATTAAAATTATCTTTTTTGATATAGATGATACTTTACGAAATTCAAAGACAGGTTTTATTCCTAGTACTATTCCAACGATTTTTAAACAATTACGTGAAAAAGGAATTTTAACAGGAATCGCGTCTGGACGAGGCATTTTTGGTGTTGTTCCAGAGATTCGTGATCTCAAGCCTGACTTTTTTGTAACTTTGAATGGTGCTTATATTGAGGACAAAAAGGGCAATGTCATTTATAGTAACAAAATTGCTAAAGATAAGCTTGAAGAATATATTACTTGGACCAAAGAAGTTGGGATTGATTATGGTTTGGTGGGAAGCCAAGCTGCTAAACTATCAAGGCGAACAGAGATGATTAGCCAGGCGATAGACCCGATTTATCCTGATTTAGAGGTGGACCCTGATTTTTACCAAAAAGAAGATATTTATCAGATGTGGACCTTTGAGGATCAGGGTGATGACCTTGTGTTGCCTGAAAGTTTAGCATCGACTTTGCGTTTGGTACGCTGGCATGAACATTCATCAGATGTTGTGCCGATTTCCGGTTCAAAAGCAGCTGGAGTTGTTAAGGTAGTTGACCAATTAGGTTTAAAACCTGAAAATGTGATGGTTTTTGGGGACGGACTTAACGATTTAGAGCTCTTTGATTATGCAGGCATTAGTGTCGCTATGGGTGTTTCTCATGAAAAAATCAAAGAAAAAGCAGATTATATTACAAAAACATTAGAAGAAGATGGCATCTTTGATGCCTTAGAAGGATTTGGTATGGTAGAAAAAGAATTACATTTTCCACAAGTAGACATTGAAACAGTAGAAGGTCCAATTGCGACTATTAAGACAAATCATGGGGATATGCGTGTCAAACTTTTCCCTGATCACGCACCAAAAACAGTAGCCAACTTTATTGCTCTGTCAAAAGATGGTTACTATGACGGTGTGATTTTCCACCGTATTATTAAAGATTTTATGATTCAAGGTGGAGACCCAACTGGAACTGGTATGGGTGGTGAATCTATCTATGGTGAGTCATTTGAGGATGAGTTTTCAGAAGAACTTTACAATGTCCGCGGAGCCCTTTCTATGGCTAATGCTGGGCCAAATACAAATGGCAGCCAGTTCTTTATCGTGCAGAATCAACACTTGCCATATTCTAAGAAAGAAATTGCTCGCGGTGGCTGGCCAGAACCAATTGCGGAAATTTATGCTGAACAAGGTGGGACTCCTCATCTAGACCGCCGTCACACAGTATTCGGTCAACTTGCGGATGAAGCTTCTTATAAAGTTCTGGACGCAATTGCAGGTGTCGAAACAGGTGCAATGGACAAGCCAGGTGAAGATGTCGTAATTGAAACTATTGAAATTGAGGACTAAAATGAAAATCGGTGATAAGCTAAATGGCCGTATTACTGGGATTCAGCCCTATGGAGCTTTTGTTGAGTTAGAAACAGGAGTGACAGGCCTGATTCATATCTCGGAGATTCGGACAGGATTTATCGAAAATATTTACGAGGTTTTAAAAATCGGTGATGAAGTCCAGGTACAGGTAGTAGATTTTGATGAATATACTGGGAAAGCTAGCCTTTCCATTCGTACCTTGGAAGAAGAAAAGCATCAACTTCCTAGACGGAGACGTTTTTCGAATGATCGCATCAAACATGGTTTTTCGCCGCTTGGCCGCATGATGCCTGTTTGGACTCGAGAAGCCTTGGAGCATTTAAAGAAAAACAGTAATTGATATCCCTCAAATCATTGTGATGTTATTATATTTTGCTATAATAGAAGTATGAACGAAGAACAATTATTAAAATCAGGAGAGCGCATTAATCAACTCTTCTCTACAGATATCAAGATTATTCAAAATAGAGAGGTTTTCAGCTATTCAGTGGATAGTGTACTTTTGTCACGCTTTCCTCGTTTTCCGAAAAATGGTTTGATAGTAGATTTCTGTGCGGGCAATGGAGCTGTTGGATTGTTTGCCAGTAGCCGGACCAAGGCTAAAATTCTATCTGTAGAAATTCAGGAACGTCTTGCTGATATGGCCGAACGCTCAGTACGTTTAAATGGGCTGGACGGACAGATGCAGGTCATCTGTGATGATTTGAAGAATATGCCTAGTCACATTCAGGGGAGCAAGGTTGATTTAATTTTATGCAATCCGCCTTATTTTAAAGTGGATCCAAATTCTAATCTGAACGAAAGTGAGCATTATCTTTTAGCTCGGCATGAAATTACAACCAATCTTAAGGAAATCTGTCGTAGTGCTCAGAGTATTCTCAAATCAAATGGGCGGTTAGCTATGGTTCATCGTCCTGATCGATTATTAGATATCTTAGCTACGCTCCAACAGCATAATCTGGCTCCAAAACGTCTGCAATTTGTTTACCCTAAACGGGAGAAGGAAGCCAATATGCTTTTGATTGAGGCTATTAAGGACGGCTCCACTAGTGGTTTTAAGGTTTTACCACCACTCATTGTTCATAATAGTGATGGTACTTATACACCAGAAATTCAAGAGATTTACTATGGATCATAAGGCTTATATGTATGTGGTAGAGTGCCGTGATGGTTCCTACTATACAGGCTATACAACAGATGTGAAGAAAAGAATTACCGTGCACAATAGCGGTAAAGGAGCCAAGTATACACGAGCTCGCTTGCCAGTAAAACTCATCTTTGCGGAAGGTTTTGACAGCAAGGAAGATGCCATGTCTGCTGAAGCTCTTTTCAAGCGCAAGACACGCATGCAAAAAGAACATTATATTAAAGAGTGTCAAAATAAAAATTTAGTCGATGCTTTTGATATGTAATGAGGAGTCCTTTGGCTCCTCTTATTTTTGTCAAAAATTGAAAAAAATGCTACAATAAAGAGAATAAAGAAACGAGGTATTATCATGTCTAAGATTCTAGTATTTGGTCACCAAAATCCAGACTCAGATGCTATTGGTTCATCTGTAGCTTTTGCTTACCTTGCAAAAGAAGCTTACGGTTTGGATACAGAAGCGGTTGCTCTTGGAACTCCAAATGAAGAAACAGCTTTCGTCTTGAACTATTTTGGTGTAGAAGCACCGCGCGTGATCACATCTGCTAAAGCAGAAGATGCAGAGCAAGTCATCTTAACAGACCACAATGAATTCCAACAATCTGTTTCAGATATCGCTGAAGTAGAAGTTTACGGTGTGGTGGACCACCATCGTGTGTCTAACTTTGAAACTGCCAGCCCACTTTACATGCGTTTGGAACCAGTTGGATCCACATCTTCTATCGTATACCGCATGTTCAAAGAACATGGTGTAGCTGTACCAAAAGAAATCGCAGGTTTGATGCTTTCAGGTTTGATTTCAGATACCCTTCTTTTGAAATCACCAACCACTCACCCATCAGATAAAGTCATTGCTCCTGAATTGGCTGAATTGGCTGGTGTGAACTTGGAAGAATACGGTCTTGCCATGCTCAAGGCTGGTACAAACTTGGCAAGCAAATCTGCTGAAGAATTGATTGATATCGATGCCAAGACATTTGAACTCAACGGAAACAATGTTCGTGTGGCTCAAGTGAATACAGTTGATATTGCTGAAGTCTTGGACCGCCAAGCTGAAATCGAAGCAGCCATCCAAGCCGCAAATGCAGCTAACGGCTACTCTGACTTTGTCTTGATGATTACAGACATCGTCAACTCAAACTCAGAAATTTTGGCTCTTGGTGCTAATATGGACAAGGTAGAAGCAGCTTTCAACTTCAAACTTGAAAACAACCACGCTTTCCTTCCAGGTGCTGTTTCACGTAAGAAACAAGTGGTACCACAATTGACTGAAAGCTTTAATGCATAATCATAGATGGGGAAGCCCATTGTTAAAAAGGAGTTTCGACTCCTTTTTTTCTAGGAGAGAAAGATGTTAGAAAATGGCGATTTGATTTTTGTGAGAGAAGATACAGAAATGGGGCAGGCTATCCAGGAATCTACTGGTCACTATAGCCATGTGGCCATCTTTTTGGACGGACAGGTCTATCATGCTACGGTGGAAGGTGGCGTCCTTGCCCAGACTCCTGAGGAATTCTTTGAACACGGGAAAGTATATGACCTTTATCATTATGAGCAGATTGATTGTACAGAGGTCAAAAGGCGAGCAGAGAGTCTTTTAGGGGCTCCCTACAATGCTTCCTTTTACCCAGATGGAGATGGTTTCTATTGTTCCCAGTTTGTAGCAGAAATCCTCCCTATTTTTGAGACCATTCCCATGAAGTTTGGTGATGATACACAGGAAATCAGTGATTTCTGGAGAGAATATTATCGAGAGTTGGGGCTTCCTGTGCCTCTGAATCAGCCTGGCACTAACCCGAGTCAATTAGCGGCCTCTCCATTTTTAGTTTGTAAAGAAAGGAATCTTCATGATTCAGATTTTTAATCCATCTCGTTTGACACGACAACCATTCTTTAGAGATTTGGTTGACTATCTTGATCAGCACGACGATGTGATTCTGCGGCAAATCAAGGCTCAATTTCCAGATCAACCAGTGGATAAGTTGATGGAAGAATATATTAAGGCTGGCTTGATTTTACGAGAGAACAAACGCTATTATCTCAATCTTCCCTTTCTAGAGTCTACGGAATCTCTTGAATTGGATCAAGAAGTCTTTGTAAGAGATGATAGTCCCATCTATCAAGAAATATTGGAGAAAGATTTTCAGACTGAATTGCGCAATCAAACCAATGCAGCTATCCTAGAAGAGTATACGGATTTTGCTCGGGAAAAGATGACCTTGTCTAATTACTTTTATAAAGTTAAGCACCAGTATCCGCTGACAGAAGATCAGCAGAAACTCTATGCTGTTTTGGGGGATGTCAACCCTGAGTATGCTCTCAAGTATATGACAACATTCTTGCTAAAGTTTCTTAAAAAAGATCAACTCATGCAGAAACGACGTGATATCTTTGTGGACAGTTTAGTCTTATTAGGTTACATCGTTCAAAATGAAGATGGGAAATATGAGTTGGCTGTAGAATTTGATAAAGAACGATTCAATTTTATAAAAAAATAAGGCTAGGAAATTTCCTAGCCTTATTTTGATTTATTATAGATAACGTTCTGCGATTGCTGCATCACCTGGATAGTCTTCTTTCTTACCTTGGATGATTTGGTAGCAGTCAGCTCCTTTACCAGCGATAATGACCGCATCTTCAGCTTGGCTCGTAATAGCCATAGCTGTCTTGATGGCTTGCTCACGGTCAGCAATCTTTTCAACAGGACCATGGATGTAGCTACTAATTTCATCAGCAATGGCCATTGGATCTTCATAGTTTGGATCGTCAGCCGTTAGAAATACTTGAATTTCAGGATGTTGATCGAGCAGAAGTCCAAAGTCCTTACGACGGCTTTCTCCCTTGTTTCCTGTTGATCCGAGTACTAAAGCAATCTTTCCAGTCTGATGTGTTTCAACGACTGAGATCAATTTCTTCAAGCTATCACCATTATGGGCGTAGTCGATGAAAACTTTTGCGCCATTTTTCTGAGTGAGAACTTCCATACGGCCAGGAACGCGTGTTGCAGCAATCCCTTTTTTGATGTCTTCAAGACTAGCACCTAAACGAAGGCAGGCAAGTCCTGCAGCGACTGCATTTTCTTGGTTGAAATATCCAATCAACTGGATATCATAATCGCCAGCTAATTTACCAGTAGCTGAGAAGCTAAAGGCTTTGGAGTTCTCGATTTGGTTACTTGACTGGCTACCGTAGAAGTCATGATCTTGGTTCTCAACTTGTTCTTTTAAGACAGAGAAGTGGTCCATATCGCTATTAATGACAACTGCTCGGCTATTTTTCATCAAGAGACGCTTGTGGTAGAAGTAGTCTTCAAAGGTTGGATGCTCAATAGGACCAATATGGTCAGGACTGATATTTAGGAACACACCTACATCAAAAGTAAGACCGTAAACTCGTTTCACCAAGTAGGCTTGACTGGAAACTTCCATAATAAGGTGGCTTCTTCCATTATCAACTGCCTGCGCCATCATATCAAAGAGGTCGATGCTTTCAGGTGTTGTCAGAGCAGACTTGAAGAAAGTTTTTCCGTCCAAAGTCGTATTCATAGTTGATAACATAGCAGGACGATGTTGCTGATTTAAGATATTGTAGGCGAAGTATGCCGCTGTTGTTTTTCCTTTGGTACCAGTGAAAGCGAGAAGTTTTAGTTTTTCCTGCGGATTGCCATAAAATTCCATGGCAATCAAACTCATAGCCTTCTTAATGTCGCTAACAACGATGACAGGAATGCCTACTTCATAATCCTGCTCCGCTACATACCAACCGAGTCCTTGTGAGATTGCTGAAAGAAGAAATTCCTTCTTGAAAGCAGCTCCCTTAACAAAAAATAGGCTATTATCTTTTGCTTTTCGGCTATCGTAGCAGATGCTATCAAAAGTTACATCATTAAAATTATAGTGGTAATGTCCTTGGTCGATAATCTCACGGAAGAGATCGTCTTTCTTTAAAATATCTAATACGGTTTCAATCTTTATCATACTTTCTATTGTAAACTGAAAGTCTGAATTTTACAAGTAACAAGGAAAAGTTTATAATGGAAGATAAGGAACTTTTCCTAGTGATTAAAATTGAATGAGGAAGTTATGTCTAACGAAAATAATCATCAGCAGGCCCAGATGTTACGCGGGACTGCTTGGCTTACAGCTAGTAACTTTATCAGTCGCCTGCTCGGGGCTATTTACATTATCCCTTGGTATATTTGGATGGGAACATATGCTGCTAAGGCTAATGGTCTCTTTACCATGGGTTACAATATCTATGCTTGGTTCTTGTTGATTTCGACAGCAGGTATCCCAGTGGCGGTCGCAAAGCAGGTCGCTAAATACAATACCATGCATGAGGAAGAGCATAGTTTTGCCCTGATTCGAAGTTTCTTGGGCTTTATGACTGTGCTAGGACTTGCCTTTGCCTTGATCTTATACCTCTTTGCACCTTGGTTGGCGGACCTTTCCGGAGTCGGTAAGGACTTAATTCCAATTATGCAAAGTTTAGCGTGGGCTGTCTTGATATTCCCATCTATGAGTGTTATCCGTGGATTTTTCCAAGGGATGAATAATCTTAAACCTTATGCCATGAGTCAAATTGCTGAGCAGGTTATCCGTGTCATTTGGATGCTCTTAGCAACCTTTATCATCATGAAGCTCGGTTCAAAGGATTATCTATCAGCTGTTACCCAATCTACCTTTGCAGCTTTTGTGGGAATGGTAGCTAGTTTTGCAGTCTTACTTTATTTCCTTTATAAGGAAGGATTGCTCCAAAAAGTTTTTGAAACACGAGATAAGATTGACAGTAAGAGTCTTTTGGTTGATACGATTAAGGAAGCAATTCCTTTTATCTTGACTGGTTCGGCTATTCAGCTTTTCCAAATCTTGGACCAAATGACCTTTATCAATAGCATGAAGTGGTTTACCAACTATAGTAATGAAGACTTAGTTGTCATGTTTTCTTATTTCTCTGCCAATCCTAATAAAATCACTATGATTTTGATTTCGGTTGGAGTTTCGATTGGTAGTGTTGGTCTGCCTCTCTTGACTGAGAACTATGTCAAAGGGGATTTGCCAGCGGCTTCTCGTCTAGTTCAAGATAGTATCACCATGCTCTTCCTATTCCTCTTACCAGCAACGGTTGGTGTAGTTATGGTAGGTGAACCCCTCTATACAGTCTTTTACGGTAAGCCAGATGGCTTGGCTATGGGTTTGTTTGTCTTTGCAGTCTTGCAGTCAACAATTCTAGGTTTGTACATGGTTTTGTCGCCGATGCTTCAGGCGATGTTTCGTAACCGCAAAGCAGTCTTGTATTTTGTATATGGTTCTATCGCCAAAATTATTCTTCAAATACCATCAATAGCGATATTCCATAGTTATGGCCCTTTAATTTCAACAACAATCGGACTCATTATTCCAAATGTTTTGATGTACCGTGATATATGTGAGGTGACAGGTGCGCGTCGAAAGATTATTCTGAAGAGAACAATCTTAGTTACTATTTTGACTCTAGTTATGTTTATTCTAGTAGGACTCTTGCAATGGATTATTGGATTTGTCTTCCAACCAACTGGACGTTTCTGGAGTTTCCTATATGTCGCCTTAATTGGTACAATCGGTGGCGGGCTTTACGGAGTTATGTGTCTCTATACTCGTCTCTTGGATAAGGTTATTGGACAGGAAAAAGCCAATCAGTTACGAGCACGATTAAAATTATCATAAAAATTTATAAATAAAATGAATAATTTGAACTTTTCTATCCGAAAAAGTTTAAATTGTTCATTTTTTTATTTAAAAAATAGGATAAAATATAAAATTAGTAGAAAAAAATCTATAATTTGGTAAAAATTAGATAAAATCACTTGACTAAAAAAAACAATAGCTGTATAATGATACAAATATTTAAATTTGGAGGTTCTGTTTATGAAAAAGTCTAAGGCAAAATATCTGACGTTAGCAGGCGTTGTCCTAAGTGCAGGTCTGCTATTGGCGGCTTGTAGCAACTCAGCTAGTTCTACTAAAACATACAACTATGTATATAGTAGCGATCCATCTAGTCTAAACTATCTCTTAGAGAATCGTGCAACAACAGGTGATGTTGTGACAAACTTGGTAGATGGTTTGATGGAAAATGACCAGTATGGAAATTATATTCCTTCATTGGCAGAAGATTGGACTGTATCCCAAGATGGTTTGACTTATACTTACAAACTTCGTAAGGACGCCAAATGGTATACAGCAGATGGTGAAGAGTATGCACCAGTGACAGCACAAGATTTTGTAACTGGTTTGAAATATGCTGCGGATAAAAAATCTGAAGCTCTCTATCTAGTTCAAGATTCTGTTGCTGGCTTGGATGACTATATCAACGGAAAAACAACAGACTTTTCAACAGTTGGTGTAAAGGCTATTGACGACCAAACTGTCCAATATACCTTGACTCACCCAGAAACTTACTGGAACTCAAAAACAACTGCGACTATTCTGTTTCCAGTAAATGCAGACTTCTTGAACTCAAAAGGGGATGATTTCGGTAAAGTGGATCCAGCAAATATCTTGTATAATGGTCCATTTATTCTCAAATCATTCACATCTAAATCTGTCATGGAATACAAGAAAAATCCAAATTACTGGGATGCAAAAAATGTATTCGTAGATGAAGTGAAGTTGACTTACTACGATGGAAGCGACCAAGATGCCTTGGCACGTAACTTCATGGAAGGAGTATACAGCTACGCACGTCTCTATCCAAATAGTTCGAGCTTTGAAGGAATTAAGGAAAAGAATAAAGATAATATTATTTACAGCATGCAAGATGCGACATCCTACTATTATAACTTTAACCTAGATAGACAATCTTATAACCATACTTCAAAAACAACTGATGCTGAAAAGACAGCCCAACAAGAAGCAGTTTTGAATAAATCATTCCGTCAGGCTATCAACTTTGCCTATGACCGTACTGCTTATGGTGCCCAATCTCAAGGGGAAGATGGAGCAACTAAGATTATCAGAAACTTGCTCGTTCCACCATCATTTGTAACACTTGATGGTAAAGATTTTGGTGATGTCGTAGCTTCTAAGGTGGTCAATTACGGTCAAGTATGGCAAAATATGAACTTCGCTGATGCCCAAGATGCTTACTACAATGCCGATAAGGCCAAAGAAGTCTTTGCTCAAGCCAAGAAAGAATTGGAAGCCAAAGGTGTTCAATTCCCAATTCACCTGGATTTACCGGTTGACCAAACCTTTAAGAAGGGGGTGTTAGAGGCAAGTTCTTTCAAACAGTCTATTGAATCTGTTCTAGGTGCAGATAATGTCGTTATCGATATTCAAATGCTGACTACTGAGGAAATGGATAGTATTGGTTATCTAGCGAATACAGCTGCACAAAAAGACTATGACCTTTATAACGGTGGTTGGGGACCAGACTACCAAGACCCATCAACTTACCTCGATACTCTTAGCTTAACAAGTGGTGGCTCACTACAAAACCTCGGTTTGGAACCAGGAGCAACCAATGCTAAAGCAACAGCTGTTGGTTTGGATGTCTATACTAAGATGTTGGAAGAAGCCAATGCTGAACAAGATTTGAACAAACGTTATGATAAATACGCTGAAGCACAAGCTTGGTTGGTGGATAGCTCTCTAGCAATTCCAAACGTTTCTAAAGGTGGAACACCTACATTGAGAAAAACAGTTCCATTCTCTGCCGCCTTCTCTCAAGCTGGTAATAAGGGTGTTGAATCCTACAAATACGTGAAATTGCAAGATAAGATTGTCACAACAGCTGAGTATGAAGAAGCTAGACAAAAATGGCTGAAAGAAAAAGAAGAATCTAATAAAAAAGCCCAAGAAGATTTTGCTAAACACGTTAAGTAATCAGTCTATTCAACAGGAAAAACGATAGTTTCTCAGGAAGCTATCGTTTTTATATAGTTTGAAACTATAACTAGCTCTTGAAAACAAGAAAACGAAGGATCCAAAATAAGTGGTACAATAGTTACTATAGATTTGGAGGTATTGTATGAGTAAATCATTTCACATCAACACAATTTTAGCACAAGCAGGTATTAAGTCTGATAAGGCAACAGGTGCTTTGGTTACACCTATTCACTTTTCAACGACCTATCAACATCCAGAATTTGGTCAATCAACTGGATTTGACTATACACGCACCAAAAACCCAACTCGTTGCAAGGCAGAGGAAGTTTTGGCAGCTATTGAATCAGCCAAGTATGCTTTGGCGACTAGTTCAGGTATGTCTGCTATTGTGTTAGCCTTTAGCGTTTTTCCAGTAGGAAGTAAGGTTTTGGCTGTTCGTGACCTTTACGGTGGCTCTTTCCGCTGGTTCAATCAAGTGGAGCAGGAAGGACGTTTCCACTTTACCTATGCCAACACAGAAGAAGAGCTAATTGCCGAGCTAGAAAAGGATGTGGATGTACTTTATATCGAAACACCAACCAACCCTTTGATGTTGGAATTTGATATTGAAAAATTGTCAAAATTAGCTCATGCTAAGGGCGCTAAAGTTGTCGTCGACAATACCTTCTATAGCCCGATTTACCAACGTCCAATTGAAGATGGAGCAGATATTGTCCTTCATTCAGCGACAAAATACCTTGCAGGCCATAATGATGTTTTAGCTGGTGTAGTTGTGACAGATAATGCTGATTTGTACGAAAAACTCTTTTACAATCTCAACACGACAGGGGCTGTTTTGTCACCATTTGATAGTTATCAATTGATTCGTGGTCTTAAAACATTGTCACTTCGTATGGAGCGCTCAACAGCTAATGCTCAAGAAATCGTAGCCTTTTTGGAACAATCATCTGCAGTCAAAGAAGTTTTGTATACAGGTCGTGGAGGGATGATTTCCTTTAAAGTAGCAGATGAGAAACGTATCCCTCATATCTTAAATACTTTGAAAGTATTCTCTTTTGCTGAAAGCCTGGGTGGTGTAGAAAGTCTAATTACATATCCAACCACTCAAACTCATGCAGACATTCCTGCAGAGGTTCGTCATTCTTATGGATTAACAGATGACCTTTTACGCTTGTCTATTGGTATTGAGGATGCAAGGGACTTGATTGAAGATTTGCGTCAAGCTTTGGAAGGATAAGACTATGGGGAAATATGATTTTACGACTTTGCCCAATCGTTTTGGACATCATACCTACAAATGGAAAGAAGCAGAGACTGACCGTCAAGTATTGCCAGCTTGGATTGCTGATATGGACTTTGAAGTCTTACCTGAGATTCGTCAGACTGTCCATGACTATGCTGAGCAATTAGTCTATGGCTATACCTATGCTAGTGATGGCTTGATTGAAGCTGTTCAAAATTGGGAGGAAAAACAGCACGGTTATCGCTTTGAAAAGGATGCTCTAGTCTTTATCGAAGGGGTAGTGCCAGCTATTTCAACAGCCATTCAAGCCTTTACCAAAGAAGGTGAAGCGGTTCTGATTAACACACCGGTTTATCCTCCTTTTGCTCGAAGTATTAAGCTCAATAATCGTAGACTAATCACCAACTCTCTAGTAGAAAATGACGGACTTTTTGAGATTGACTTTGATCAATTGGAGAAAGACTTTGTCGAAGAAGATGTGAAACTCTACGTTCTCTGTAATCCTCATAATCCTGGTGGACGCGTTTGGGAAAAGGAAGTCTTAGAGAAGATTGGACAACTGTGTCAAAAACATGGAGTTTTGCTAGTATCTGATGAGATTCACCAAGATTTAGCTCTATTTGGAAACAAGCACCAGTCATTCAACACGGTAAATGAAGATTTTAAAGAATTTTCACTGATTTTAAGCAGTGCTACCAAGACCTTTAACATTGCTGGGACGAAGAATTCCTACGCTATTATCGAAAATCCTAAGTTGAGACTTGCTTTCCAAAAGCGCCAGCTGGCTAATAATCAACATGAAATCTCAGGTTTGGGTTATTTGGCAACAGAAACTGCCTATCGATATGGTGAAGATTGGTTGACAGAACTCAAAGAACTGATTGAGAAACACATCAATTATGTAGTGGATGTATTTGGCAAAGAAACTAAAATCAAGGTCATGAAACCTCAAGGGACCTATCTCATTTGGCTTGATTTTTCAGCCTATGATATTAGCGATGAAGAGCTAAGAAAGCTTTTAAGAGACGAAGCCAAAGTTATCCTGAACAGGGGCTTGGACTTTGGTGAAGAAGGAGCCCTCCACGCTCGTCTCAATGTAGCCATGCCAACATCTATTTTGGAAGAAGTCTGCCAACGAATCATTGCCACTTTTTCAAATCTTTAAAAACTAGCCTTTTAGGAGAAAAGTCTTCCTAGAAGGCTATTTTCATAGGCGAAAATATGGTATAATTAAGAGATAAAGTAAAGGGGAAATTATGGCTAAATTGATTCCAGGAAAGCTTCGAATGGAGGGAGTGGAACTCTACGAAACTGGTCAGATTGAAATCATTAAAGAACAAGACCATCGCATCTATGCGCGTGTAGCGGAAGAAGAAATTCGTTATAGTTTAGACGATGACTTGATTTTTTGTGCATGTGATTTTTTCAAAAAAAGAGGTTACTGTGTTCATTTAGCAGCTCTAGAATATTACTTGAAAAATGATCAACTAGGACAAGAAATTGTACTCAATCTGGAGGCTAATCAGGAAGAGAAGGAAACTGTTGAGACACAGGTGACTTTCGGAGGAGAATTCTTGAAGTCTATCCAAGTTCCGCGTCAATCCAACATCTATCGGCTTTCTGCTCAAGGGCAGGTGGAAGCAGGAACCAATCGCATTATCTGGACTTTAAGAATTGGTCTTTCTCAACAAGACAAATTTTATGTGATTAGGGATATCCCTCTTTTCTTAAAAGTCATAGAGTTTTCCAAACCTTACATGATAGGAAAGCATTATGAGACTTCATTAAGACTTGAACAATTTGATAAAGCCAGTCAAGAAGTTTTGAATTTTTTACTTGGATTAGTTGAGGAGAAAACAGACAATTCTATTTTTTTCCAAAATCAAGGGCGACATCTCTATTTCCCTAAAACCTTTTTTGAGCAGGGGGCTAGTCTACTGATGGGATTAGAAGCCTTTCAGTTTGACCACCAACTTTCGAGTTATCATCGTCTTCTCTTCCAAGACTTTGATGGCCAAGCAAGTTTGTTTTCATTTAGAATTGAAGAAAAATCCAACTATTTTGAAATGGAAATTTTCGAACAGGCAGGGCTTAATTTCTTTTACAGGGGACAAGTATTATTCTACAAGGGGAATTTTTTCCTGATGACGAAAAAACAGGCTAGTTTATTAGATGCGCTTAGAAAAGTTCCTTTAGACAATGGTGGCAGAAAGATCTTACAGTTTGATACTCGTGATCGAGACCTTTTAGCTTCGACCTTGTCACAGTTTAAATGCTTAGGAAAAGTAGAGGCTCCTGATTCGCTACAAATCCAATCCTTCCGTCCGTCTTTTTACATGGATCGTGAAGAGGATGGTTCTATTCGATTAGATATGCAATTTCAATATGAAACTTGCCTAGTAACCAATCGTAATGAACTAGAGAACCTCCCTTTTGCTAGTGATATTCAATTGGAAAAACAGATTTTTCAGTTGGCTCTATCAGCAGGTTTTGAAGCGGATTTTCGTTCATGGCGTCAAAGTTTGAAAGCTGAAGCAGTCCATACATTCTTTCAGGAAGTATTACCAGCCTTTGCAGCACTTGGAGAATTAAAGATTTCAGAGAGCATGCAAGATCTTTATCAGATTCAAAAACCTCAAGTTCAGGTATCATCCAAGGGAAGCCTTTTAGAGATTCAATTTGATTTTCAGGATATTGATCAAGAAGAAATCAATCGAGCAATGAAAGCCTTAGTTGCCAAGCAAGATTATTATATTTCTTCCTCTAACCAGGTCTATTATTTTGATGAACAGACAAAACGTATTCGACAAGATTTAGAAGACTTAGGAATTGATGAGATAGAGAGTGCTGCTTTTCAGGCTCGCAAGTCTTTGGCTTATACCTTATCTCATCTGTTTAAGGACCAGGATCAAGTTACGTTTACTGATGAATTTCGTCATTTGGCGCATCATTTAACGCATCCAGAGGATTTTCCAATGAAACCTCTGAATATCAAAGCAGATCTCAGAGACTATCAGAAAAAGGGGATTCAATGGCTTCAGATGTTAGACCATTATGGATTTGGTGGAATTTTAGCTGATGATATGGGACTTGGAAAAACCTTACAAGCCATCGCCTTTTTAAGTAGCCAACTTCAGGAAAATAGCAGTGTCTTGATTCTTGCTCCATCTGGTCTCATCTATAATTGGGCTGATGAATTTAAAAAATTTGCACCGAATTTGGATGTGGCTATCGTACATGGATTGAAACCTTATCGCGAGACTATTTTAGCAGAAAAACATCAGGTCTATGTGACCAGTTATGCCACTTTCCGTCAGGATAGTGAAATCTATCGAAATTTATCTTTTGATTTTCTATTTCTAGATGAAGCCCAGGTGATGAAAAATGCCCAAACCAAAATTGCTAAGATTTTGAGAAAGTTTGTGGTTCCATCAGTTTTTGCTCTTTCCGGAACGCCAATTGAAAATAATCTAGGGGAATTATGGTCTATCTTTCAGATTGTATTGCCAGGACTTTTGCCAGCAAAAAAAGACTTTATGAAATTGCCTGCTGAAAGAGTGGCACAGTTTATCAAACCATTTGTCATGCGTCGAAAAAAAGAGGATGTTCTTACAGAGTTACCTGATCTGATAGAAGTCGTTTATAAAAATGAACTGGAGGACCAGCAAAAAGCTATCTATCTAGCTCAACTTCAACAGATGCAAGAGCGTTTGGGACAAGTGACCGATGCAGAATTTCAACGAAATCGAGTTGAAATTTTAACAGGACTCATGCGTCTTCGCCAGATTTGTGATACTCCAGCTCTATTTATGGAAGATTATAAGGGAGATAGCGGGAAGCTTGATAGTTTACGAGATCTACTAAGTCAAATTGCTGAGGGAAATCATCGTGTACTCATCTTCTCTCAATTTAGGGGAATGCTTGATCGCATCGAAAAGGAGTTGCCTCAGCTTGGCTTAACTTCCTTTAAGATTACTGGCTCCACACCATCACAGGAGCGTCAAGAAATGACCAAGGCTTTTAACCAAGGTGAGCGCGATGTGTTTTTGATTTCTCTAAAAGCTGGTGGAGTTGGTCTCAATCTTACTGGTGCGGATACAGTTATTCTGGTAGACTTATGGTGGAATCCGGCAGTTGAATCGCAGGCTATTGGCCGGGCCCACCGTATGGGACAAGAGCAAGCCGTTGAGGTGTATCGTCTGGTAACTAGAGGTACAATCGAGGAGAAGATTCAAGAGTTGCAGGAAGAGAAAAAGAATCTGGTCTCAGAAGTATTGGATGGAACAGAGTCTCGTGGAAGTCTCACACTTACTGAAATTCAAGAAATATTAGGAATTTCTGAAGCCAAGACTTGAAAAATCAAGACTTTACGTTATAATGGAGTATTGAAAGGGAATAAAAATGAAACAAGTACGATTTCCAATAGTGTCAGATGATGAGATCATGCTGACAGAGATGCCATTTATGGATTTATATGATGAGTCGGATCTCATTAGTAATATCAAGGGAGATTACCAGGATAAAAACTACTTGGAATGGTCACCAATTACTACCGAAAAAAAGCCACTGGTTCAAGCATCAGATAAGCTACCTGAAAAGAAGAAAAAATCCTATGCTGAACTTGCTCGTGAAGAAGCAAGAGCTGATCTAAAACGGAAACGTTCAGCAAAATA
The DNA here is from genome assembly GCF_965111625.1 of Streptococcus sp. Marseille-Q6504. Classification (NCBI taxonomy): domain Bacteria; kingdom Bacillati; phylum Bacillota; class Bacilli; order Lactobacillales; family Streptococcaceae; genus Streptococcus; species Streptococcus sp. Marseille-Q6504. The sequence goes on from NZ_CBCOON010000002.1 coordinate 371,036, forward strand.
TTTGACTCAAGATGTTAGTTTTACGAAACGTTATAAACCTTCAAATAATGTAGTAAGACAGGCAAATCAGCCAACAGCTCCATTCCAAAAGGAAAATCCTGGGGAACTAGCAAAATTTAGTGACAAACTAACTCAGAACCATTATATTTTGGCTGAAATGGCTCCTCAGATGCAACAGACAACTAAAGAAGAGCATCTTGGACCAAAGAAAAATAATTATGATTTTTTAAAGAAAAGCCAAATTTATAACAAAAAAGAAAATCAATCAGAAAAAGAACGTAAAATTGCTCAAGAGTTGAACTTGACAAATATGACAGAGTAAAGGGGAAAAAGATGGCAAAAACCTATCATTTTATCGGAATTAAAGGATCAGGGATGAGTGCCTTGGCATTGATGTTGCACCAAATGGGGCATAAGGTCCAAGGATCTGACGTTGAGAAGTATTACTTTACACAACGTGGATTGGAGCAAGCAGGTATCAAAATTTTGCCTTTTGATGAAAACAATCTTCAAGGGGATTTAGAAATCATCGCTGGGAATGCCTTTCGTCCAGACAACAATGTTGAAATTGCCTATGCAGACAAGAATGGGCTAAGCTATAAACGTTATCATGAATTTCTTGGTAGCTTTATGCGTGACTTTATCAGCATGGGTGTTGCCGGAGCACACGGTAAGACTTCAACAACAGGTATGCTTTCTCACGTTTTGTCACACATCACTGATACTAGCTATCTAATTGGAGATGGTACAGGTCGTGGTTCTGAAAATGCCAAGTATTTTGTCTTCGAATCAGACGAGTACGAACGTCATTTCATGCCATATCACCCAGAATACTCTATTATTACTAATATCGACTTTGACCATCCAGACTATTTCACAAGCTTAGAGGATGTCTTCAACGCCTTTAATGATTATGCTAAACAAATCACCAAAGGTTTGTTTGTCTATGGTGAAGATGCTGAGTTGCGTAAGATTACGGCAAATGCCCCAATCTATTATTACGGTTTTGAAGCAGACAACAATGACTTTGTAGCTAGTGATTTACTTCGTTCTACTACAGGTTCAACCTTTACAGTTCACTTCCGTGGACAAGAGTTGGGTCAATTCCACATTCCAACTTTTGGTCGCCACAACATCATGAATGCAACAGCAGTAATTGGTTTGCTTTATACTGCTGGCTTTGACTTGGATTTGGTACGTGAACACTTGAATACTTTTGGAGGTGTTAAACGTCGCTTTACCGAAAAGATTGTTAACGATACAGTCATTATCGATGATTTTGCGCATCACCCAACTGAAATCATTGCAACTCTAGATGCTGCACGTCAAAAATACCCAAGCAAGGAAATCGTTGCTATTTTCCAACCGCATACCTTTACTCGTACAATTGCTTTGTTGGATGATTTTGCACAAGCCTTGAATCAGGCTGATGCAGTTTACTTAGCACAAATCTATGGATCAGCTCGCGAAGTTGACCATGGTGATGTTAAGGTTGAGGATTTAGCAGCTAAGATTGATAAAAAACATCAAGTTATCACTGTTGAAAATGTGTCTCCACTCTTAGACCATGACAATGCTGTATACGTCTTTATGGGAGCAGGTGACATTCAATCATATGAATACTCATTCGAACGTCTCTTGTCAAATTTGACAAGTAATGTTCAGTAAGGAAAACCATGGAATTTCCAATTAAAATAAGGGAAGTTCAGCAATCTGATATCGAGCAGGTTTGCTTGATACAGGAGAGTAGTCAAAACTTCCAAGAAACATTTAATAGAGAAATAATAGAAGAACGTATCCGTAATTTTGCGGATACGTTTCTCTTAGCTAGTTTGGATGATCAGGTGATTGCTTATATTTCAGCGATAGATTTTGCTACGTCCTCAGTAAGTAGATGGATAGTAGAGATGGCAGATGGAGAAGCTATTAGTAATGGAAATCTTGTGATTGATGCTTTATCTGTTCATCCGAATTATCAAGGGCAAGGATTTGGAACCTTGTTGCTCGCAACCATGAAACAAGTTGCTCTTCAGAAAAATAGTCCAGGTATTTATCTGGTCTGTAAAGATGAATTCCTGTCTTATTTTGAGATGAATGAATTTATAGAGCAAGGAATAGTAGACCTGGGAGTCGGAAATGAAGTTAATTTTCTCATGTGCTGGAAGAATCCCTTTTATCAGGAGGAACTATGATTATTCGACAAGCTAGACTGAGTGATTTAGACCGTATTTTAGAGATTGAATTTGAGAATTTCTCAATTGAAGAAGCTATACCTCGATCTGTCTTTGAAGCACATTTAAAGGAAATAAAAACGAGCTTTCTAGTGGCTGAAAAAGAGGGAGAGATACTTGGTTATATCGAAGGTCCGGTAATCCCTCATCGTTATTTACAAGACCAGTCTTTCACTGAAGAAATAAAAGACCACAGTCATAAGGAAGGTGGTTATATTTCTGTGACTTGTCTTTCTATAGCAAAAAAAGCTCAATCTCTAGGACTAGGGAAAAAACTCCTGACCGCATTGAAAGAAGTGGCTCTTAAGCATGAACGAGAGGGGATCAATCTGACCTGTCATGACTACCTTATTGAATACTATGAGAAGCATGGTTTTGTCAATGAAGGAAAGTCTAAGTCCCAATTTGCGGGAGAAGAATGGTATGATATGGTCTGGGAAAACAAGAATTAGTGAGTAGAAAGGCTTCTAAGGTTGCTTTTCTTTAGTTTTTAAGATATAATATTAAGGATTATCAACAAGGAGGTAAATACCTTTGAGCGAAAATTCAAATGAAGAAAAGTTGAGTTTTAAAGAGCAAATTTTGCGAGATTTAGAACGACTAAAAAAAGAGGCAAATGAAGTTGAACAAACGGATGACCTTTTTTCAACTTTAGCAAAATCTTCTGAAGCAACTTCAGAAAAAAAGGAACCAAGTATTTCGGAAGAGGAGTTGATTGCAAAATCAGTTGCAGCTGTTGATCAATTGATTGATAATGCCCCAACTGTTCCTGAGCGTCCTGTTCTTGTAGAAGAAGTTCCAGAAGAAGCTGCAGAGGAAGTGCAAGAAGAAATTCCAGAAGCAGTACAAGATGAAGTAGTTGAGTCATCTCAATCAATTCTGGAAAAAGAAGAAAATAATTCAATTCCAACTAGAGTTTCAGTTTCTTATCGTGCATTTGATACTGTTCCAGAAAAAGAAACAGTAAACCTTGCGTCACACAAGGAAGAATTGACAAGTCAAGAAGCTACTGAAGAAGCAGACCTTCCTAGAAGAAGTCGGAGAGAGACTGTGAAACCAGCCAAGAAAAAGAAGAAATCCCGCTTAAAAGGTTTTTTAGTAACAGTTTTGGTATTATTGATTCTAATTGGTGCTGGTGGATTCTTTGGCCTACGCTATGCTGAATCAGCTCTACAACCAGTAGATCCAAGTTCTAAACAATATATGTCAGTTCAGATTCCAGATGGTGCTAATACTCAAGAAATTGGCTCAGTTTTGGAAAAATCTGGTGTTATTAAGAACGGTTTGGTCTTTACACTTTATGCCAAGTATAAAAACTACACTGGATTGAAGTCTGGTTATTACAACTTGCAAAAGAGTATGAGTGTTGAAGATGTCATTAAAGAGTTGCAAAAGGGTGGTACACCTGAACCTCAGGAAGTTGCTCTTGCAGACTTGACTATTCCTGAAGGCTATACTTTGGAACAAATTGCTCAAACTGTTGGCCAACTTCAAGGTGACTTTAAGGAACCTTTGACAGCGGAAGCATTCATGGCTAAGGCCCAAGATGAGACCTTTATTGCTCAAGAGCTTGCCAAATATCCAAACTTGCTTGAAAGCTTGCCAGCAAAAGATAGTGGTGTTCGTTACCGTTTAGAAGGTTATCTTTTCCCTGCGACTTATACGATCAAAGAAAGTACAACTGTTGAAAGTTTAATTGATTCAATGCTTGCAGCTATGGATAAGAACCTTTCTTCACACTATGCTGCTATCAAAGAAAAGAACTTGACCGTAAATGAGCTCTTAACAATTGCATCACTTGTTGAGAAAGAAGGTGCAAAAACAGAAGATCGTAAGCTGATTGCAGGAATCTTCTATAACCGCTTAAACCTCGGTATGCCACTTCAAAGTAATATTGCTATCCTTTACGCAGAAGGCAAACTTGGTCAAAACATCAGTCTCTCTGATGATGCAGCCATTGATACATCTATTAATTCACCATACAATGTCTATACAAAAGTAGGTCTAATGCCTGGTCCAGTTGATAGCCCAAGCTTGGATGCTATCGAATCAAGTATCAATCAGACAAAGAGTGAATATCTTTATTTTGTAGCCAATGTTCAAGATGGTAAAGTTTACTATGCAACAACACTAGAAGAACATGATCGTAACGTTCAAGAACATATCAATAGTAAATTACCTCAATCAAATAGCACAAACTAAAATTATGTGGTTTTCCACATAATTTTGCTTTAAAGCATATATTTATTAATTAAATCAAAAGAAAGTTGAGAAAAATGGTAGAAAAAACATATCCAATGACCTTGGAAGAAAAGGAAAAACTCGAAAAAGAATTAGAAGAATTGAAACTAGTACGTCGTCCAGAAGTTGTAGAACGTATCAAGATTGCTCGTTCATATGGTGATTTGTCAGAGAACAGTGAGTATGAAGCAGCGAAAGACGAGCAAGCTTTCGTAGAGGGACAAATCTCAAGTCTAGAGACTAAGATTCGTTACGCAGAAATCGTTAACAGCGATGCCGTTGCAAAAAATGAAGTTGCTATCGGAAAAACTGTAACAATTCAAGAAGTTGGAGAAGACGAAAAGGAAGTATATATTATCGTTGGTTCAGCTGGAGCAGATGCTTTTGCAGGAAAAGTGTCAAATGAAAGCCCAATTGGTCAAGCATTGATTGGTAAGAAAAAAGGTGATGTTGTTACAATCGAAACACCTGCTGGAAGCTATGATGTTAAAATTTTAAAGGTTGAAAAAACCGCTTAATAGGATAAAAAGAAGGAGTGGATTTAGGGAAAGCGTTTTCCATCACTCCTTTTCTTATTTTTTAAAAATTTAAGGAGACTAGATGAATTCAGAAAAAAAGCACAAAAAGAAAAGTAAAATGGAGCGTGGTTTAACCAATCGCCATGTTCAGGTTATGGCCATTGCAGGAACGATTGGTACGGGATTATTTCTTGGGGCTGGTCGGTCTATTAGTTTAACAGGACCCTCGATTGTTTTGGTCTATATGATTACAGGTGGCTTCATGTATCTCATGATGCGTGCTATTGGAGAAATGTTGTACCAAGACCCGGAGCAACACACCTTTATCAATTTTATTACTCGCTATCTTGGAAAGGGCTGGGGATATTTCTCGGTTTGGTCTTATTGGTTATCAGTAGTCTTTATTGGTATGGCTGAGATTACAGCAATCGCTCACTATGTTCAGTTTTGGTTTCCGTCTTGGCCATCTTGGTTGATTCAGGTTGTCTTTTTAACAATTTTAGGATTGGTTAATCTGATTGCAGTTAAAATATTTGGTGAAGTGGAATTTTGGTTTGCCATGATTAAAATCGTTGCTATTCTTGCCATGATTGCGACGGGTATTTTTATGGTCTTGACCGGCTTTGAAACTCCTTATGGATCAGCAAGCCTTGTCAATATCAGTGAGCAATTCTCCCTTTTCCCAAATGGAGGAATGAACTTTGTCATGGCCTTTCAAATGGTTTTCTTTGCTTACTTGATGATTGAATTTATCGGCGTTACAACATCTGAAACTAAGGATCCTCGGAAAGTCTTGCCCAAGGCGGTTAAGGAAATTCCTTTGCGAATTATCTTCTTCTACGGTGGGGCTTTGCTTGCAATCATGTCTATTATTCCTTGGCGTGAGCTTTCTGCGACAGATTCACCATTTGTAACGGTATTTGAACTTGTTGGTCTTAAGTGGGCAGCAGCCTTGATTAACTTTGTTGTCTTGACTTCCGCTGCGTCAGCCTTGAATTCAACTCTTTACTCAACAGGCCGTCACTTGTACCAAATTGCCCATGATTCACCAAATCGTTTCTTGAAAGCTATTAAGGCAGATACACTTTCACGCCACAACGTTCCTCAGAATGCTATCATTGCTTCTGCGGTATTGATTGGTCTTGCAGCCTTCATCAATGTACTTCCTGGCGTATCAGATGCCTTTGCTTTGATTACGGCTTCTTCATCAGGTGTTTATATCGCCATCTACATCTTAATCATGGTGGCCCATCTTAAGTATCGCAAGTCAAAAGACTTTATGGCAGATGGCTATCTCATGCCCCAATATCGCTTGCTAAATCCTTTAACTATGCTCTTCTTCATCTTTGTATTCGGAACTCTCTTTTTACAAGAATCAACTGTAATGGGAGCCAGAGGTTCAGCTATCTGGATTGTTGTTTTTGGTATTTATAGCCAATGGAAATTTAGAAAATAAGTTATAAGCTCATCAACTCTGGTTGATGAGCTTTCTAGTTTGACAGCTCTTGGTAATAAGACTATAATCAAGCTATAAGTATCTTCGAGGAGGTTTGGATGCAGGTAAGATTGGAAAATACAGAGTCTCTGAAATCGCAAATTATAGGAGACTTGATTCGCTCCTATAATCGTTCCAAAAGAGAAGTTGCTGAAAGTGAGCCACTAAACCTTTATGTCGAAGATGAATATGGTGAAATCATGGCTGGCTTAGTAGCAGAGACTTTCGGGAATTGGTTAGAAATTGAGTATTTGTTTGTGAAGGAGGACTTGCGAGGACAAGGAATCGGATCCCAACTATTGCACCAAGCAGAAAGTGAAGCTAAAAAGAGAAACTGTCGCTTTGCTTTTGTGAATACCTATCAGTTTCAAGCGCCAGCCTTTTATCAAAAGCAGGGCTACAAGGAAGTCTTTACCTTAAAAGACTATCCCTACACTGGACAAAGGCACTATTATCAAAAAGATTTGTAAACAGAGAACTCTCTATCATGTAAGTGGTAGAGAGTTTTTTGTAAAAAAAATCTCACAAAATGAAAGATATATATTGCATAATGTAAAATATATGATATAATAAAGTTGAAAAAAGAAGCGCGACTTTTAAAATTAAGGAGGAGGTAACAAGTGGCTAAGAATTTAAAATTAAAGTTAGCTCGAGTGGAGCTTGATATGACACAAGGTGATTTGGCAGAAGCTGTGGGTGTAACTAGGCAGACTATCGGTTTGATAGAAGCTGGAAAGTACAATCCTACGCTTTCACTTTGCCAATCCATTTGCAGATGCTTAGGGAAAACGCTGGATCAATTATTTTGGGAGGAAGAAGATGAAAAATAAATTTTTTTATTATCAATTATTGGATGAAAGAGAAGAACAACTGATGAATAAAGCAGGAGCAGAAAGTTTCCATATCACTATCGTTTTCTTGCTTTTATCTTATATGATTGCTATATTAGCACCAAGTCTTTTTAATCCGACTATGGTTCTCAGCATTAACATTATTGGACTTTTTTACTTCTTCAACCGGGCGAGAAACCTCGGTGCGACCTACTATAGTCGTTTTCATTTTACGATTTTGGGATGTCTATTAATGACACTACTAATCACAACTATTATAATGTTGCAAAACTACCAGTTCAATATAGAGATTTATCAGCACAATCCATTAAACTTCAAATACCTTTTTGCTTGGTGCTTTACCTATCTCTTTTATCTTCCTTGGGTCTTTCTTGTAAACCTAGGTTTAAAGAGTTATGGTGAATGGGCTCAGAAAAAGTTTGAGAAAGATATGGATGAACTTGAGAGTATGGAATAGCTTGTTAGCTTTTTATCCATCTTGGTAAAATGTGTTATAATAGTACTAATTTATGAGAAAAGAAGAAGCATTTTCATCTTTTTACAAATAAGGAAGAAGGACAGTATATGTACCAAGATGACAGTTTAACATTGCACACAGATTTGTATCAGATTAACATGATGCAGGTTTACTTCAACCAAGGAATTCATAACAAGAAAGCGGTTTTTGAAGTTTATTTCCGCCAACAACCTTTTAAAAACGGCTACGCTGTTTTTGCAGGTTTGGAACGAATTGTGAACTACTTAGAAAACCTGCGCTTTTCTGATAGCGATATTGCTTATTTAGAATCACTGGGTTATCATGGTGCCTTCCTGGAATATCTCCGTAATCTCAAGTTGGAATTAACTGTGCGTTCTGCTCAAGAAGGGGACTTAGTATTTGCTAATGAACCGATTGTTCAAGTGGAAGGCCCTTTGGCGCAGTGTCAATTGGTTGAAACAGCCCTCTTGAATATTGTCAACTTTCAAACCTTGATTGCGACCAAGGCAGCTCGTATTCGCTCGGTCATTGATGATGAACCTTTGATGGAGTTTGGTACACGTCGTGCGCAAGAAATGGATGCAGCTATCTGGGGAACTCGTGCCGCCGTCATTGGTGGTGCCAATGGAACTAGTAATGTGCGTGCTGGTAAGCTCTTTGGAATTCCGGTTTTAGGGACTCACGCTCATGCCTTGGTTCAAGTCTATGGCAATGATTACCAAGCTTTCAAGGCTTATGCCTCAACTCACCGTGATTGTGTCTTTCTTGTTGATACTTATGATACTCTTCGTATCGGTGTTCCTGCTGCCATTCAGGTTGCAAGAGAATTAGGTGACAAGATTAACTTTAAGGGTGTTCGTATTGACTCTGGTGATATCGCCTATATTTCTAAAAAAGTTCGTCAACAACTGGACGAGGCAGGATTTACGGATGCTAAGATTTATGCATCCAATGACCTTGATGAAAATACTATCCTTAACCTCAAAATGCAAAAAGCTAAGATTGATGTCTGGGGTGTCGGGACTAAGCTCATTACAGCTTATGACCAACCAGCTCTAGGAGCAGTTTATAAGGTTGTTGCCATTGAAGATGAAAATGGTCAGATGCGCAATACTATCAAACTTTCAAACAATGCAGAGAAGGTGTCAACACCAGGTAAGAAACAAGTTTGGCGTATCACCAGCCGTGAAAAAGGCAAGTCTGAAGGTGACTACATTACTTACGATGGTGTAGATGTTACTAGTATGACAGAGATTAAGATGTTCCATCCGACCTATACTTACATCAAGAAAACTGTCCGTAATTTTGATGCCGTTCCTCTCTTGGTAAACATCTTCAAGGACGGTAAGCTAGTCTATGATTTACCAAGTCTTCCTGAAATTCAAGCTTATGCTCGTAAGGAATTTGATAAGCTTTGGGACGAATACAAACGCGTACTTAATCCACAACATTATCCTGTTGACTTGGCTCGTGATGTATGGCAAGACAAGATGGACTTGATCGATAAGATGCGTAAGGCAGCTCTGGGCGAAGGAGAAGAAGAATGAGTTTGCAAGAGACCATTATCCAACAACTAGGTGTTAAACCAGTCATTGATGCTCAAGAAGAAATTCGTCGTTCCATTGACTTTTTGAAAAAATACCTTAAAAAACATCCTTTCCTTAAAAGTTTTGTATTAGGAATTTCTGGTGGTCAAGACTCGACTTTAGCTGGTCGCCTTGCCCAACTAGCTATGGAAGAAATGCGAGCTGAAACCGGTGATGATTCTTATAAATTTATAGCAGTTCGCCTGCCTTATGGCATTCAAGCTGATGAGGATGATGCCCAAAAAGCCCTAGCTTTTATCCAGCCAGATGTGAGTTTGGTGGTCAATATCAAGGATTCTGTAGATGCAATGGCAGCGGCAGTAGAGGCTACTGGTAGTCTAATGTCAGACTTTAATAAAGGGAATATCAAGGCTAGAAGCCGGATGATTGCCCAATATGCACTCGCAGGAGCTCATAGTGGAGCTGTTATTGGTACTGACCATGCTGCCGAAAATATCACAGGTTTCTTTACTAAGTTTGGTGACGGCGGAGCAGATATTCTCCCTCTTTATCGTCTTAACAAACGCCAAGGAAAACAACTATTGAAGGAGCTAGGAGCTGATCCTGCTCTCTATGAAAAAGTACCGATTGCTGATCTAGAAGAAGAGAAACCAGGATTGGCAGATGAAGTTGCACTCGGTGTAACCTACGCAGAGATTGATGACTACCTGGAAGGTAAGCAAGTAAGCCCAGAAGCCCAAGCAACCATTGAAAAATGGTGGTACAAAGGCCAACACAAACGCCACCTACCAATCACAGTCTTTGATACGTTTTGGGAGTAAAAAAGAAGGAAAAGTGCTGCTTTTCCTTCTTTCTTTTTATAAGTATTAATTAAAATGTTTGAGATATGAAGTGTGGAAAGGTTACTCATCTTGCATAAAATATGATATTGTAACTAATGAATTACTATCAAAATAAGAATCTTTATCAAAATATTTGCAATTTCCTATTGTAATACTATGTATTTTGTAATTCTTAATAAAATAAGGTAATTTTTCATATTTTTTTTCAAGTAATGTTACATTATGAAATCCAATATTTTCAAAAAGCTCTTTTACTTCAGAAGCTTCTTTTGCAAGTAAAATGTCATAATCATCAGGTGGAAGGATATACTGATTTTTTAAAATATCAGTAAGTCGCTCCGAAATTCGTAAACTAACATTTTCAGGAATACTTGAATCACTATTCTCACTGGAGATTATAACTTTCCCTGTTAAAATTCCATAATCATTATAATCTAAAGTAAAACACCAAGTTGAAATTCGACTATTTGAATACACCTCAAAATTAATTAAAGCTTGGTTAATTTCTACTTTTTTAAATCGATTAATTTTATCGATTTCTTCGTGAATTATTCTATTGAACTCTTCTTGATTTAAGAATTCTGGAAATTGAATGGATAAAGACTGTCTAAGCTCCTCGTCTTGTTTCTCTTCAAGACGCTCTTGACTATGCCATGAGTGTATTTCAGCAACAAAATTTACAACTTTACCTGGGATACTAATAACATTAGAAATTCCTGTTATAGTATTATTGGCTACACTAACAACTCCATCGACAGTATTACTAGTTATTTTTGAAGTTTCATCAACAACTACTTTTACGGCTTTTGAAGTCTCAGTAGCAATATCATTTACAACCTTTGAGGATTCATTAGCGATACCGTTTACAACTTTAGAAGTTTCATTGGCGATACCATTTACAACTTTAGAAGTTTCATTAGTAACGTTATCTACAAATTTAAAGAAATCATTTAACATAAAACAATACCGTTAATCAAAATAAAGCAAATCTTTGCTAGTACTTGTAAACAGATCGAAACCATCTTTGGTAACAACACCGCAGTCCTCGATACGAACACCGACTTTACCAGGGATGTAGATACCAGGCTCAACTGAGAAGCACATGCCTTCTTCGATTACCATGTCGTTTCCTTCCATGATGGATGGGAATTCGTGGACGTCCATACCAATACCGTGGCCGAGACGGTGGTTGAAGTATTCACCGTAGCCAGCTTTTTCAATCACTTCACGAGCTGCGCGGTCTACTTCATGCGCAGTCACACCAGGTTTGATAAAGTCAAGGGCAGCTTGTTGAGCTTCCAGAGTCAAGTTGTAAATGTCTTTCTTGAATTGATCAGGTTTACCGACAGCGACTGTACGAGTCATATCTGATGCATAACCATTCACCATTACACCGAGGTCAAAGAGGAGAAGGGCATTGTTTTCAACCTTATTGGCTCCAGGAATACCATGAGGGTTTGCAGCGTTATCACCTGTCAAAACCATAGTATCAAAACTCATTTCATAGCCTTCGCGTTTCATGGCAAAATCAATCTGTGCGATAATATCAGTTTCCGTATTATCAAGAGAGATATTGTCAAAACCAACTTTGACAGACTTGTCTGCATAGACACCTGCTACCATCATCTTTTGAACTTCGTCAGCTGACTTGATCAAGCGCATACGCTGGATTAGTGGAGTCAAGTTTTCAAATTCAGCAGTTTCAAAGACAGATTTTAAACCATGGTATTTAGTCAAAATAAGGTTGTCAAACTCAACTGCGACACGTTTGAAATCAAGTTGTGGCAAGGCGTTTTGGATTTTTTTCCAAGGGTTTTCAGAGTCTACATAACCAACAACCGGGAATGAAACAGTGCTAGTTGCTCGCTCAACTTCAAGGGCTGGGACAAAGAGAAGTGGTTCCTGGTCTCCAAGGACAAAGAGGAACATTTGGCGTTCGTGTGGATCACTGTAAAAACCAGTGAGGTAATTGATAGTGACGGGGTCAGATACGACTGCGACGTCTAACTTTTCAGATTCGAGATATGTTACAATTTGTTGTAATTTAGACATATGTTACCTTCTTTCTACCCCTCTATTTTTGCAAAAATTAGTAGAAAATGCAAGAGAGAAGGGGAAAAGAGCCTAAAAAAATTCCAACAGCTAATAGCATGTTGGAATAGAAAGATCAGTTGAATTCTGCCTTACTTTTCACATCGCTGTATTCTTCAGCAACTTCTTGGCTAAGAATATCTTCATAAGCTGGCAGAACAATGTCGTGACCATATTTTTTCTTGAGTGCAGTAGTGACCAAGCGATAGGCTAAGTTTGCATTACGAGATAAGATAGGTCCGTGGAAATAAGAGCCGAAAACATTTTTATAGTGAACACCTTCACCGATCTTTTCTTCATTATTTCCATTTCCGTATACGACCTGCCCGAGTGGTTTTTGGTCATCTGAGAGGAAGGTACGGCCTTGGTGGTTTTCAAAACCATAATAGGTTTCATCAAATTCTTCGTTATGAATTTTAATGTCCCCAATAAAGCGGTTGTTAGTTTGGTTGAGGGTGTAGTGTCCCATGACACCTAGACCTTCGATACGTCTTCCAGAAGCTTCGATATAGTATTGACCCAATAGTTGGAAACCACCACAGATAGCAAGGACGACACCGTCATTTTGGATAAAGTTATCGATACTTTCTTTTTTAGCAGGCAAATCACCAGCAATGATACTTTGTTCAAAGTCTTGGCCACCACCGAAAAAGGCAATATCGTAGTGATGTTCATCGAAATCATCATGAAGCGAAACGATATCAATTGTTACATGTGCACCCAGCTTTTCAGCGACGTACTTGAGCATGAGGATGTTTCCATTATCTCCGTAGGTGTTCATGAGATTCCCATAGAGGTGGGCGATATTTAGTTGGTAAGGATAATTGCCGTCTTTTGAGGAAAGTGAAGTATAAACCATTAGTTCATCTCCTTTCTAACAAGCTGACGATTGGCAAGTAATTCTCGGAATTCTAGCATAGCCGTATAAGTCGCAAGGATATAGGCATGCTTGCAGTCTTGAGCTTCGATTGTTTTGAGAACTTGTTCCAGGCTACTTGTTTCAGTGATCTTGTCAGCTGGATAGCCAGTAACACGTAGACGACGAGCAATTTCAGAATGACGAACTCCACCCGCATTGATTTCAGGAATGTCCATATCCGTAATTTGCTCAAAGTCAGCATCCCAAATCCAGCTGGTATCAATCCCGTCCGCATAGTTAGCATTGAGAAGAACAGATAGACTAAATGGGTAAGGAGCTAGCTTGATCATTTCGATGGCCTGGGTAGCACCAACAGGATTTTTAATAAGAACCAGTGTGCATTCCTTGTCACCGATATGGAAGGTTTCTTGGCGTCCAAAGACAGCACGACTCTTGTCAAATCCTTGTTTAATCAGTTGAGAATCAGCGCCTAGGTAACGGGCGATAGCAACTGCAGCCAGAGCATTGTAGATGTTGTAGAGACCACCGATTTGAATACCATATTCCTGACCGTCAATAACAAAACGAGAACGATTGTTGGTCAACTCAACCAATTCTGTCAGACGGTAGTCCAAGTCAGGACGTTTACATCCACAATTTTCACAGATATAAGCTCCCAAGTTGGCATATGTATTTAGCTCATATTTTAAAATACTTTGACATTCAGGGCAGAGAATACCTTCAGTATTGTAGTGAGCAAGTTGCGCTGGACCTTTTTCTAGATCAAAACCAAAATACTGAACAGGATTTGGAATTGCAGGTTTATAGAAAAGCGGACTATCACCGTTCAGCAGAACAGTAGCAGTAGGAACTTTTCGAATAGCATCCAAAATCATGTTATAAGTTGTATAAATCTCACCGTATCGGTCCATTTGATCGCGGAAGATATTAGTGATAACGAAAAGACTAGGCTGGATATAGTCACAGATATGTGAGAGACTAGCTTCGTCGATTTCAAGTACTGCTATATTTTTTCCAGTTTTTGAAGATTTTGCAGTCAAGAAAGTAGTCGTAATCCCTGTGATCATGTTGGCACCACTTGGATTGGTTAACACTTGACCATAAATTTCCTTTAGGATACCGACAGTGAGAGCGGTTGTCAAGGTTTTTCCATTGGTACCAGTTATCACAACAATCTCGTAGTTCTTCGCTAAATTTTGTAGAATATCTTTATCAAATTGAAGGGCGAGTTTTCCAGGCAGCGTACTTCCACGGCCAAGACGGCTCAAAATAAAGTGAGAAGAACGCCCAGCAAGAAGGCCCAAAGTAGTTTTAAATTTCATGTTTCTATTATATCATAAAAGCTAGAAAAGATAGATTTGAGATTTCAGTGAAGAAAAAACAGCCCGACGAGGGCTGCTTTCTAAAATTATACTCAATGAAAATCAAAGAGCAAACTAGGAAGCTAGCCGTAGGTAGTACTTGAGTACGGCAAGGTGAAGCTGACGTGGTTTGAATTTGATTTTCGAAGAGTATTAAATCGCAAACAAATCGTTTAGGTTCTCAGCCATAGTTGGGTGAGTAAAGATTTGTTTAGCCAAATCTGTGTATGGGATATGATGGTTCATAGCAAGAGTAATCAAATTGATAATTTCATGAGATTCTTGACCAAAGAGGGTCACACCCAAGATTTCCTTAGTTTCAGGGTTTACCACAGCTTTGAAGGCACCACGCAAATCGCCATTAACATGACCACGAGGCATGCCAGCAACTGGAAGTTCCTTGACAGCAACTGGTCCACCTGCTGCTCTGGCTTGGTCTTCAGTAAGACCAACTTGTGCCAAAGGTGGGTTGAGGAACATAGCGGTTGGAACAGCTCCACGTGTTTCAAGATTATAGCTACCATCCCCTGTCAAGTAATTAAAGACAATACGGAAATCATCTAATGAAATATAAGTGAATTGAAGACCACCATTGACATCACCTACTGCAAAGACACCTGGAACGCTTGTTTCCAAATGCTTATTAACCTGGATACCGCCACGTTCAGTCAAGGCAATATCAGTGTTTTCCAAGTGAAGAGGTTCAATATTAGGCTTGCGTCCTGTTGCATAAAGGAGCGCATCAAAACGGAAGTCTCCTTTATCAGTAACAACGACAACTTCATCGCCGTCATTCTTAACTTCAGATGTTTTAACACCTTGCTCAAAGACAATGCCGTCCTCTTCCATGTATTCCTTAGCCAACTTAGCAATAGATGGCTCCACACGTGGCAAGAAGCTAGTCGCTGCATCCAAGACAGTCACTTGGCTACCCAAACGGTTATAAAGGCCAGCAAATTCAAGACCGATATTACCACCACCTAAGACACCTAAACGTTTTGGCAAGGCTTCAAGGGTTTGAATACCAGTTGAATCGTAGACATGCTCAGTTGTTGTCAACCCAGGAATCGGCAAGACATTAGACACAGCACCTGTATTGATGACAATAGTTTCAGCCGTAAGCTCTTGGCGGTCATCACCAGCCACTACTTCGATGACCTTATTAGAAACAAAGTGGGCTTCGGCATCAATGATATCAACTCCAGTACCAGCGATAGTAGCATAGTTTTTACCATTGAGGCGTGTAGTAACAGTGTTTTTAGTTGCCATGACCTCGTCAAATGACAAGTCCTTTTCTGCAGCAACTAACAAGGTTTTAGTTGGAATACAACCGATGTTGATACAAGTTCCACCGTACATAGCCTTGTTGCGTTCGATAAGGGCAACTTTTTTACCAGCTGAAGCTAGTTTGGCAGCAAGAGTTTTACCTGCTTTACCAAATCCAATAACAATTAAATCGTATGTTAACATTTTTAAATCCTCCTGTTTGTTTTCATTCTAACACAAGAAAAAAATTTTTTCACAATTCTGCTACGGGAAAAAATATTGGACTAAATTAGTCTTACGAAAGCTTTTGAGAATCAAGTTCAAAAAATAGAAAAATCGTTTACATAATTTAATCAAGTGGTTAGACTATCTTTTGGCCCTCTCTTGTGTTATACTAGATAGGTTGCAAAGAAAGCAGTACTTTTTCTTTAGTGGAAAAGAAGCAACACGGTCTTTCATAAAAGATATGAAAGTACGTCATGACAAGAAAAGTATAAACTAAGCGCTATAGGATGGCTTCGCACCATCTTTAGAAAGAAGAATAACGTGAAATTTAATGAATTTAATCTTTCTGCGGATTTGTTAGCAGAAATCGAAAAAGCAGGATTTGTAGAAGCAAGTCCTATCCAAGAGCAAACCATTCCTTTGGCTCTTGAAGGGAAAGATGTTATCGGACAAGCTCAAACCGGTACAGGGAAAACTGCAGCCTTTGGCTTGCCAACCCTTGAAAAAATTCGTACAGAAGAAGGAACCATTCAAGCTTTGGTCATTGCACCAACCCGTGAACTAGCTGTACAAAGTCAGGAAGAACTTTTCCGCTTTGGTCGAAGCAAGGGTGTAAAAGTCCGTTCTGTTTATGGTGGTTCAAGTATCGAAAAACAAATCAAGGCACTTAAATCAGGAGCTCATATCGTAGTTGGAACGCCTGGTCGTCTCCTAGACTTGATCAAACGCAAGGCCTTGAAACTACAGGACATTGAAACTCTTATCCTTGACGAAGCAGATGAAATGCTGAACATGGGATTCCTTGAAGACATCGAAGCAATCATCTCTCGTGTACCAGAAAATCGTCAAACCTTACTCTTTTCAGCAACCATGCCAGAAGCTATCAAACGCATCGGGGTTCAGTTCATGAAAGAACCAGAGCATGTGAAGATTGCTGCCAAAGAATTAACAACAGAACTGGTAGACCAGTACTATATCCGTGTAAAAGAACAAGAAAAATTCGACACCATGACTCGTCTTATGGATGTTGATCAACCTGAGTTGTCAATCGTTTTTGGTCGTACCAAACGTCGTGTAGACGAATTAACTCGTGGGCTTAAAATCCGTGGTTTCCGTGCAGAAGGGATTCATGGAGATTTGGACCAAAACAAACGCCTTCGTGTCCTTCGTGATTTTAAAAATGGCAACCTTGATGTCCTAGTTGCAACAGACGTGGCTGCTCGTGGTTTGGATATCTCAGGTGTGACCCATGTATACAACTATGATATTCCTCAAGACCCTGAGAGTTATGTTCACCGTATTGGTCGTACAGGCCGTGCAGGTAAGTCAGGTCAGTCTATAACCTTCGTTTCACCTAATGAAATGGGTTATCTACAAATCATTGAGAACTTGACTAAGAAACGTATGAAAGGTCTTAAACCTGCAAGTGCAGAAGAAGCCTTCCAAGCTAAGAAGCAAGTAGCTCTTAAGAAAATTGAACGTGATTTTGCGAATGAGGAGATTCGTAGTAACTTTGAGAAGTTTGGCAAGGATGCTCGTCAATTGGCCTCAGAATTCAGCCCAGAAGAATTGGCCATGTATATCCTCAGCTTAACAGTTCAAGACCCAGATAGTCTTCCTGAGGTTGAGATTGCACGTGAAAAACCTTTACCATTTAAACCATCTGGTGGTGGCTTTGGTGGCAAAGGCAAGGGTGGTCGAGGAGGCCGTCGTGGAGATGACCGTCGAGACCGTGATCGCCGTGGAAATGGACGTCGTAATGACTATCGTAAAGGTGGACGTTCAAAGGATCGCTTTGATAAAGAGAAGCGTTACCGCAAGGATACTAAAAAACCACGCAATACTTCAAGCGAGAAGAAAACAGGCTTTGTTATTCGTAACAAAGGAGATAAATAACAAAAAAAGCGGTTCACTGAGGTGGATCGCTTTTATATATAAGGAGACCGAGAGTCATATGAAAAAGTAATACGAGAAGTTTGTATTTATAAATTTGTTATCTTGTAATATTATTCTATCAAAAAATCAGGAAGCTGTCAATAAGAAAATAATAAAAAAATAGGAAAAATTTTCGAATACACTTGAATTGCAATTCAATAAGCAATTTTCAGATAATTATTGAAATAAAGAATTTTCTATGTTATAATGGAGGCGATTATATGCGAGGTAAAAAATGGCACATTTATTAGAAAAAACAAGAAAAATCACATCAATCTTAAAGCGTTCGGAGGAGCAATTACAAGATGAGCTTCCTTATAATGCCATTACACGTCAATTAGCAGATATTATTGACTGTAACGCTTGTATTGTGAATAGCAAGGGTCGTTTGTTGGGCTACTTTATGCGCTACAAAACTAATAATGACCGAGTAGAGCAATTCTTCCAATCAAAGACTTTCCCAGAAGATTATGTGCAAGGTGCGAACATGATCTACGATACGGAGGCCAATCTTCCAGTAGAGCATGATTTGACAATTTTCCCAACTGAGAGTCGTTCTGATTTTCCAGATGGTTTGACAACGATTGCTCCAATTCATGTCTCAGGGATTCGCTTGGGTTCTTTGATTATTTGGCGTAATGATAAAAAGTTTGAAGAAGATGATTTGATTCTGGTTGAGATTGCCAGTACAGTAGTAGGAATTCAACTCTTGAACTTCCAACGTGAGGAAGATGAGAAAAATATTCGTCGTCGTACGGCTGTAACTATGGCGGTCAATACCCTTTCTTACTCTGAACTTAGAGCAGTATCGGCTATTCTAGCTGAATTAAATGGTAATGAAGGTCAATTAACAGCTTCAGTCATTGCAGACCGTATCGGTATCACTCGTTCTGTAATTGTTAATGCCCTTCGTAAACTCGAATCTGCAGGGATTATTGAGAGTCGTTCTCTTGGTATGAAAGGAACTTATCTCAAAGTTCTCATTCCAGATATTTTTGAAGAAGTGAAAAAGAGGGACTATTAATGGCTAAGGCTTTAATATCTATTGACTATACAGAAGATTTTGTAGCGGATCATGGGAAACTGACTGCAGGCGCTCCAGCTCAAGCAATATCTGATGATATATATGGGGTGACCCAAAAGGCTTTTGAACGTGGAGATTATATCTTTTTTACCATCGATGCTCATGAAGAAAATGATGTTTTTCATCCTGAAAGTAAACTATTCCCTCCACATAATATTATTGGGACTAGTGGACGAAACTTGTATGGCAAGCTAGCCGAGTTCTATAAGGAGCATGCTGGAGACAGTCGTGTTTTCTGGATGGATAAACGTCATTACTCGGCCTTTTCTGGAACAGATTTGGATATCCGTCTCAGAGAGCGTAGAGTAGATACAGTCATTTTGACAGGAGTTCTTACAGATATCTGTGTCTTGCATACGGCCATTGATGCTTATAATCTTGGTTATCAGATAGAAGTTGTCAAACCAGCAGTTGCATCCATTTGGCCTGAAAATCATGCCTTTGCACTTGGACATTTTAAGAATACACTTGGTGCGAAATTGGTCGATGAAAATTTGCTTGAAATTACAGAATAATACATTTCAAGATGAAAAAATCTGAAAAA